>WTGW01000167.1 GCA_011523395.1 Acidimicrobiia bacterium
CCCCTCCCCCGCCACCACCCATCCTGTTGGAGCGTGGTCGGCCATGCCCGGCTGGGTGCCGGGAATCGGCCTCCGCTCATAAACCTCTGTGTTCCCTCAGACCGGCCGTTCCGATCGGTTGCATCTCATCGGCTGGTACGGGTGCTTGGCGATGGGCAATATATGTCGGGCGTGTGACAGATTCAACCCCCGATAGCGAGAGCGCGAAAAAACGGGCAGGTCGACGGGCGGGGAACTTCGGTGGCCGGCGTCAGAAATCGCGGGGGTCCGCGTCCACCCGCACTCTCAGGCCCTGGCGCCTCAGTTGGACGACTGCCTTCCTCAGCTTCCGCTTGACCCTGGCCAGGCCGTCGCCCTGGACCATCCAGCGCAGCCGATCGCCTGCCCGCCCCGGGCCGTACACGATGGCGGCCTCGAATGCATCGTCAAGGATCGACCCGTCGTCGGTTCCCGCAACCTCGACCACCATCACCTCCCCAATGGGCGGCAGGGACAGGCGCCTGCGGATCGCCAACTCGTCCCTGAGGAACGCGAACGGATCGGCCCGCCGAAGGGCCTCGTAGACGGGCTGGTGAGTATCGGCCGTCTGCAGCATCATCCGGGCCCGCCCGTCGCGCCGGACGGTGGCGGCCACCCGGGACAGCACTGTGAGGGCATCCTCCGCCGCCCGGTAGTTGGTACCCCGCACCAGGCCGTCGGCATCCACCACCACCGCCAAATCGGAGTTCGGCACCGCCACCAGGTCGGCTTCGGTTCCCACCATCACCTGCCTACCGGCTGTCACGTCACCCACGCCGTCCCCGATCAGCCGCCGGACCTCCACGATCACCCGTCCCACGGCGGCGCCAAGGGGCTCGAAGCGGGTCCCACCGCATGACGAGCACCCTCCAAGCTCGGTCTCGCATCTTGAACAGGTGGTCCGATGATCGGGGCGAGCCCCACAGCGCGGACAGCTTCGTAGCAGGCGGCATTTCACACACCGGGCAGCCGGTGCGTACCCGCGGCGGTGGGTGAAGACAAACACCCGGCCTCCCCGGCCCACCGCGCCGGCGATGGCGCGCCGGACCCGTTCCGCCAGCAGGCCGTGGCCGGGCGGATCCTCGGTCCGATCCACCACCTGGACCGGTGCCCACAGGCGACCGGGCACGCGGACCACCTCGAGGTCCTCCGCCAGCGCGCTGACGGTCGGAACCCGCCCGATCAGGACCAGATGTAAGCCCTCGGCGGATGCCCTGACCCGGGCCAGGCTCCCGGCCGCCACCGTCGGGGTCTGGCGTTCCTTCATGCCGGGGCGGCCCTCCTCCACCAGGACCACCATGGACAGGTCCCGGACCGGCCACCAGACCACCCGCATGGTTCCCACCACGGCCAAACCGCCGGTCGTAGCCGCCTTCGACCACACCGCGGTGACCGCGGCGTCGCTCTGGTCACTCACCTCCAGAACCCGGGCACCCAGATCGTGCCGCAGCCCGGCGGCGAGACGTGCGGCTTCCACCACTGTCGGAGCGACCACCAGGACCGACCTTCCCGCCTGCAAGGGAGCGGTGACCGCCCCCCGCACCAGCTCGGTCCAGCCGGTGCCCGCCACGACCTGGACCGACCGGGGAGGTCCTCCCCTCGCCGCAGCCTCCGCCACACCTGCTAGAGGCCCGCCGGCCGGCGGGACACCCGGCAAACCGGCAGGAGTCGGCCGCTTGGGCAGGTTGGGCGGAGCGGTCTTGGCCAGCACCCGGGCGAGCGGCGCCACGTAGTGGTCCGCCGCCCAGAGGAGCGCCGGGAGCATGCCGGCTGTGAACGCGGGGATGTCGGAGGAGAGCGCCCGGACTTCTCTCAGATCGTCCGCAGCTTCATCGCCCGCGGTCGATTCCAGGCCGACCACGTAGCCGCGCACCCGCCGGCCGGCCAGGGGCACCCGGACGATGGCACCCACCTCCACCTGGCCCTCCAAGGACGGCGGAACCCGATAGGAAAAGCCTTCGTCGACCGCCAGGGTGGCGACATCAGGGACTACCCGGGCGACAACAGCCTGGGTCAGGGTCGGCTCGCCGCTTTCTTCAACTCGCAGGCGTCGGCGGTCGACTCCCAGGGGAAGTCCGGCCGTCCGAAGTGACCCAGGGCAGAGGTCTTGGCGTAGATGGGCCGGCGCAGGTCGAGCTTGCGCAGGAAGGCCGCCGGCCGGAAGTCGAAGTAGGACTTGACCAGCTTCTCCAGCTCGACCGGATCGATACGGGCGGAACCGAACGCGTCCACGTAGACCGAGAACGGGTTGGCTTGGCCGATGGCGTAAGCCACCTGGATCTCGCACTGTTCGGCCAGTCCGGCAGCGACCACGTTCTTGGCCACGTAGCGGGCGAAGTAGGCCGCCGAGCGGTCCACTTTGGTCGGATCCTTCCCGGAGAAGGCGCCGCCGCCGTGCCGGGCGTAACCGCCGTAGGTGTCGACGATGATCTTGCGCCCGGTCAGGCCGGCGTCCGCCTCGGGCCCGCCCTTCACGAAGCGTCCGGACGGGTTGACCAGCAGTTCGGTGCCTTCGTCTATCAGAGGCGAGCCGATCCCCATCATCACATGCTCCCGCAGGGCTGCCTTCATCTCTTCATCGTCCACTTCCTCGGTGTGATGGGAGGAGATCAGCACCCGGCTCACCCGCACCGGTCTTGACCCCTCGTACGCCACCGTGACCTGGGTCTTGCCGTCCGGGCGCAGGTAATCCAGAAGATCCAGCACCCTCACCTCGGTCAGGCGCTCGGCCAGGCGATGGGCCAGCTGGATCGGCGCCGGCATCAACTCTTCGGTGTCCCGGTTGGCGTATCCGAACATCATGCCCTGGTCACCCGCCCCGAGTTGATCCAACTCGTGCTTGGAGCCCTGCCGGGCCTCCAGCGCCTGGCTGACACCGCCGGCGATGTCGGCGCTCTGGCTCCCGAGGAGCACCTCGACAGCAACCTTGTCGGCGTGGAAGTCGACGTCTTCGTACGTGTATCCGATATCGGCGATCGCCGCTCGCACCACCCCTTGGAGGTCCAGCAGGCCGGCGCGGTTGGTGGTCTCCCCGGCCACGATCACCTTCCTGGGAGTGACCATGGTCTCGCAGGCCACCCGGGCCACAGGGTCCCTCTCCAGGATGGCGTCGAGGACGGAATCCGAGATCCGATCGGCCATCTTGTCGGGATGGCCGGCGGTGACCGACTCGCTCGTGAAGTGACGGAGCATCATCGAGACCAGTATATGGAGACCAGAGGACGCTCCGTCTCAGGCCCCATCTTCTCTCAGTGTGGTCACGTGTGACCAGATCGCACCGGCCACATCACGCTTGGTCATCATCTCCAGGGGAGTGCGTTCTCCCGCCGCCGAGATGATGGTCACCTGGTTGGTGTCGGTACCGAACCCGCTCCCGGGGCTGGTCACGTCGTTGGCCACCACGAAGTCCACCCCGTAGGTGGTGGCCTTGCCCACCGCCCGATCGATACCGCCGGTCTCCGCGGCGAAGCCGACGACGGTCGTTCCCGGCTCCACCCTCTCCACCAACCCGGCCAGGACGTTGGGCGTGGGCTCCAGGACGATCTGGGGAGGACCGTCGGACCGGGCCAGCTTGGTGCCGGCCACATCGGCGGGCCGGAAGTCGGCCACCGCGGCCGCCAGCACCGCCGCGTCCAGCGCCGAGGCCCGCGTCCAGACCTGGTGCGCCATGTCCTCCGCCGACTCGACCGGCACTACTTCGACCGAGCACGGCATGTCCGGCGGTGCGGTAGTGGTGACCAGCACCACCTCGGCCCCGCGTCGGGCTGCCTCCAGAGCCAGTTCGTGGCCCATCTTCCCCGAGGACCGGTTACCCACGTAGCGCACCGGATCGATGGCTTCCCGGGTTCCTCCGGCGGTCACCAGCACCCTCAACCCGCTCAGGGAGTCATCGAACACCCCCGCCACCGCCGCCAGTATCTCTTCGGGTTCCGCCATGCGACCCATCCCGGAGTCGCCCGCCGCCAACTCGCCGACGACCGGACCCACCAGGCACCTGCCGTCCTCCTCGAGTAGCCGGATATTGCGGGCTGTGGCGGGTTGCTGCCACATCTCGGTGTGCATGGCGGGCGCCAGCACCACCGGCCCGTCGAAGGCCGCCACAGTGGCGGTCAAGGCGTCATCGGCCAACCCGTTGGCGACCTTGGCCACCACATTGGCGGTGGCGGGCGCCACCACCAGGGCATCGGCCCAACGGGCCAACTCCGTGTGGGGGCTCGGTCCGGCCTGTTTCGATCCGAAGAGCGTGGTCACCACCGCGTGGCCGGTAATCGCCGCGAGGGTCTGCTCCCCCAGGAAGCGCAGGGCCCCCTCGGTCATGATGGTCCGGACCTGCGAGCCGGCCTCGTAGAGCCGCCGGGCCAGGTAGGCCGCCTTGTACGCGGCGATACCCCCGGAGATGGCTAGTACCAGATGCCGGCCGTGTAGGAGGGGTCTACTGCTCCTCGGAGTTCTCAACGGCGGTCCCCTCTACGGAGTCGTCGGAAGCCCCGGCCTCATCGGAGCCCTCCGCCCCGGCCGGCTCATCGGCAGCGGCTTCCGCCGCCTCCGGCGTGCCCAGGGCCTCGAGACCTGCCACCAGATCACCCTCTTCGAGCGGTTCGGTCTGGTAGGAGAGCAGGACGTCGAGGGTGTCGGGCTCTTGGCTCTCGGCGGCCTCTCCGGTTGCCACCTGCAACTTATCGGCCGCGATCTCCTCGAGAGCGATGGTGAGAGGCTTGTGGCTGAGGGAATGGACCTGGGGCGGAACGTAGCGCCCGATCCCTCCCCCTAGCTGGGTGTAGTAGCTGTTGATCTGGCGAGCACGGCGCGAGGCCAGCAACACGAGGTTGAAACGCCCGCCGGCCTTGCCGATTACTTCTTCAATGGGTGGCTCAATCATGGCGCAGGATCGTCTTTCGGACCGGGAACGGGTTGGGCACCGGGATGACGGCCTGTCGACCACCGTCCGGACACCATTGGCCTAGCTGGATGGTGAAGACCCGAGTATACCGACTATCGCCGCCACCGTAGTGTCGAGATCTGCGTTGACCACGACGTGGGCGAAACGGTGCCAACCCCGCTCGATCTGGTCCTCGGCCAACTTGAGGCGCGTGGCGATCTGCGCCTCCGTCATCCCCCGGCGACCACGCATCCTTGACTCCAACTCGTCGAGGCTCGGAGGCATGAGGAATATGGACAGAGCATCCGGATAGGAGCCCATCACCTGGAATGCGCCGTTCAACTCGACATCGAGCAAGACATCCTGCCCCGTGTCGAGGTAGGCGAAGACCTCATCATGGAGGGTTCCGTAGCGGTTTCCGGCGAACTCCGCCCACTCCAGCAACCGGCCTGCTTCGATCAGTCCCGAGAAAGCCTCATCATCGATGAAGTAGTACTCGACGCCATCGGTTTCGTCAGGCCGCCTGGCGCGGGTTGTTGCCGATACGGCGAAGTGAAAGCTGTAATGAGGGGCCAGAGCCCGGATGACGGTGTTCTTCCCGACACCTGACGGCCCCGAGATGATTACCAGCCGACCGGGCCGGTGGGGGGCTGCCGGTTCGTGGCTCAGCTGAACTTGGCTAGGAGGGCGCTGCGCTGCCGCGCTCCGAGACCCCGGACCCGCCGGTTCTCGGCAATACCGAGCTCCTCCATGATCTGACCGGCCTTCACCTTCCCGGTTCTGGGCATGGAGGTGAGGACGGCACTCACTTTGATGCCACTCACCATGGGGTCGTCGGTAGCCTGCTCGAGCAGTTCACCGAGCGACAACGACCCGTTCTTGAGCAAGCTCTTGATCTCGGCCCGCTTGCGGCGCGCCATCGCTGCCTTCTCCAATGCCCGTGCCCGTTGCTCGGCGTTCAACTGCGGAGGTGCCATAAGGTTCCTTTGCCGTTCCTTCTCTAGCTCTACGGTTCCGACCCGATTCATGCGCCGGTCCATCCTCGTGCGGACTTAGGCGCCGGACAGACTCTAGGAGCGTACCCAGAAATGTCCAACTGGCCCGAAACCAGGTGATAACACCCCAGGGTGAAGGCGTCGCGGGCCAACTGTCCCCGTCTTCACCATCCTCCCAGCCGGCGGCCCCTTCGCCTTCACAGCCCGGGTGAGGTTCCAGGCAGGTCGAGGCCGGAGAGAATGTCGAGGGCGGCCCGGCCCGGTTCCGGAGCTCCGGTAATGGCCCGGCCTATCACCAGGTAGTGCGCGCCTCGCTCCATCCCTTCGGCGGGTGTAGCTGCCCGGGCCTGGTCATGGGAGTCGACACCGACCGGTCGGATGCCGGGCGTGACCCTCAGCAGTTGGGGAGCCACATCCGATATCACGCCCAACTCCCGGACCGAAGTGATGACGCCCTCGCAGCCGGCCTCACGGGCGAGCCGGGCTCGCACCGCGGCCAGCTTCCCCGGTGTGGCAGCCACCCCGGTCGCCGCCAGGGCATCCTGGTCGAGGCTGGTGAGGACGGTGATGGCGAGTATTCCAGCGGCGCGGGCACCCGCCCCCTCGCGCAGACCCTCGACCGCCGCTTCCAGCATGGCCCTGCCCCCGGCGGCGTGGGCGGTTACCCATCGCGCGCCCGCCTCTCCCAGATGGCGCGCGGCCGCCTTGACAGTGTTGGGAATATCGTGCAGCTTGGCGTCAGCGAACACCGGCTTTCCCAGCCGTCCGATCACTCCCACGATGGCGGGACCGGGACCGGTCAGGAGCTCGAGCCCGACCTTGAACCCACCGACATGGGGCGAAAGCTCCCGGGCGAGGCGGACGGCGTCCTCCCCGGTCGGAACGTCGAGAGCGACGAGGATGGGGTTGCGCGGTCGGCTCTCGGTGGGGTTCGATCCATCACCCATGCTGCCGGTCATGGTAGGGATTCCTCCCGGAGGGCTACGCCGACCAGGTCGGACACCCGTTCCACGCCATGGGTCCGGCACCATCTCGCCAGCTCGCGGTCGATGCGCCGCGCCGCCCGGGGCTCCGCGAAGTGGACCGTCCCTATCGCCACCGCGCCGGCTCCCGCCATGAGGTACTCCACCACATCCTCACCTGTGACCACGCCGCCGCATCCCAGGATCGGAACCTCGGGAAGCTGGGTTGCCACCTCCATGACGGCCCGCAACGCGATCGGTTTGAGCGGGGGGCCGGAGTAGCCGCCGCTCCCGGTGGCCACCCGGGGGGCCCCCGACTCGATGTCGATGGCGGCGCCCCACACGGTGTTGCCGATCACAACCCAGTCGGCGCCAGCATTCCAGACGGAAGCGGCTACCGCCACGATGTCCGAGGCATTCGGCGACAGCTTGGCCGAGACAGGACCCGAGGCGGCGTTCCGAACCGCCTCGACCACCCGGGCCGACGCGTCCGGGTCGAGGGCGATCAGCCCGTGCCCGTCGAGGTTGGGGCAGGACAGGTTGACCTCCACCGCCTCCACGCCGCCCTCCTCGAGGCCCCTGGCCACCGCGGCGAAACCGGCCGGATGGTGACCGACCGCCGAGCCCCAAACCGGGACGCCGACGCTGTCCAGCAGGGGACCGAACTCCGCCAGCCAGGCTTCGATGCCGGGGTTCTGGATGCCGATCGCGTTGAGCATGCCCGCTCCTGCGGGCGCTAGGCGGGGAGGCGGGTTACCGGCCCAGGGCTCGGGCGCCACGGACTTCGCCACCAGCGCCCCGTAGTGGTCGGGAGACGCCACCGATACGAAGTCGACCGCCGAGCCCACGGTTCCAGAGGCCCCCACGAGGGGAGAGCGGAGCGTCACCGGCCCCAGGGCCACCGAGCGGTTCAGCGGTGCCAATCCTGCAGGCTCCGTACCTCGTACACGGCCTCCGAAGAACCGCGCAGACTGCGGATCACCGCCTCGCCACCGGCCACGGTGGTGACGATGGGGACACCGCGCGAGGACGCGGCCCGGCGCATCAACCGACCATCTCCCCTTGCCCGCCGTCCCTGGGGTGTGTTGATGATCATGTCGACCCGGCCCGACTCGATCTGCCATACCGTGTCTCCGGGACCCTCGCCGACCTTGGGCACGGCTTCGGCCGGTATCCCTCGGGCCTCCAGGAACCCGGCCGTTCCGGGCGAGGCCACCAGGTTCAATCCCAGGCTGTGAAGGGCCTCCCCGATCCGGGCGCCGGCCGGCTTGTCGGGATCCGCGAACGAGAGGAACACCGTTCCCGCCTCCGGGATGCCGCTTCCCGCCGCCATCATGGCCTTCGAGTAGGCCACTCCCGGCCCCGGACCGATCCCCATCACCTCGCCGGTCGCCCGCATCTCCGGTCCGAGCAGGGTGTCCTCCTCGGGGAACCTGTCCCAAGGCAACACCGCCTCCTTGCATGCCACGAACCGCGGTTCGCCCGGCGGGGAGTACACCCCTTCCGCCACCAGATCCTCCAGTGTGGCACCCATCATCACCCGCGAGGCGATCTTGGCGAGCGGGATGCCCTTGGCCTTGGAGATGAACGGCACCGTCCGGGATCCCCGCGGGTTGGCCTCCAGCAGGAAGACCTCGTCCCCCCTGACCGCGAACTGGAGGTTGATCAGCCCCCTGACCTCGAGCGCCCTCGCCAGAGCCCCCGTCGCCCCGACGATCGTCCGGCGAGCGGCCGCGCCGAGGGTGGGGGGCGGGGTGATGCAGGCCGAGTCGCCGGAGTGAACGCCGGCCTGCTCGACATGTTCCATGATGCCTCCGACCAGCAACTCCGCTCCGTCGTATACGGCGTCCACATCGACTTCTGTGGCCGCCTCGAGGAAACGATCGATCAGGACGGGAGCCGAGGCCAGATCGAACCCCGCCTGCTGATCCTTGCCGTACAGGTCGGCCAGGTAAGCGTCGAGCTCGTCTCCCGAGTAGACCACCCGCATGGCCCGGCCCCCGAGCACGTAGGAGGGCCGCGCCAGCACCGGAAACCCGATGGAGTCCGCCACCCGGGCCGCCTCGGCGGGGCTCGTGGCGGTGCCGTGAGGAGGCTGGACGATCCCCAGCTGCCGGCACAGGGCTGAGAAGCGCTCCCGATCCTCCGCCTCGTCGATGCGGTCCGGAGGAGTGCCGGCGATAGGCGCTCCGTTCGCCTCCAGACGGCCTGCCAGGTTGAGCGGGGTCTGGCCGCCCAGCTGGACGACTACCGCCACGGGATCCTCGGCATCGCAGATCTCCAACACGTCCTCCACCGTCAGAGGCTCGAAGTAGAGGCGGTCGGAGGTGTCGTAGTCGGTGGAGACCGTCTCGGGGTTGCAGTTGACCATCACGGTCTCGTAGCCGGCCTCCTTGAGAGCGAAGGCGGCATGCACGCAGCAGTAGTCGAACTCGATTCCCTGGCCGATCCGGTTGGGACCGGACCCGAGGATGACCACCCGAGGCCGGCGGGTTGCCTCCACCTCGCTTTCGTCCTCGTAGGTGGAGTAGAAGTAGGGGGTCCACGCCTCGAACTCGGCAGCGCAGGTATCGACCCGCTTGTAGGTCGGCCGGATACCGGCGGCTCGCCGGAACTCTCGGATACCGGCCTCGGGCTCCCCCCATATGTACGCCAACTGCGCGTCCGAGAATCCCATCCGCTTGGCGTCCCGCACCAGATCGGCCCGGGGGGCACCGGCCGCCTCCAGCTCGGCCCGGAGCTCGTAGACCTCCGCCATCTGGTCCAGGAACCAGGGATCGACGCCGGTGGATCGGGCCAGGTGCTCCACACTCCGACCCCGGCGGATCGCCTCCCCCAGCTGGAAGATCCGGCCGGAGCTGGGAGTCGCCACCGCCTCATCGAGGGCCCCTTCGGAAAGGGCCCGCAAGTCCCTCTCCCCCGGATCGGCGTTGAGCCCGTGCCGGCCGGTCTCCAGGCTCCGCAGGGCCTTCTGCAGGGCCTCGGGGAAGGTACGCCCGATGGCCATGGCCTCGCCGACCGACCGCATCGAGGTGCCCAGCCGGTCGGGCGCCATCGGGAACTTGGCGAAGTCGAAGCGGGGGATCTTGACCACCGTGTAGTCAAGCACCGGCTCGAAGCTGGCCGGGGTGGCGCCGGTGATGTCGTTGGCGATCTCATCGAGGGTGTACCCCACCGCCAGGAGGGCGGCGATCTTGGCGATCGGGAACCCGGTGGCCTTGGAAGCGAGGGCGGATGAACGCGAGACGCGGGGGTTCATCTCGATGATCAGCCGGCGCCCGGTGACCGGATCCACCGCGAACTGGACGTTGGAGCCCCCGGTCTGCACTCCGATGGCCCGGAGGCAGGTTATGGCCTCGTTCCGCATCTCCTGGTACTCCCGGTCCGAGAGGGTCTGGATCGGTGCCACGGTGATGGAATCGCCGGTGTGGACGCCCATCGGGTCCAGGTTCTCGATCGAGCAGACGATGACCGCGTTGCCACTCCGGTCGGCCATCACCTCCAGTTCGTACTCCTTCCAGCCCACCACCGACTCCTCCACCAGGATCTCACTCACCGGGGAGGCACTGAGCCCGTGCCGTGCGATCTCCCCGAAAGCCTCCTCGTCCCCGGCGATACCGGTACCGCCCCCGCCCAGGATGAAGGAGGGCCGCACCATCACCGGGTAGCCGATCTCGGTGGCGGCCGCCACCGCCTCCTCCATCGATCGGGCGTAGCGGGAACGGGGGGACTCGATGCCTACCGCCGCCATCGTCTCCTTGAACAACCCCCGGTCCTCGGCCCGTTCGATGGCGTCGAAGCTCGCGCCGATGAGTTCCACCCCGAGGCGGTCGGTCACACCCGACCGGGCGAGCTCGGCGGTCACGTTGAGCGCGGTCTGCCCGCCCAGCGTGGGGAGCAGGGCGTCGGGTGACTCGTGTTCCAGAATCCGCTCGACGATCTCGGGTGTGATCGGTTCGAGATAGGTGGCGTCGGCGAACTCGGGATCGGTCATAATGGTGGCCGGGTTGGAGTTCACGAGGATCACCCGGTAGCCCTCCGATCTCAGCACCTTGGCCGCCTGGGTACCCGAATAGTCGAACTCGCAGGCCTGGCCGATCACGATCGGGCCGGAGCCAATGACCAGGATGCTCTCGATATCGGTGCGCTTGGGCATCAGCGGTCCTCCGTTCCGAGCCCCATCAGGGCCAGGAAGTCGTCGAACAGCCCCAGCGCATCGTGTGGGCCGGGGGCCGCTTCCGGGTGGTACTGGACCGACATGGCGGGGATGTCCAGGCATCGCAACCCTTCCAGGGTCCCGTCGTTGAGGTTCTGGTGGGTGGGCCGCACCTCGCCGAAGTCGCTTGTGACCTGCCGGGGTAGGAGGTCGGGACCGGCCAGGCCCTCGCGCTCAGGCGCCTTCCGGCCTTCCAGCGACCAGAGGTCGACCGCGAACCCGTGATTCTGGGCGGTGATCTCCACCCGGCCGTCCTCGAGGCGACGGACCGGATGGTTGCCGCCGTGGTGGCCGAAGGGGAGTTTGAACGTGGTGGCGCCGAGAGCCAGGCCGATCACCTGGTGGCCCAGGCATATGCCGAACACGGGAACGCCGCCGAGCAACGCCCTCACCGTGCCGATGGTGTGCTCCAGCGGCTCGGGATCCCCCGGCCCGTTGGTCAGGAAGACGCCGGTCGGATCGAGACCGAGAATGTCCTCGGCGGTGCAGGTCGCCGGCAGGACATGGACCTCCAGCCCGCGCCCGGCCATCCGCCTGCCGATGTCGCGCTTCATGCCGAGGTCGATGGCCACCACCCGGCCCACCGGATCACCATCGGGATCGAACCGGTACGGCTCGGGGGTGGATACGCCGGTAGCCAGGTCCTGCCCTTCCATCCGGGGGGCCTCCGCGGCCAGCGCCGCCAGCTCCCCGGACCCGACCCCGGCGCCGATGGCGACCGGCATCGCCCCTCGATCCCGCAGGTGGCGGGTGAGCCGCCGGGTGTCGAGGTCGGCGAGGGCCACCATCTCGTGGGATCGCAGGTAGGCGGCCAGGGTTCCCTCGGCCCGCCAGTTGGAGTGCCGGCGCGAGAGCGAACGGACGATCAGGCCGCGGGCGGCCGGCCTGGCGGCCTGGTCGTCGTAGTCGCTGACCCCGTAGTTGCCGATGTGCGGCGAGGTCATGACCACCACCTGGCCGGCATAGGAAGGATCGGACAGCACCTCCTGGTAGCCGGTCATGGAGGTGTTGAACACGGCTTCTCCGACCCGGACCCCTTCCACGCCCACGGACCTACCCTCGAATACCTCCCCGTCGGCCGTAACCAGGAACCCGCTGCTCATCGGAGGGCTCCGGCCCCGGGAGACGGAGCGGGCACGTCGAGCCGCGCGGAGTCATGCGTGAGGCGTCCCTCGCGGAACGTGTAGCGGACCCGGCCCACCAGCGGCACTCCTGCGAAGAGGGAGTTGGCCGACTTGGACTGGAACGTCTCGGGAGTCCACTTCTCGTGCCAGTCCACCGCCACCAGGTTGGCCGGGATGCCGGGTTCGATCCAGTTCCCGTGCCCCTCGAGCGAGGCAATCGTCGCCGGGGTGACCGACATCCGTTCGAAGAGCAGCCGAGGGTCCGGATCGAGGACGGTGCGGACGGAGGAGAAGGCCGTCTCCAATCCGGTCACGCCCTTGGGCGCCTCCTCGAACGGAACGTCCTTCTCATGGGCTGCGTGAGGGGCATGGTCGGTGGCGACCGCATCGATCAGGCCGTCGCGGAGCCCGTCACGGAGTGCCTCGATGTCGGCGGGCGTGCGGAGCGGCGGATACATCTTGGCCACCGGATCCATCGACAACACCTGGTGGTCGGAGAACCAGAGGTGATGCGGGGTCACTTCGGCGGTCACGTTCACCCCCCGGTGGCGGGCAGACTCGATCAGGTCCAGGGTCCCGGCACAGCTGACGTGCTGGACGTGATAAGCGGCGCCGGTCAACTCGGCTACGGCCAGATCACGGGCCACGATCACCGTCTCGGCCTGGGTCGGGATACCCCCCATGCCGAGCAACGACGACACCCGGCCCTCATGCATGTGCCCGCCCCGTCCCAGTCCGGGGTCCTCGGCGTGCTGGGCGATCACGCCACCCCTCGACTGCAGGTACTCCATGGCCCGCCGGAGCAGGCCCGAGTCGGCCACCGTGACACCGTCGTCGGTGAAGAGCCGCACGCCCGCGGCGAACAGATCGTCCAGATGGGATAGCCGCAGGCCCTCCATTCCCATCGTGATGCATCCGGCCGGGATCACGTCGACCAGCCCCACCTGCCGGCCCCGGTCGCTGACGTAGCGGGCGAGGTGGCCTGCGTCGGTGGGCGGATCGGTGTTGGGCATGGCCACCACCGCGGTGAAACCGCCGGCTGCGGCCGCCCGGGATCCGGAGGCGATGTCCTCCTTCCACTCCTGGCCCGGCTCCCTCAGGTGGGCATGGAGGTCCACGAAACCGGGCCCCACCACCAGGCCCGAGACATCGATGACCGTCCGGCCTGCCCGGGTGCGCTCCGTCATCTCGGGGTGAGGTTCCACGGAGGTCACCCGACCGCCTTCGATGAGGACGTCCGCCCGGACCTCGCCGGCCGGGGTGAGAACGCCACCACCCGTCAGGAGGATCCCGCCCATCACTTGCCTCCTAAGAGGCGGAACAGGATGGCCATCCGCACCGCCACACCGTTGGTCACCTGGTCCAGGATCAGCGCCCGGGGATGACCGGCCACCACGTCGTCTATCTCCACACCCCGGTTCATCGGACCCGGGTGAAGCACCACCGCATCGTCGGGAAGGCGGGCGAAGCGCTCGCGGGTCATGCCGTAACGGGATACGTACTCCGGCAGCGAGGGAAACACCGAGGCCCCTCCCCGCTCGGTCTGGATCCGAAGCAGGTAGGCGGCGTCGACCGACCCGACTACCGCGTCGAAGTCATCGGTCGTCTCGACCGGCCAACCCTCGCAGTTCACCGGTTGGAGGGTCCTGGGCGCCACGAGAGTCACCCTGGCGCCCAGGGTGGTGAGGGCGAACACGTTGGATCGGGCCACCCGGGAGTGACGGATGTCGCCCACGATCGCCACCCGCAGGCCGTCCAGGTCGCCGAATCGGCGCCGCAGGGTGAGGGCGTCAAGCATGGCCTGAGTGGGATGCTGATGGGCGCCGTCGCCGGCGTTGATCACCTGGCATCCGGTCCATCCGGCAATCCGCCACGGGGCGCCGGTGGCCCGGTGGCGCACCACCATCAGGTCCGCGCCCATCGCTTCGATGGTCAGCGCCGTGTCCTTGAGGCTCTCCCCCTTGGACAGGGACGAACCGGACGCGGAGAAGCTCATCACGTCGGCCGAGAGTGCCCGCGCGGCCCGCTCGAACGACAGCCGGGTGCGGGTGGAGCTCTCGAAGAACAGGTTCGCCACCAGCTTGCCCTGGAGAGCGGGAACCCTGGGAATGGGGCGGGACAGTACCCGGGTGAACTCGTCGGCCAGGTCGAGTATCTCTTCGAGGTCGTCCCGGGTCAGGTCTTCGGTGGTGAGGAAGTTCAACTCCGTGCCCCCTGCACCCACACCCCGTCCTCGCCCCCGTCGATCTCGCCCAGCCTCACCGAGACCCGTTCGGCGACAGAGGTGGGAAGGTTGCGTCCAACGTGGTCGGGGCGTATCGGAAGCTGGCGGTGTCCCCGGTCCACGAGTACCGCCAGGCGCACCGCCTCCGGCCGCCCGAAGTCGTTCAGGGCGTCCAGCGCGGCCCGCACGGTGCGACCCGTGTAGAGGACATCGTCCACCAGCACCACGGTCCGGGCCGTGATGTCGACCGGAAGCTGGGTCCCGGACAGCGGGGTGGTGGGCCTGGTCGACAGGTCGTCGCGGTGCAGGCCGATGTCCAGGGCGCCCACCGGCACCCGGGCACCCCCGACCTCCTCGATGACCGCGGCGATGCGGTGGGCCAGGGGTACTCCTCGGGTGTGGATCCCCACCAGCACCGGAAGGACGTCCTTCGACTTCTCGATGATCTCGTGCGAGATACGGGTCAACGACCGCCTGACGTCGGCGTCGGCCATCACCATGGGCATCAGCTACCTGCGTCCTCCTCGGGGCCACGTATCAACCGGAAGGGGTGAGGGGAAGCGGTACGGGAAGGCACGCCGGAGCGTACTCGCCGCGGCTCGGGCGCCGCTTGGCGCGAACTCGGGTCTCCTTCCCGGCCTCACCGGACCGGATTAAAGGTTCGGGCAACGCTAGCAGGATCGGAGCGTCCCGAAGACCGGGACCCGCGTTCCTGAGCCTGCGGGGACGTATCCGGTCGGCGATCACCCCATTTCCCATCCCGCAGGACGGCTATCCGCCGGCGGGCGGCATCGGGCGTGTCGCACCAGAGGTTCTTGTCACATCCTCGTTCTATGCTGTTACCAACCGTAAATACCAGCAATCCGGTTCGGACGTCGACCGGATCACACGAGGTCAGATCGTCGAGCAGCCCCGCCGGGGCACGGCGGGACGCGCTCGACACCAGGTGGTGGCGGCAGGGGGAGGGCCCGGCGGGCGGAGCCCGACGGCCGCGATTTTCGCGTTCTTCGCCGGTTCGGGCGCCCGCTGCGTGCGGAGCTATCACCCGCGGGCAGCCGGCCGGTCAACCACATGGTCGTCACCGATCAGACCGGTTGGCAAGGACCCAGAAGAAGGATCGGGACATGCCACCGGCTCAGTCCTCGGTGCGGATCTGCCCGGCTAGGGCCGAGAGCACACCGTTGACGAAGGCGCCGCTCTTCTTCGTCGAGTATCTCTTGGCCAACTCCACCGCTTCGTTCAGCACCACCGCCGTCGGAGTCGACTCGTGAAGGAGCTCGTACAGAGCGAGGCGCAGGATGGTCCGGTCCACCACCGGCATCCGGTGCAGGGGCCAGCGCTCCGAGGCCGCCTCGATCCGCTGGTCGAGATCACGTTGATAGGTCCTGACGCCCGCTGCGTAGCGCTTCGCCTTGCCGGCGAGTCCCGCGGTCGGGTCTACGTCACTCCGTAAGTCGGCCTGGTAGAGAGCGGCCAGCGCCGTGGCCCGCGGGTCGCGGGCGGCCTTGGAAGCGTGCTCGACCATCTCCTGTCACCGTCAAGCCCGGGAGATGTAGGTGCCGGAGCGGGTGTCCACCTTGATGGTGTCACCGGCTTCGATGAACAACGGCGCCTGGACCACCAGGCCGGTCTCGAGCGTGACCGGCTTGGTGGCGCCCGACACCCGGTCACCCCTGACCGCGGGCTCCGCCATCGCGACCTCCAACTCGACCGAGGCGGGCAGTTCGACGCCGATCGGGTTGCCTTCGTACAGGGGAAGCATCACGGTCGCGCCGTCGGTGATGTAGTTGGCAGCCTCGCCCACGTCCTCTTCGGCAATCGCGAACTGGGCGTAGGTCTCGAGGTTCATGAAGTGGTAGCCCATGTCGTCGCGGTAGAGGAACTGATGGTCCCGTCGGTCGATGATCGCCTGCGGCACGTTCTCATCGGCACGGAAGGTGCGATCGACCACGGCGCCGGTGACCAGGTTCTTCAGCTTCATACGGACGAATGCCCGCCCCTTGCCGGGCTTGACGTGCTGCTGCTCGACTATCAGGAACAACCCGTCCGGCAGGTCGAGCGCCATGCCCGACTTCACATCGTTGGTGGAGACCATGGGGCGATTCTAGGAGGGTGTTTCTGACCGGAGATCGCCGGGGACGCTGCTCCCCGACAGCAGTTCCACGGTTGCTTCATGGACCTGGGACCCCGGGTCGGGTCTCATGCGGCTATGCCGACTGCCGCCAGCCCGAGCCTTAGAGCTGCCTCGTCCACGTACTCGACCACGGGATCGCCGATATCGCGTAGCAGCACCATGCGGAGGCCGGTGGCGGTGCGCTTCTTGTCCCGCTGTACGATCCGAAGGATGGCGTCGGAAGCGGCGGTGTCGATGCGGGTCGGCAGGCCCAGACGCTCCAGCGGAACCCGCACTCGGGATTCGTCGAACCCGAGGCGGTCAGCCGATACGGCCGCCGCGGCCACCATCCCCACCGCCACCGCATGGCCGTGGGATAGCCCGCACACCACCTCTATGCCGTGACCAAGGGTATGCCCGAAGTTGAGAATCGCCCGGCGGCCGGTCTCCCGGAAGTCCTCCGACACCACCTCCGCCTTGACCGCCACAGCCCGGCTCACCACCTCGGCCATCGGGAAGGACGGCCCGTGCTCCATGAACAGGTCCACCAGCCTCGGATCGGCGATGAAGCCCGCCTTCACCGCCTCGGCCGATCCTTCCAGGAGGAGCGGCTCAGGAAGCCGGCTCAGCACGTCGAGGCTGATGGCGACCCGGGACGGATGCCAGAAGGATCCGACCAGGTTCTTGCCCATCACGTTGATTCCGGTCTTGCCGCCGATGGAGGCGTCGACGGCGCCCAGAAGCGTGGTAGGCACCAGAACCGACTCGATACCCCTCAGCCAGGTGGCCGCCACGAATCCGGCCAGGTCGGTCACCGCCCCGCCCCCGACACCCACGATGGTGTCGTGCCTTCCCAGATTGAGCTCCGCGAGCCGGCTGTAGAGGACGGCCAGCGTGTCGACGGACTTGGCTGCGTCGCGGTCGGGCACCTCGATCAAGGTGGCCTCCGCCTCGGAGCGGAGCAGTTCGAGCACCGATCCGGCAACAGGGCGGGAACCCGGCTGGCAGATGAGCACCGCCTGCTCACGGCCGGAGGACGCCGGCAGGAGACGATCGGGCAGGCCGGGGCCGATCAGCACCTCCGACGCGTCATCGACCGCGATCCGGGCGCAACCGACCACCTCGGCAGCCACCTCGCCAACCGGGCGGTCCGCGTCGATCCTGTAGTGAGCGGCCTGGTGGTACAGGCTGTGGCGAACGGCCAGGATCTCCGCCAATCGGGATGCCACATCCGAACCTGCCAGCAACGGACGGTCCTCGCCCCCTATGCGACCGGCGAGCACTCCTGCGGGCGCGTCCAGCCACGCCACCACTCCGGAGCGGCGCATGGCTTCAACACCGGCCGGGTCTAGGACCACACCCCCGCCGGTAGCTATCACCCGGCCTGTGCCACCCCGTGCCGGCTCCGCGGACAGGCGGCGTATCTCGGCGCCCTCCATCTCACGAAAAGCCACCTCGCCCTGCTCGTCGACGATGCCTGCGATGGACATGCCGGCTCGTTCCTCCACCATCGAGTCGACATCGATGAACCGGCGATCCGTCGTGGCGGCGATGCTACGACCGACTGTGCTCTTCCCGCTGCCCATCATGCCGACGAGCCAGAGGTTCCCCATCGCCCTACCTAGCCCGCTAAGGGCGCCATCAGAACGTGCGGATACGGTGCCGGTAGGAGGTCACGTTGACAACGAAGTCCTCCACCGTGT
>WTGW01000125.1 GCA_011523395.1 Acidimicrobiia bacterium
CCCTCTCGATCAGCCGGAACGACATCCTGGTCATGGAGCCGGCCGAGTCGGATCACCTGGAGATCCACGGAGCCGACCTCCCTACCGGTGACGAGAACCTGGTGTGGAAGGCGGTGTCCGCGCTCCGGAGCGGCCAGACCGATCATCCACCGGCGAGGTTCGAGCTGTGGAAGCGGATCCCGGTGGCCGCCGGTTTGGCGGGGGGAAGCTCGGACGCGGCGGCCGCTCTGCTTCTCTACGGAAGCTTGACCGGAAGGGACCGGGCCCACCTCACGCGGCCGGCGGTGGAGATAGGCGCCGACGTGAGCTTCTGCTTGCGGGGCGGCCTCCGGTGGATCGGAGGCCACGGTGAGCAGATCGGGGACCGGCTGGATCAGGATGATGACTTCGTCCTGGTCGTTGCCGTGCCACCCTTCATGCTCGAGACCGCTCGGGTGTACTCGGCTTGGGATCGTTTGGGCGAGCCGAAGGGCCGGACCGTGGCCGGGACAGCCATCCCTCCCGGCCTCCGGCGCCACGGCCGGCTGGTCAATGATCTCTACCCGGCGGCGACCTCGATCGAGCCGGACCTGGACGACTGGAGGGTCGAACTCGAGAGGCGCTGGGACCGGCCGGTGCTCATGTCGGGGAGCGGACCCTCCCTCTATGCCTTCTTCACCGACCGGGCCGAGGCGGACGAGGGGCTGGATCTCGTGCCAAAGGAAGCCAGAGACGCCTTTGTCGCCCTGCCCCAGGGCCAGGGCGCACACCTGGTCGAGGATGGATGACGAAAAGGACCTTTCAGGGCGTTCGAACCATGCCAGGGCGACCGCACCGGATGCGCTGCCACTGGTGGATACTCCGGCGACCACTAAACTCGCGGACGTTGCGCCCGTCCGCCGGAACGCCGGTGCCCGGGAGCCCCGAGAGCCGTGGGGGGTAGTGTAAATGGCAGCACAGCGGGTTTTGGTCCCGCTAGTACGGGTTCGACTCCTGTCCCCCCAGCCAACGGAGGAGTAGCGACGTGGCCATAAGAGCGGTGGTGCTCGGGGCAGGCGAGGGCTCCCGGATGAAGTCGATCCTCCCCAAGGTGGTCCATCCGGTGGCGGGGCGGCCGATGATCGAATGGGTCCTCAACGCCACCGCATCCCTGGACCCGGTCCAGACGGTGGTGGTGGTCAAGCCGGATGCCGACCAGGTGGTGGCGATGCTGCCCGATGGGGCCACACCGGTGGTGCAGCCCAAGCAACTGGGCACCGCACACGCCCTGCAATACGCTCTCGAGGTCATTCCGCTGGGTGCCGAAGACCATGTGCTGGTGGTACCCGCCGACACACCGCTCATCACGAGCGAGACGTTGGCCGAGATGGCCAAGCTCCATCGGCGGACCGGAGCGGCCGTTACGTGCGTGACCGCCAACATGGAGGATCCGACCGGTTACGGGCGGGTGGTGCGGGACGGCTGGGGCCGCGTCGAGAGGATCGTGGAGCATGCCGACACCACCACGCGCGAGCGGGAGATCAACGAGATCAACGGTGGCGTCTACATGTTCGACGGATCCTTGGTCCGGGAATTCGTGGCCCGGGTGGAGCGCGACAACGTCCAGGGTGAGTACTACCTGCCCGACATGGTGGCCATCCTCGGCGCGGAGGGTTACGGGATCAGCGCCTACCGGACCGATGCCGAGGAGTTGTCCGGTGTCAACACCCAGGATCAGCTCGCCGGTGTCGCAGCGATCTTCCGGCACCGGATCAACAGGGCCTGGATGCGGGATGGCGTCTGGATGCAGGACCCCGGCCGGGTCTATATCGACGCCTCGGTGCGCCTCGAGGCGGGAGTAAGGATCCTCCCGGGGGTGCATCTGGAAGGATCGACCTCGGTGGATGGAGGCGCCGAGCTCGGGCCCGACTGCTTAATCAGGGACAGCCGGATCGGCTCCGGCGCGAGGATCTGGTATTCCGTGCTCAGGGACGTATCGGTGGGGGTGGACGCCGAGGTCGGTCCCTTCGCCTCGTTGAGGCCTGGAGCGGAGTTGGGCGACGGCGCCAAGGCGGGCACCTTCGTGGAGGTCAAGAACTCCGTGGTCGGTGCCCGCGCCAAGGTTCCACACCTCTCGTACGTCGGGGACGCGGAGGTCGGCGAGGAGGCCAACGTGGGCGCGGGGACCATCACCGCCAACTACGACGGGTACGACAAGCACCGCACCCGTATCGGAAGCCGGGCGCAGATCGGCTCCAATACCGTGCTGGTGGCGCCGGTCGAGGTGGGATCCGAGGCGTACACGGGCGCCGGCTCGGCCATCACCCGCGATGTTCCCGATGGCGCTCTCGGTGTGGAGAGGGCTTCCCAGCGGGAGATTCCGGGCTATGCGGAACGGCGGAAAGCTCGCCACGAGGCCGAGTAGGCGGGTGCTGGAGAGGACCGGGATGGACCTCCATTGTTGACCCGCGATCCCTGGGCCAGAGCCCCGTCGCCGGCCAATAGGCCAACGGGACATTTTTCAGTACCCTCCTAGAACATGGAGCTCGTAACCCGCAAGCGCTTCATGCTGTTCACCGGATCGGCCAACCCCGAGCTGGCCGAAGCCGTGGCGGACGACCTGGGCGTGAGGCTCGGCAAGGTCCAGCTGTCACGCTTCGCCAACACTGAGGTGTACACCCGACCGTCCGAGTCGGTACGCGGGGTGGACTGCTTCGTGATCCAGAGCCACGCACCGGAGATCAACTTCCACATCATGGAGCAGTTGATCCTGATCGATGCCCTCAAGAGGGCATCAGCGCACCGTATCACCGCGGTGGTGCCGTTCTTCGGGTATGCCAGGGCCGACAAGAAGGTCATGCCGCGTGAACCCATCTCGGCCCGGCTGATGAGTGACCTCTTCCTGGCCGCCGGAGCCGACCGGATCGTGTCGATCGATCTGCATACCGGCCAGATCCAGGGCTTCTTCCCCAAGCCGTTCGACCATCTGACGGCACTCCCGATCGTCACCGACTATCTCAAGGAACGCCTGGACGGTCCCACCACCGTGGTCTCCCCCGACGCCGGTGGAGTGAAGCGGGCCGAGAAGTACGCCCGCTACCTGGGGGCGTACGTGGCCTTCGTCCACAAGCGGCGCGAGTTCGATGTCCACAACGAGTCGAAGGCCCTGACCGTGGTGGGTGCGGTGCGGGGCCGCAACGCGGTGATCGTGGACGACATGATCGATACCGGCGGTACCGTGGAGAATGCGGCCCGGTTGCTGCGCGAGCAGGGCGCCCGGAAGGTCTACGTGGCGGCCACACACCCGGTGTTGTCGCATCCCGCCCTCGACAGGCTGAAGAAGGCTCCGATCGATGAGGTTGTGGTCACCGATACGCTTCCGATCAGCAAGGAAGCGCGGGACTTCGACAAGCTGACCAGGTTGTCGATTGCTCCGGTGCTGGCAGAGGCCTTGCAGGCGATCTTCATGGACAGTTCGGTGTCCGCCATATTCCTCGGCGACAACAACTGAATGGCCCTCCATACCGAGATCTTCCGGGTGAGGACCGGCGCCGAACCGGCCGTCGTCGACATCGGCTACCGGCTGGCCACGTTCGTGCAGGGCCATGGCGATGGCCTGCTGTCGGTGTTCGTGCCCCATTCCACGGCCGGGCTGGCCGTCATGGAGGTGGGCGCCGGTTCCGATAGGGACCTTCTCCGGTACCTGCGGGATGGAATGTCCCCTGATCGCTACCGCTGGGAACACCGGCATGGTGCTCCTGGTCATGGCGCCGATCACATCATTCCCGCCTTCATATCGCCCAGCCTGGTGCTTCCCGTCCGGGGCGGTGCGCTGACTCTGGGCACGTGGCAAACCGTCGTGCTGGTGGACACCAACGTCGGCAATCCGGTACGGGACGTGAGGCTCAGCTTCCTGGCTGCCTGAGCACCCCCGCTCGCGTACCGAGGTCGGGAAGGACGATTCGCTCGCCCGGGAAGATCAGGTTGGGATCCCCGGACCCGATCACGTCCCGGTTGGCTTCGATCACTTGTCTCCAGAGCGGGGCGATCTCCTCCGCGCTTGCCGCCCGACCCAGGTGTGCGGCCAGGTAGCCGGCGGTGATCGACCACAGGTGGTCGCCCCGTTGCACGGTGTAGGTAACCGATGCCTCCCCGTGACCCTGAAGCCAATCGACCGCTCCGTCGGCGAGGTAAGGGACCGGCACCATCACTCCGCCGGTGTCCGGAGGCGATCTCAGGGGACGGTCATGGTCGGGACTCGTGGCAGCCATGGGGATCGGGACCGTGGCCTCGTCGATGGTGGCTCCCGGATGCGCGGCTGTTACGACATGGGGAACCGGAGGGGCATGGGCCGCACCCACCGGCGCCGAGATCGACAAGCTGCCGACCGCGAGCACCAGCGCCGCGGCGCGGCGGGACAGATGGCGGATGGGAGCGATCGTGATCCACCGGGTGGCCCTCACCGCAGCCGGAATACGTGTCACGTAGGCGAGGACGGAGAGGGCGGTGGTAAGGCCGACCCATGCCGTGATCCCGGCTGCGAGGAGCCAGACCGCTCCGTAGACCGCCTCCTCCGGCTCGGCGGTGAGGATCCGGTCCGGCGGGGGAAGCCATGGTGACTCCCTCAAGCGGAGCAGCAGCAGGGTGCTGCCGGCGACTCCGGAGACGACGGCGGCTAGTTGGATGAGCGTACGTGTGGATCTCATGAAGTAATACGTATCGCGCCATGCCGGGGCTTTCAAGACCCTTGATCAGGGTGAAAGAATTTCGAGACCGAGAAAAGTTTGTGAAGGAAATCACTTGCGGGCCGGGGAGCGGCCTGGTTAGTCTTCTATCGCAAGTCGGCTCGCCGGCTCTTAATTTGGCCCGTCCTTGTGAAATACTTCACAAGCGAGGTCGAACCCCAAGACTCCGGGTGTACGGCGCTGCGCGTGGACACCGCCCGGACGGAGGGGATGAGCCGAGATCCGACGGCTTCGCGACTAGAAGGTGTAAGACCGTGTTGACAATTACCGAGCCGGACTGGCGTGAGATAGCCGCATGCCGGGACTCCGAGCCGAGCCTGTTCTTCCCCATCGGCACGACGGGGCTGGCCATCGAGCAGATCCAGGAAGCCAAGGGCATCTGCTCCCTCTGCTTGGTGACGGATGAGTGTTTGCAGTACGCGCTCCAGACCAACCAGGAGGCCGGGGTCTGGGGAGGTTATGCGGAGGATGAGCGGCGCCGGCTCCGTAAGCGCTGGATGGCCGAGCGTCGCCGGGCAGCTAGCTGAACCCCAGCGGATCGGCCACTAGTGGTCGGGCCGTCTACTGCCGACCGAATCCCACTGCCTTATCCGGGGACTCCACCAACTCGATGAAGGCGATGCGGTCGAGCGGAACTCCTATGTCGGCGCCCTTGGCGTCCTGGAACCAGAGGATGGAGACTCCGTCGTTGTAGGCGCCCTCAAGCCGTGTGACGATCTCGTCCCGGTCTCCTACTTCCACTTCGATCTCACGCCCGGCGTCCGCGATTCCGATACGTGCTCTCACCCCCACCTCCTAGTGAACTGGATGCGCCCAAGATCGTAAACCAGTGGCTTGTAGTGGCCAGTGGGCGACTCGGAGGTGATCAGGTTCGTTGTGGCCCTTAGGTGTGGTTGTCCGTGTCATTCCCGCGTTAGACCATTCACTGACCACTGACCACTGACCACTGACCACTGACCACTGACCACTAGACCGCCTTGCGGTGAGCGGTCTGCTCCCTGGTCGCCTCGACGGAGGCCTTCAAGGCTTCGAGCAGGTCCACCACCCGAGTGGGTTCCGGGGTCTCCGAGGCGACGATTTCCTTGCCCTCGATCTTCTGGCGCACCAGTTCCTCGATCTTCTCGCGGGTGGTGTCCGTCCACTGATCGGGCTCGAAGTCCGTGGCGAGGTTCTCGATCAGCATCTTGGCCATGGCCAACTCGCTCTCCGGAGGTTCCACCTCCGTCTCGAGATTCCCGAAATCGGCGACGCGGATCTCGTCCGGCCAGTACATGGTCTCCAGAACGAGCAGATCTCCCTGCGGCCTGATAGCCGCCAGGTGCTGGCGGGACCGTATGGCCACCGTCGCGATCCCGACCCGGTCGGTCTCGGCGAGGGCGGTCCGGAGTAGGCGGTAGGCCTTCTCTCCGGTGGGGCCGGGTTCCAGGTAGTAGGAGGTGCGGTAGTAGACGGGGTCGATCTGGAGCGCGTCTACGAAGGCCGCCACGTCGACGATGCGGGGACCGCCCTGGTAGGCCGCTCCGGCGATCTCCTCGTCGGTCAGGACGACGTACCGGCCCTTCTCGAACTCGTACCCGCGCACGATCTCCTCGCGAGGGACCTCTCGACCGTCGGCATCGGCAACCTTGCGATACCTGATCGGGCTGTGGTCCTGCTGGCGGAGCTGCCGGAACTTGGGCCGCCGGCTGGTCGTGGCCGGGTACAGGCGGACGGGGATGGTGACCAGGCCGAACGATACGGCTCCGCTCCAGATGGGTCGCATGTCAGGAGTCTAGGGGCGTGCTGGGAAAACCCCGGAAACAGGCGTTCGCTGACGGTGCGTTGCTGCCGGACCAGATGTCCTACCGACAGGCGAACCCGCGACCCCATTCTTTGTAGCACTCCCTAGGGGATGCCGGTAGGAGAAAGGGGAGGGGCCTGGCCCGCACCCGGGCCGCCCCTGTGGACAAAGCGCGGACGGCTGTTCTATACTCCATCGACCCACCAACGGCAGGAAACCACCTGCCATCCGGCCGGGGCGCCGCGTTCTCTCCCCCTAGAACCGCGCCCCGGCCTTCCAAATTCCGGTGCCGGTTCAGGCCCGGCCTCGTCCGCCCGATCCCGGCGTACTGGTAGGCTTCGATGCCCGCATTCGAGCGCCAGCCCTCGTAGCTCAGGGGATAGAGCACCGGCCTCCGGAGCCGGGTGCGCAGGTTCGAATCCTGCCGAGGGCGCCTAGCTTGTCTGTAGTTATTCGTGGTAAGTCTGTGGCGCCGCGGTCCCGAAGCGACTGTGTTTAGCGTGAACACGACCTAGTCTGTCGGCAATTAGCGTTACTCAGTTTGTGACAACCGGCTGGAAACCAGCGACTGTGAGCTAGCAACTACCAGCTAGGAACTAATCATCTAGTCTGGTGCGGCCCATTCCCAGAAGGTTCGCTATGGCGCTGCGCGATGTGCTTCCCTTGACCTGGACCCTACGGAACGACCGAGCTTCGATCGGTGGTGTCCGGCTGCGCGCGATCGCGGAACACTTCGGAACACCTGCGTACGTGTTCGACATGGCCCACCTCGAGGCGCGCCTCGATGAATTCACGAGCGCCTTCAACGGGATCGGTGTGCCCGTGTACGCCACCAAGGCCTTCATCTGCCCCGCCCTGGCCGAGATGGTCTCGTCACGGGGCTGGTGGGCGGACGTGGTATCGGTCGGAGAGACCGCCATCGCCCGGCGAGGCGGGATTCCGGCCTCCCGCATCCTCCTTCACGGCAATCTGAAGTCCGAGGCCGAGATCGACCTGGCGGCCTCGGGACAGGTGGGCATCACGGTCATCGACAGCCTGGACGAGATCGACCGGCTGGCCCGGGCCGCCCGGGCGGCGAGCCGTACCGTGGACGTGATGATCAGGCTCAACGAGGCGGTCGACCTGGTCACCAACCGGAAAGTCCTCACCACGGGCGATCACGCCAAGTTCGGGTTGTCGCCGGACGCGACCGACCAGGCCATAGCCAGCGTGGCCGCCACCGAAACCCTCCGGCTACGGGGGCTGCATCTCCATGCCGGGAGCCACATAACCGACCCGGAACTGTACGCCCGGATCCTGGACCGCCTGGCGGCGGTCGTGGCACGGAACCGGTCGGCCTTCGCCACCACGCCGGTCCTCCTCGACGTGGGAGGCGGCATGGCCTCGCCATACCTGCGTGCCGATCCGACGATCAGCCCGGCCGAGGTGGCCGCCGCCCTGCGGCGAGCGCTCGGGTCGCCGGAGATCGTGGAGCGGATAGGACCGGTCGAGGTCATGGTGGAGCCGGGCCGGGCGCTGGTGGCCAACGCGGCGGTGCTGCTATACACGGTCGGGGTTCGCAAGCCGTTGCCGGGCGGCGGCGAGATGCTGGCCGTGGACGGCGGCCTCACCGACAACCCGAGACCGGCCCTGTACGACTCCAGGTACGAGCTGCTGGCCGATGGCCGGCTCGACCAGCCGGCGGACCATCCCTTCCGGGTCTTCGGCCGGATGTGTGAGACCGACGTGATGCTCGAGGAGGTCCTGCTACCGGCGACCATGGCTCCCGGTGATCTGGTCGCCATGCCCGCGGCGGGCGCCTACACCTTCGCCATGTCATCCCGCTACAACGTGCTTCCCCGCCCGCCCGTCCTGTTCGTGAAGGACGGTGAGGTGCGGGAGGTGGTGCGTCGGGAGACACTCGAGGAGGTCCTGGCGGGTCAAAGAACATTGAATGAGACCGAACCGTTGGTCGTTTAGCGTGGATGGGAGCAGAGTATGAGCATGCAGATCGGTGTCGGATTCCTGGGCGCCGGCACGGTCGGGAGCGTTCTCGTCCGCCGGCTCATCTACGAGTCGGATGCGATCGCTGCCAAGACGGGCCTTGACCTGGTGGTACGCGGGATCGCGGTCCGGGACCTCGCCAAGGATCGAGGGATCGCGATCCCTCCCGGGTTGCTGACCGATCGTCCGAGCGAGGTGGTGGACGACCCCACGGTCCAGATCGTGATCGAGGTCATGGGCGGTCTGGACCCGGCGGGGGACCTGGTGCTGCGGGCTCTCGAATCCGGGAAAGCGGTCGTGACGGCCAACAAGGAGCTGATGGCGTCACGGGGACGGGAATTGCTGGCGGCCGCCGAGTCCTCCGGGGTGTCTCTCCTCTTCGAAGCCGCGGTGGGGGGTGGCATCCCGATCATCCGGCCACTCTCGGAGTCGCTGGCCGGGGAGAGGATCACCTCGGTGCTCGGAATCGTGAACGGCACCACCAACTACATCCTGACCCGCATGGTGGAGGAGGGAGTCGCCTACGAGGAAGTGCTGGCCGAGGCGCAGGAGTTGGGCTATGCGGAAGCCGATCCCACCGCCGACGTGGGCGGCGGCGACGCGGCCTCAAAGGCCGCCATCCTGGCCAGCCTGGCCTTCGGGACCTGGGTGGACGGCTCGCAGGTCACCAGGGAGGGTATCGAGGGCCTCAGGACCGAGGACTTCGTGTTCGCCCGGCGGCTCGGCTACATCCCCAAGCTCCTGGCGATTGCCGAGTATTCCGAAGACAGCATCGCGGTTCGCGTCCATCCCACGCTCGTGCCGCTGGATCATCCCCTCGCCTCGGTCCGGGGAGCCACCAACGCCATTTACGTCTCCGGTCCTTCGATCGGCGAGCTGTTGTTCACCGGTCCCGGAGCAGGGGGAGAGCCGACCGCGACGGCTCTGCTCGGCGATGTCATCATGTCGGCCCGGGAACGCTTGGCCGGGACACAGGTAAAATCCAGGATTCGCTTCGGAACGGGTCGCCTCCGGGACGTGGCGGACTTCTCGACCAAGTGGCTGATCCGGACCACCGTGGCGGACCGCCCCGGCGTGTTGGCCCAGATAGCGGCGGTGTTCGGCCGTCATGAAGTGTCGATCAAGTCGGTCTGGCAGGATGGCCGCGGCGACGAGGCCTCCCTCCTGCTGGTGACGCACGAGTCTCCAGAGGGCGACCTGCAGCAGGCGGTATCGGAGCTGGCCGGGCTCGAAGTCGTGTCCTACGTGGACTCGGTCATGCGGGTCTACAACGACGAGTCCTGAGTGTCGGTCCGGCTGGTCTCGACCCGCGGTGGCCCGGCGGTCGACATGCCGGCCGCCGTCCTCGCCGGGCTGGCGCCCGACGGAGGTCTGTACGTTCCCGAGGAGTGGCCCCGGCTTGATCCCGCCGGTCTGGACGCCGGCTCCGGCTTCACGGCGGTGGCCACCGCGGTCCTCGACCTGTTCACATCCGACCTGCTGCCCGCCCCCCGGCTGGAACGGCTGGTAGGGGAGGCGTTCGCCCGCTTCGACCACCCCGAGGTGGCGCCCCTGGTGGAACTCGGTCAGGACCTCTATCTGATGGAGTTATTCTGGGGCCCCACCCTTGCCTTCAAGGACTTCGCTCTCCAAGTCCTCGGCCGGCTGGTCGACGTGGCGCTGGGCGAGCGCGGCGGCAACGCCATGATCCTCGGCGCCACGTCCGGCGACACCGGTTCGGCGGCCATGGAGGCGTTTCGGGATCGCGACCGGGTGGACGTGGTGATCCTGTTTCCCGAGGGCCGGACCACCGAGGTGCAGCGCCGGCAGATGACCACCATCGACGCTCCCAATGTCCACGCAGTGGCCGTCCAGGGGACCTTCGATGACTGCCAGGACCTGGTCAAGGCCGTGTTCGCCGATCCCCGAGCGCGTGACGACCTGTCATTGTCCACGGCCAACTCGATCAACTTCGGCCGGCTGATCACGCAGGTCGCCTACTACTACTGGGCCGTCGCCCGGCTGGGTGGGCCGGTCTCGTTCGCCGTTCCGAGCGGCAACTTCGGCAATGTCTACTCGGGCTACGCGGCCACCCGCATGGGCCTTCCGGTGCGGCGCCTGATCGTGGGGAGCAATGCCAACAACGTGCTTGACGGCTTCTTCCGGGAAGGCCGGCTGGATCTGGGTACGGTGATCCCGACCCTGAGCCCCTCGATGGACATCCAGGTCCCGTCCAATCTGGAGCGTCTCCTGTTCGACCTGTTCGGGAGGGACGGGGAGAGGCTGGTGTCGGCCATGACCCGGCTGCGCGAGGAGGGCTCCCTGGCGGTTGCGGGTGGTCCGGATGACCTCTTCTCATCGAGGTGGTACGACGACGAGGACACGATGGCGACGATGCGTGAGGTCTACCGGTCCTCGGGCAGGATCGTGGATCCGCATTCGGCGGTCGGGATAGCGGCAGCCCGCGACACGGCGCCGGATGGCCCGGTGGTCTGCCTGGCGACCGCCCACCCGGCCAAGTTCGCCGACGCGGTCGAGCGGGCCCTCGGTCGTCCGTCCCCCGTTCCCGAGGCACTCGAAGGCATCCACGATCGCCCCGAGAGGGTCACCCGGATCCCGAGGGATCTCGGCGCCATCCACCGGTTGCTCAGGGACAAGAGCCGCTTCGCCTAGGTGCTTTCCTAGTGGTCCGTCTGCGAAACAAACGGGTGCTCTGGCGGCCATCGGCGTCCCGTCGCTACTGAGGTGTCAGATCGTCTCGAGTCCTTGACGAGGCCATAGCACGGTTACCGGCTTCCCACCCCACCACGACACACCCTCCATTGGTGGTGCTTGGGGACCGGGAAGGGCATGGCTACGCTGCTTCCGGAGGGCGAGCGGGGCGGCGTGCGGTTCGCAAGGTACATCCCATTTCCGCGCTGGTGCGGGCGTACCCGGCGCGCGACATCCCGCAGCGCCGGCCCAGGATGGTGGGCTATGCGATTGCCTCACCAACGAGCAGGTCTGCGATGTAGATGCGGAGTCCGTTGAAGACGCTGCTCTTGGCTGCCTTGTTAGCGCTCATAGCGGCAGCGTGTGGCTCCGGGGAGGCAGCCGTGCCGGCGTCGGTTGCCCAGGCCGATGCAACCACTACCACGTTTGCGGTGGTTGAGGAGGTCTCTCCCACCGTTGGAGCGGTGCAGGTTGCTGAGGCGGGGACGGAGGTTGTTGAGGGGGAGGTGCCGGCTACTGCTGAGGTCGTGGAGGTGGTGGTTGAGGAGGAGGCGCCGGCTACTGCTGAGGTCGTGGGTGTGGTTGTTGAGGAGGAGGTGCCCGCTGCGACTGAGGTCGTGGAGGTGGTTGTTGAGGAGGCTTCTTCCACTACTACTACTACTACTACTGAAGCCCTGGGGGAGGCGGCTGCCGACACGGGACCGTTACGCCTTGCCGCCGACGTGCTGGCTGAACTGCGGGTGGCGCCCGAGCAGCGTTCGGGATATGACCGCGATCACTTCTCTCACTGGAGCGACTTGGACGGCGACGGGTGTGACACCCGCCGGGAGGTGCTCATCCGCGACTCGCGGGTTCGATCGACACTCGATCCGAACCGCACCTGCTGGGTCGTCTCGGGCCTCTGGTACTCGCACTACGACGGGGAATGGGTGGAAGGCCCGTCATCTCTGGACATCGATCATCTGGTTCCGCTGGCGGAAGCCTGGGATTCGGGCGCGCACAGTTGGGAGCCGGGTCGGCGGGAGGAGTTCGCCAACGACGAGGGTGCGCTGCTGGCCGTGACCGCCCGGTCCAACCGGGCGAAAGGTGCCTCCGACCCGGCCGGGTGGATGCCTTCGAACGAGGACTTCACATGCCCGTACGCGGCCGCTTGGATAGCCGTCAAGGCGAGGTGGAACCTGACCATGGATCACGAGGAGTCGGATTTCCTGCAACGGCTGCTGGCCGGGAAGTGCTCAGGCTCCACCCTCCATATCCGGACTCCCGTGCTGGCGTTCCCGGTCTTGGACACGCCGACCCTCGATACGCCGACCCTCGATACGCCGACCCTGGATACGCCGACCCTGGATACTCCGGGGGACGGGGCCGAGGTCCCGCCCGATCCGGGCGATTCCAAGAACTGTTCCGATTTCTCGACGCAGGGTCAAGCTCAGGAATGGTTCGATACCCATTTCCCCCACTACGGGGATGTGGCCCGGCTGGACCGGGACGGGGACGGGGTGGCCTGCGAGAGCCTGCCCGCCGGTTAGGCCCCGGAGCCGGCATCCGGTTTCTGGTGTCTGGTTTGGTGGTCCTCACCCACTGCCCACGGACCCCCTGATTCGCCACACCATCGCCCTGTGGTAACATGCGGGTACCGCCCGCCTAGTTGCCGGGCAACCATATCCCGCCACAGAAGCACTGTACGTGCTTCCGGCGTTCCCGCTTGAGGGCCGTGGCGGTCTCCCGAGATTTACGGCCGGGCCGTGGTGGCCTCGCCAGTCGATCCAGATCCCGAGTCTTTCCGGTCCGGTCAAGGACCGGCGAGTACCGGTGCGGAGATCCCTAGCGGTCCGCCCGGAATTGGAATTGTCGGCATTGAGGCGCCCCCGACTTTGGTCGGGCGAGCACTTTACGGAGGAACCAGAATGGCCACCCGATCAGAGCTACAGACGAAGAACATCAAGGACCTGCGCACCATCGCTTCGGCGGTCGGCATAGAGGTCGATGGCCTCCAGAAGGCGAAGCTCATCGACGCGATCATGGGAGCGGACGGCTTTGAGGTGGCGGACGAGGCGCCACAGGTCGAGTTGCCTGATGCGACTGTTCGGGACAGCCGCGTGGAGGAGAACGGAAGCGCTGCATCCGGGTCCGAGGCCCAGGGTGGTGAGACCGGCTCGCCGTCGGGGCGGGATCAGTCCGTGCGGCGGGGTCCGGACGGGGGCACACAACGCGCCCAACGCGGGCCGCAGAAGGGCGGCCCGGGCGGAAGGCGTCGGCGGGGACGAGGCCCGGCCGATCGGTCTGGCTCGAGCGGTCCGGCCGAGGTTCGTGAGGGTGCGTTGGACATCCTCCCCGAGGGGTACGGGTTTCTCAGGTGTTCGGGCTACCTTCCCAGCGAGAAGGACGTCTACGTCTCGGCGGGACAGATCCGCAAGTTCGCCCTCCGTAAGGGCGATGTGCTGAGCGGCCCGGTACGGGCGCCGCGAAGCCAGGAGAAGTTCCCGGCTCTCGCCCGGATCGAGAAGAGCAACGGAATGTCGCCGCAGGAGGCACGGGCGCGTCCGAAGTTCGCCAATCTCACCCCCCTCTTCCCCGATGTCAGGCTACGCCTGGAGGTGCCAGGGAGGTCCCGGAGCACGCTCACCCGCATCATCGATCTGATCGCTCCGATCGGTAAGGGCCAGCGGGGCCTGGTCGTCTCGCCACCGAAGGCGGGTAAGACCACCGTCCTGAAGGAGATAGCGCAGGCCATCTCGGCCAACAACCCCGAGTGCTACCTCATGGTGGTGCTGGTCGACGAGCGGCCCGAAGAGGTCACGGACATGCAACGCTCCGTGAAGGGCGAGGTCATCTACTCGACGTTCGACCGGCCCGCCGAGGAGCACACCCAGGTTTCGGAACTGGCCATAGAGCGGGCCAAGCGGATGGTGGAGATGGGCACCGACGTGGTGATCCTGCTGGACTCCATCACGCGGCTCGCCCGGGCGCACAACCTGGCTACGCCGGCTTCCGGGCGCATTCTCTCGGGCGGGGTCGACTCCACCGCCCTCTACCCACCCAAGCGGTTCTTCGGAGCAGCCCGCAATATCGAAGAGGGTGGAAGCCTCACCATCATCGGGACGGCTCTTGTGGAGACCGGCTCGAAGATGGACGAGGTGATCTTCGAGGAGTTCAAGGGCACCGGCAACATGGAGCTTCGCCTCGACCGTAGACTGGCCGACCGGCGGGTCTACCCGGCCATAGACATCGCTTCCTCGGGTACGCGGCGCGAGGAACTCCTCTTCGATCCGGACGAGCTCCAGCAAGTCTGGAAGCTGCGCCGGGTGCTCTTGGGCCTGGAGCCGGGGGCGGCGCTCGAGTTGCTGATCGACAAGCTGAAGACCTCGAAGTCGAATGCCGACTTCCTGGCGGAAGTGGCCAGGTCGCGCAACTAGACCGCAAACCGGCGCCGGTGGGCGCCGTTGCAGAATCTAGGAGTGTGCTGAAAAATGTCCAGTTGGTCCGATGGCCAAGAATGCCCACCGATCAGGGCTTTGCGGGTGGACCCATTCCCCGTCTTTTTCAGCATGCTCCTAACCTGGGAGGACGTGGCATAATCCCGTGGCTTGCGAGACCCGGCCCGAGGCGGCTGCCTTGCCGCTGTCCAGGCACCAGAACGCGAACAGGAGGACACGTGAAGCGTGACATACATCCCGAGTACCGGCCCGTGGTGTTCCAGGACCCCTCGGTCGACTTCGCGTTCCTGACCCGATCGACCATCCGTACCAACGAGACCATCGTCTGGGAGGACGGCCAGACCTATCCCCTGGCCCGGGTCGAGATATCGAGTGCGAGCCATCCGTTCTTCACCGGCAAGCAGAAGCTGGTGGACACGGCGGGACGGGTGGAACGCTTCGAGCGGCGCTACGGCAGGACGGCCCGTGATCGGGGAGGCGCGGGCGAACCTTCCTAGTCCGCCTGGGGTAGCCCGCACATGTCCGAGTCCCCGGTGTCGACCGTCGGAGGTCAGGCGGTAATCGAAGGGGTGATGATGCGGGCGCCATCCGCCTGGTCCGTGGCGGTTCGCAACCCTTCCGGCGAGATAGAAGTCGTCCGCCACCGGCTACCGAGGCTCAGCTCGCGCTCTCGATGGGCCAGGGTGCCGCTGGTCCGGGGCGTGCTGGTATTGGGGGAGAGCCTCACCTTGGGCTTCCGTGCCCTGGCGTGGTCGGGGCAGCGCTCGGTCGGAGAGGACGAGAAGCCCGTCACCAAGGGCCAGATGGCGGGTTCCATGACCATCGCCGCCGTCTTCTTCGTGGGGTTCTTCGTAGTCGTTCCCCTCCTGGTGGTCCGCTGGGGTGGATTGGAGGCCTCGTCATGGGTGTTCCACCTGGTCGAGGCGGTGATCCGGATCGCCCTGCTGGTCGGCTACGTGTGGTTGATCGGGCGCTGGGAGGAGATAGGGCGTGTCTACGCCTACCACGGCGCCGAGCACATGACCATCCACGCCTACGAGGCGGGCGATCCGCTCGATCGGGGCCACATCTCCGCCTACCGCCCGGAGCACCCGAGGTGCGGGACCAGCTTCCTGCTGCTGGTCATGCTCACCGCCATCGTGGTCTTCAGCCTGGTGGGCAGCCTTCCGTGGTACGGCCTGATCGCGAGCCGGGTGGTGCTGATTCCGGTCGTGGCCGGTATCTCCTACGAGCTTCTCAAGCTGGGCGGAGCGCAAGCGGATCGGCCCGTGGGGAGGATCCTCACCGCTCCCGGCCTGTGGCTGCAACGACTCACGACACGGGTTCCAGAGACGAACATGATCGATGTGGCGGTGGCCGCGTTGCTGGTCGCTCTGACGGACGAGGAGGTCGACGAGGTAGCCCGGAGGGGTCCGATCATTCCCGAGGCGCTGAGCGCCACGGGCAGGTAGGTGGAGAGTGGTGGACCAGGGGCTCACCGTTCGGCTCACCGAGATCGAGCAGGAGTACGGTGAGGTCGAGGGCCTGATGGCCGATCCGGCCGTGCTGGGCGACCCGATCCGGTACGGCGAGGTGTCCCGCCGCTACGCCGAACTCCGGCCGCTGGTCCTGTCCTTCCGGTCGTTGAAGGCGGCGGTCGACGACTCCCGGGAAGCGATCGAGCTGGCGGACATCGAGCCGGACCCCGATCTCGCCGGGGAACTGCGCGAGCTGGCGGTGGCCCGCCGGCAGGAAGCCGACAGCATGGCCGCCGAACTCAGGGCGGCGCTCACGCCCACCGACCCGGACGACGTCAAGGACGCCATCGTCGAGATCCGGGCGGCCGCCGGGGGCGCGGAAGCGGCCCTATGGGCCGGGGAACTGCTCCGCATGTACCAGCGGTTCGCCGAGACGGAGGGCTTCGGCTGGGAGCCGATCGACAGCGCGCCTGCGGAAGGAGGCGGATTGAGCTCGGTCACCTTCGGAGTGACCGGTCGAGGAGCATTCGCGAGGCTCAAGTTCGAGGCCGGGGTCCACCGGGTCCAGCGGGTTCCGAGGACGGAGTCGCAGGGGCGGGTCCATACCTCTACGGCCACCGTGGCCGTGATGCCCGAAGCCGAAGAGGTCGACGTGCAGATCGACGCGAGCGACGTCAAGGTGGACACGTTCCGGTCGTCGGGACCGGGAGGGCAATCAGTCAACACCACCGACTCCGCGGTCCGCATCACCCACCTGCCCACCGGTCTGGTTGTTACGTGCCAGGACGAGAAGTCCCAGCTCCAGAACAAGGAAAAGGCCTTCCGGGTGCTCCGGGCCCGGCTGTACCAGGAGGAGCACCTGGCCCGCGCCGCGGAGCGCGCCGCGGGCAGACGGTCGCAGATCGGAACCGGTGATCGGTCCGAGAAGATCCGGACCTACAACTTCAAGGAGAACCGGGTGACCGATCACCGGATCGGCCTCGTCATCAGGCGCCTCACGCAGGTCCTCGACGGCCAACTCGCCGCGTTCGTAGACGCTCTCACATCGGATCAGGCCACCCGGCGGATGGTTGGCGAGTGATCTTCTTCGTTCGCTTCCCGCCTGACACCGACCTCTCCGCCGAGGCCATCGAGGAGATCGTGCAGAGCTGTCTCGGCCGGTCCGGCTCCGTGATAGGGGCGTCGGAAGGCGCTATAGACGTCGAGTTGTCCGGCGCCGACCCGGCCGCGGCCCTGGCGGTGCTGGCAGCCGAACTGCGGGTAGCCGGACTGCCCCCTTCAACGATGATCGACATCCCATCCCGGGGCTTACGTCTAGGTATTCACGAGGTCTAGTGGTCTGTCTGTGTAATGGCGGCGTGGTATGGCGTCGGCAGCGGTGTTCCTCGCAAGGCCCGCTGACGAAGGCGTACCCGCAGTGGTACGTTGAGGAAGCGGAACGCAGCGAGGTGCGCCGATGGCCGCCAGAGCACCCGGTTGTTTCGCAGACAGGCCACTAGGAGGGTGCAGCAAGCACAGGGATCGGTCGGCCTGTCGGGTGCGAGAGCGACCAATGACCGTGGGCGGCTACCGGTCGGAGGCGTCAACTCCAGACTCCTGATCGGAAGTTGCAGCCTGCCGCCCCATGAGGTGGTGCGGCTGCTCGCAGCCATCACAGGCCGACCCCGTGCCGAGTTGCTAGGCGGGCTGGTCATCGACCGGTCCACGGTGAGCATGTTCTACCGGCTGATGGAGCAGCGTTCGGCCGGGATGCCGCTTCAATACCTCGAGGGAACGGTCCAGTTCGGTCCGCTGGAACTGCTGGTGGACCACCGGGTCCTGATTCCCCGGCCCGAGACGGAGCAGTTGTGGCGAAAGGCCCTCGATCTGGTTCCCGACGGACCATGCACCGTCGTCGACATGGGGACCGGCTCCGGCTGCCTGGCGATCGGCATTGCCCACGAGCGGCCAGGGGCGCGGGTCATCGCAACCGACATCAGCCCCGACGCCCTCGATCTGGCCCGGCTCAACGCCGCCCTCTTGCAGGTGGAAGCCGAGTTCTGCCTCGGTGATCGTCTCGACGCACTCGATCCGTCCCTCCGCGGCGAGGTCGATCTGATCGTCACCAATCCCCCCTACGTCTCGGACTCGGAAT
>WTGW01000039.1 GCA_011523395.1 Acidimicrobiia bacterium
TCGAGACGCAACTGGGATTGGAGCCGGGGGATGCCATCGCCCTGATCTCGGTGGCTGGAAACCTCCGGATCGGCCAGGCCTTCGGGGCCATGGAGTTGACCCTGCGGCTCGAGATGCCGCGATCACTGGGGATCGTTCCCGCTTAGCCTGACCGGTTGGCGGCCTGCTCAGCCCAACTCGACGCCCGCCGACAGTGCGTCGTCCGCGTACGCCTCCAAGGCCTCGTCGCCGACCGTCGCACCGAGGGGAAGGGTCATAACGCGGTGAACACCCATAGCCTGGTAGGCGGCCAGATGCTCGACACGCTCCGGCCCGGGCGGTGCGGCGTTCCCGTACCAGTAATGAGCCGAGACTCGCAGTGTGTCAGGGTCACGCCCGACCTCCTCGCATCTCGATCGGAGCACCGGGAGCAAGGGCTCCAGCTCATGGGGCAGTAGCCCGTCGACGTTCAGCTCGTCGGCGTACCGGGCCGCCAGCTTCCAGGTGACCTCGGTTCCGTTGCCGCCCACGATGATCGGCATCGCCTCCTGGGTTGGCGCCGGATTGGCTCGGCCAGGGCTGCGAACGGGCTTCTCGCCGGGCGGAGGCCCGCGGAGCGCCATCGCCATCTCAAGATGATCTTTGAGAGTCCGCAGGCGGGACCGGACGCCCGGATACCCGTAGCCGTAGTCGACCCAATCGTCGCGTTTCCAGCCGGCGCCGAGCCCGAGGTCCACCCGGCCCCCGCTGGCGGCGTCCAGAGTGGTGATCATCTTCAGCATCATGCCCGGGTTGCGATACCCGGCGCATAGGACCAGGTGGCCCATCCGGATGGTCCTCGTGGCGGATGCCACACCGGCGAGCAGGACGAAGGACTCGAGGAGCGGGGCTCGGCGGATGGGTTCCTCGGGCGTGAGATGATCGTTGACCCAGACCGATTCGAACCCCAGTTCCTCGGCCCGGATCGCCACCTCCACGGCTCGCCGGAAGGCTCTCGGCGTCGCCCACCCCGAGTACTCCCCCAGCCACCCCTGCGGTATCAACACGCCGGCTCTCATTCCGTGCCTCCTCTCGACCAGCCCTCTCAGCCGAGCCTCGTGACGGTGTGCCGGGCCACGAGGTCCGGATCCAGTCCGACACCGAGCCCGGGCCTGGACGAGGCGATGGCAGCGCCGTTGCTCACCCGGACCGGCGACACGGCGCCGGTCTCGTGGTATCGGGCCGGGAGCATGTGTTCATAGTAAGTACGTCCGGCAACGCTGGAGGCGACGTGTAGGTTGGCCGCATTGGCGAGCGGGTTGCCCCCGAACCCGATCTCGAACGGCATCCCGGCCGCCGTGAGCTCGTCGCAGAGCGCCTTCAACCCTGTGATGCCCAGTTTGCGGGCACTGACCCGGACGATCTGGGGGGCTCCCAACCGTAGGGCGAGGCGGGCCTGGTGGGAGAGGAACCCGATCGCATCGCTCATCGCGAGCGGCGTCCGGATCGCTTCGGCCAGCCGGAGGATGCTATTCCAGTCGTCCGGCGCCACCGGGTCCTCGTACCAAGCGAATCCGGCCTCGTCGAGCGCTCTACCGACGGCCAGGGCCTTGGCGGGGTCGTACGAATTGTTGGGGTCGAGCATCAGGGCGACGGGTGGTCCGACCGCCTCGCGCGCCAAGCCGGCCAGCCGGATGGCGTCGGATTCGGGCACCCCGCCGGGATGGATCTTGTAGGCCCGGAAGCCGCTCTCCGTAGCCTCGATGACCTGCTCGACCACTGACTCCGGTCGCGCGTGCACGGGAGGAGAGGTGGCCACCGCGGGAATCTCCCGGCTCTGCCCTCCCAGCAGGGCGTAGAGAGGCAGACCCCTCGCTCTGGCAAGGGCATCCCAGAGGGCGATGTCGACGGCCGCCATCGCAGGTTGGAGGGGGAACCCGTGCCCGGCCCAGCCATCCAATCGGGCCCAGACCTGGTCCGGCTCGGTCAGGCGGCGACCGACCAGCCGGGGCTTGATCACGTCGGTTAGTTGCGCCAGGCACGGTACGAGCTCGCCGTCGAGCGGGCCGATCAACCCGGTAGCTTCGACATCCAGGTCGGTCCGTACGCGCACTACCCCGTACCGGAGCCGTCCGCCGATGGAACCCCGCTCGTCGACCACCGGGATGGTCGGGACCTCCCACTCGACGATGTCCACCACCAGGTCAAGTATCCGCACGCGCTGCTCCCGGCTTCGATGGTGATCGTGAATCGCGTCCGTGACGAGCGTCTTCCTGGTCGGTCGGTACCCGGAGTGAACCCATCGGAACGTCGTTTACAGGAGCGGGCCGCCGACCGCTTCACAGAGCAGGTCGAAGCGACGGTCCACCTCGAGCCTGGTCTCCGGGTCGAGTCGATAGCCCACCGGCCGGCGGACCCGGGCGCTCCTGAAGACACCCTGCCGGACCAGCAGGTGCTTCTCGACGGCGATGAAGCCGTCGAGCCCGGTCTGCAAGGAGATCAGGGCCGTGAGCGGTCCGTTGATCGCGTCGATCCGCGGCCGGTCGCCACGCTCGAGCGCAGCCCACAGGGCGACCAGAGCCCAGCAGACCTCGGCTCCCGGCATGGTCCCGACGACGCCCCGGCGGTAGCTGTCGACCAGTGCGATCCCTCCGGAGCCCTCGAACACGCGGGCCGCTCCCCCGGTGGCCTCCCGCAGCTCGGTCAGCCGCGGGCCGATCGGCTCTGCCTCCGGCTTGAACAGCACCCGTCCCGGGTATTCATCGAGAAGTCTGGCCTGCAGGCTGATCGACATCGGCGCGCCCACGTAACCACTGGCGTCCTGGATCACGACCGGCGCCGCGGTGGCATCCAGCAGGGCGCGGTAGTAGCTTGCGAGTTCGTCGTCGAGGCTCGGAACGGTCGTTGGTGGGATGGCCATGAGGGCGGAAGCCCCGGAACGCTCGGCATGGAGCGCGTAGTCGACAGCCACCTTCGTGCTCTCCGCTCCCACGCTGACGATGACCGGACCGTACGCCAGGCCGATCTCGCACGCCGCCTCCGCGAGGTCCCGCCGCTCCTTCCCGGACAGCCTCAGCGTTTCGGACACCATGGCCATGACGATGCCGTTCACGCCATGATCGTGCATCCAGCGGATCTCGTATTCGAGGCTTTTCCAATCGATCGTGTCGTCGGCCAGGAAGGGGGTCTGGAATACGGGAAAGACCCCGGCGAGTTCGTCGGGCATGACCGGATGGTACCGGTTCCCGGCTGGGGAACCCCAGGTCAGGAGAGCCAAGGCGTCCGCTCGCCTCTCGCGTGAACCCCATCTACGAGTATTCAGGCGACCGGCTAAGCGATGGCGCCGCCCCGTCGGTTGTCAGCCGCCGACCTCGGCAATCGAGACGACGCGCCCCTCCGCTATCGAACGGTCCATCGCGAGGGCCGCTACGAGAGCGGCCCGGGCGTCGTGCAAAGTCAGCGGCCAGTCCCGACCGTCCCGCACCCGGCCGAGGAAGAAGGCATCCTCCGAGGGAAGGGCGCCGAACGGTATGTCGTTCGGGTAGGAGTAATAGCCCGAGTGAACATGCTGGAGACCGTCCAGGCTGAAGACGACCGCCGGTGAGTCGCGGGTCTCGATGTACGCGCTACCGCGGGTCCCGAAGACGGCCAACCGGTGGTCGGAGCGCAGCCCGGATTCGAAGGGGAGGATCCAGTTGTGATCCAGGGCACCGACCGCGCCGGAACGGAACCGCACGGTGCCGACCGCCGCATCCGGCCCCGGTCCCACCACCGCATGTGCGGCCGCCTCTGCGTAGACGTGTTCGATGTCCCCGACCAGCCAGCGCATCACGTCGAGATCGTGAATGGCCATTTCCTGGGGAATGGTGGTACGGCCGGAGATGATCCTGCCCTCGTAGTCCGGCGCGTTCCAGCGCGCCGAGATATGGACTATGTCACCCAGCCGCCCCTCCGTCACGGCCTGGTGTATAGCGACGTAGTTGGGGTCGAAACGCAATGTATGGCCGATCACCAGGTCGCCGGTGGTCGACGCATCGAGCTCCATCATGCGATCAGCGTCATCCAGCGAGGACGCGAACGGCTTCTCACAGAAGACATGCAGGCCGCGGATCAGACCGGCCTCGACGACCGGCAGGTGCAGGTGCTGGGGCGTGCAAACCCATAGCGCTTCGAGGCCCTCGACATCCAGGGCAACATCCAGGTCGGTCGTGAAGAGGGTTCCCTCCGGGACGGTGGCGCCGGCATCGGGATCGGTATCGCAGACTGCAACCAACTCCGCCGCCGGATGAGCGGCGATGATCCGGGCGTGTTCCCTGCCGATCATGCCGTGCCCGACCAGGGCGCACCGGATCGGCTCCATGGT
>WTGW01000043.1 GCA_011523395.1 Acidimicrobiia bacterium
GCGCAGGTGGTCCAAGAGCTCGCGGGTGGGGGCGGGGCCGTCAATCACCTGCCCGGTGGGTAGGAGGTCTCCCACCTGGATGGCATTGCGGATCCTCAGTTCCACCGGATCCATGCCCAGTTCCCCGGCGAGGCGGTCCATGGCCGATTCGATGGCGTAGCAGGCCTGGACTGCCCCGAAGCCGCGCATGGCGCCGCGGGGTGGGTTGTTGGTGTAGACGGCGTAGCCGTCGATCTGTACGTGGTCGACGGCGTAGGCGCCGGCGGCGAAGTAGGAGGCGTTGGCGATGACGATCTGCGAGGTGGAGGTGTAGGCGCCTCCGTCCAGCAGGAGCCTCACCTTGGAGTAGACCAGGGATCCGTCCCGGCGGGCGCCCAGCTCGACCCGGATCCGCGAGGGGTGCCGATGGACGTGGCCGACGAACGACTCCTCCCGGTTGTACGACATCTTGACGGGACGGCCCATCCGCAGCGCCAGCATGCAGGCATGGATGTGGACCGACAGGTCCTCGCGGCCCCCGAAGGCCCCGCCCACGCCGCTCAGCGTGAGGCGTACCATGCCCGGATCCAGCCCGAGAGCGGCTGCCACCTGGCGCCGGTCGTCGTGGATCCACTGCGCCGCCACGTACAGGTCGATGCCGCCGCTCCCGTCCGGCACCGCCAGACCGGCTTCCGGGCCCAGGAAGGCCGGATCCTGGACGCCGGAGCGGTACTCGGCTTCGACAATGATCTCTGCCCGCGAGCGAGCCGCTCCAACGTCCCCGTGGCGGATGCGAACGTGCCGCGCCACGTTCCCGCCCGGGTCGATCGGATCCCCGTCCCCTGCCAGGGAAGACTCAGGATCGGTCAGGGGCGCCTGCACCTCGTATTCGACGGTGACGGCCTCGACCGCCCTACGGGCCGTCTCGGGATGGTCGGCGGCCACGATCGCCACCGGCTCCCCCACGTACCGGACTTCGTGGGCGGCCAGGACGGGCTGGTCGGCCACCTTGATGCCGTAGAAACGGTGTCCGGGCACGTCCTCGGCGGTCAGCACGGTGGCAACCCCCCGGATCGCCAGGGCCTGTGAGATGTCGACGCCCAGGATGCGGGCCCTCGGGTGCGGACTCCTTACCGTGGCGCCCCACAGCATGCCGTCTATGTGGAGGTCCGAGGCGTAGGCGAAGCGGCCCAGCACCTTGAGCGGGGCGTCAGGACGTGGCGGTGAGGCGCCGACCCCGCGCACGTGGGCCGCGCGGTCGCGGACCTTCGTGTCCAGTTGCGAGCGGACCCCCATCAGGCGCGGCAGCCTTCCAGACCGGACCGCAACATGCGGTGATCGAGGTCACGGCCGATGAAGACCAGCCGGCTGCTACGGCTGCCCGACCATCGCCCGCCGGGATAGATCTCGAAGAGTCGATGGACTCCCTGGAGGATGGTCTGGCGGGGATGCCCCGCCACGGCGAGGATGCCTTTCATCCGGTAGATATCGGCTGATCGCGCCCCGGTGAGGTTCTCGAGCCAGCCCCTCAGCATCGCCTCGTCCAACTCGCCGTCGACCTCGATGCTGATGGCCTCGATACCCGGATCGCTGGAGGGCACATAGGTGTCCTCAAAGAACCCGCCGTCTGCCGACGCCGGCGATCCGCCGAAGGCCTCGATCCCGAGGATCTCATCCGGGTCCACCCTGGAATAGCTCGATCTGATGACCGGCGCGGTGCTGTTGAACTCGCCGATCCGGGCCTCTGTCCTCCGCAAGGCGTCCGGCCCGACCAGATCCGTCTTGTTGAGCACGATCCGGTCAGCGCACAGGATCTGGTCCACCACCCGGCTATCGCGACGGTCGGGGCCGAACGCGTCCAGGTGGGCGTCTACGTGCTTGGCGTCGACCATGGTCACGATACCGTCGACCGCGATGCGATCGGACAGTTCATCCACGAAGAGGGCCTGGGTGACCGGCACCGGATCGGCCACCCCGCTGGTCTCGATGACCACGTAGTCGGGGGGCTCGGGGCGGGCCAGCAGCTTCCGGATCGTGGCCGTGAGGTCGTTGCGAACCGACAGGGTGCAGCAGACGCACCCGTTGGCCATCTCGATCACCTCCTCGTCAGAGGAGACGATGAGATCGCCGTCGATCCCGATCTCACCCATCTCGTTCACTATCACCGCGATGCGGCGGCCGTGGTCCGTCGAGAGAATGTGGTTCACGAGGGTGGTCTTCCCGGCGCCCAGGAAGCCGGTCAGGACGGTGACGCTCGGGCCGGTACTGGAGGGCATGGTCACCGTGCTCATCCGGGCGCCGTTTCCGTCGCAGCCAGCCGGACCGCGGAGACGATCTTCTCGTAGCCGGTGCACCGGCAGAGGTTGCCGGCGAGGGCCTCACGTATCTCGGCGTCCGAGGGATCGGAGTTGGCGTCGAGCAGGCAGTGGGTGGCGACGATCAGCCCGGGCGTGCAGAAGCCGCACTGGACCGCGCCCTCGGACACGTATGCCTGCTGGATCGGATGGAGCGCCTCCCCGTCCGACAGGCTCTCCACCGTCACCACCTCTGCGCCATCGGCCTGGCCGGCCGACACCAGGCACGCACAGACAAGTTCACCGTCCAGGTACACGGAGCATGATCCGCACTCTCCCTGTTCACAGGCGTCCTTCGATCCCCTCAGACCCAGCCGCTCCCTGAGGAGGTACAGGAGGCTTTCACCGGCCCAGACATTCTCGGCCGTACGGCTCCTGCCGTTCACGGTCAACTCAATGAGCACGGGATCCATCCGTCCCCAGGGCTGACCAGGCCCAGCGCAGGGTCCGGCGGGCCATGACGCGAAGAGCATGGACGCGGTACCGGGCCGGACCGCGCACGTCGTCGATCGGCCGGGCGGCGGCCGCCACCCGCTCGGCAAAGCCGTCCACGATCCCGGCGGGAAGCTCCCGATGATCCTCCCAATGCCCGTCGCGGTCGAGCTCCTGCTCCAGGTATGCGGCGGCGCCGGCGGCCTCGATCGGCGTGGGGGCTGCGGAACCGATCCCGGTCCCCACATGGCGGCCCGCCACGTCGAGGGCTAGGGCGAAGGAGACCACCGCTATCACCATGGCGTTCCGGGTGCCCACCTTGGAGAACTGCTGCGGACCTCGGGCACGCGGTACCAGGACGGATCTGATCAGTTCGTCCGGTTCCAGCACGTTTTGCTTGGGACCGGTAAAGAAACTCCCGATAGGGACATCGCGGACCCCCCGCATCGACTCGACCCGGACCGTCGCGCCCGTGGCCAGCAGCGGAGGGTGGGCATCCCCGGCGGGAGAGGCGGTGGCGAGGTTTCCCCCGATGGTCCCCCGGTTGCGGATCTGGGGCGACCCCACCGTCCGCGAGGCGATCGCCAGCGCCGGAAGGTCGCTCCCCAGGTGCTTCAACACATCGGTGTAGGTGACGCCGGCCCCGAGTTCGACCGTACCGTTGCTCTTGCTCCACTGTCTGAGCACGTCGAGATGGGAGAGGTCGAGCAGGGAAACCGGCCGCCGGTGGGCGAAGTTGATCTCGACCATGAGATCGGTGCCGCCGTTGATGGGAACCGCGGCGGGGTTCTCCGTCTTCAGCGCTACTGCGTCCTGCCAGGTGCGAGGTCGAAGGTAGTCCACTCCCGGTTTCTGTTGCGGCGGGCACCGATCCTAGTGGCGGCCGGACGGGCGAATGCCCACACAACCCGGCACGGACAGCCGACCTTCTTCCTGCTCGTTAGGTTGCCCTGCCCTTCCAGGAAGGCGCATGCCGGACATCGAAGGCAGGACGCTGATACATGGCCGGGCCGTGATAACTTTGGGCCGGTCGATCACGAACAGGGCGGGCATGACCAACGATCGGGTGGACAGCGGTCGGGCTAGGCTGCTCCGCCGCGCACTGAGGCTCGAGTGGTTGACCGTGAGCTGGAACGCGGTGGAGGGGATCATCGCCGTGGCGGCGGCTATGGCCGCCGGCAGCGTGGCTCTCCTCGGGTTCGGGATCGACAGCTTTGTCGAGACCGTATCGGGAGCGGTGATCCTCTGGCGCATCGGCGCCGAGCGGCGCTCCGGGGACCCGGAACGTATCGACCGGGTGGAGGGCATCGCCCGGCGAGGAGTGGCCCTCAGCCTCTGGTTACTGGCTCTCTACGTGGCTGCGGACGCAACGGCCGCCCTGGTGAGCGGTGAGCGGCCGTCCTCCTCGGCGGTCGGTGTGGCCTTGCTGGTGCTGTCGATAGCGGTGATGAAGTGGCTGGCCAACGCCAAGCGAGCCGTAGCCCTCGCCCTGCACAGCCATGCCATGGAGGCCGACGCCGCCCAGACCGACTTCTGCTGGAAGCT
>WTGW01000002.1 GCA_011523395.1 Acidimicrobiia bacterium
ACCGAGCACATCCTCCTCGGTCTCATCCACGAAGGCGAGGGGGTCGCCGCCCGGGGTTTGCTGAACCTCGGCATCCGGCTGGACTCCGTGCGTAGCCAGGTGGTGGAGACCATCGGGCAGGGACACCAGTCCCCGGCCGGGCACATCCCGTTCACTCCCCGGGCCAAGAAAGTCCTGGAGTTGAGCCTGCGGGAGGCGCTGCAGCTGGGACATAACTACATCGGCACCGAGCACATCCTCCTCGGCCTGATCCGGGAAGGGGACGGGGTGGCGGCCCAGGTGCTGGAGAAGTTGGGTGCCGACCTGCCCAGGGTGAGGCATACCATCATCCAGCTCCTCTCCGGCGGTTCCGGGGACGAGCCCGCCCGCGCCGGCACCGCCCCCTCCGGTAGGGGTTCGTCCCAATCGGGTTCGACCGTGCTGGACCAGTTCGGACGCAACCTCACCCAGATGGCCCGTGATCATGCGCTCGATCCGGTGATCGGTCGCTACCCCGAGATCGAACGGGTCATGCAGATCCTCTCTAGGCGCTCCAAGAACAATCCGGTCCTGATCGGCGAGCCCGGGGTGGGCAAGACGGCGATCGTGGAGGGCCTGGCCCAGCGGATCGTGGCGGGCGAGGTCCCCGACACCCTCAACACCAAGCAGATCTACACCCTCGACCTGGGCGCCCTGGTGGCGGGGTCCCGCTACCGCGGCGACTTCGAGGAGCGCCTCAAGAAGGTCCTGAAGGAGATCAAGAACCGGGGAGACATCGTCCTCTTCATCGATGAGATCCACACCCTGGTGGGTGCGGGAGCGGCGGAGGGCGCCATCGACGCCGCCAGCATCCTGAAGCCCATGCTGGCCCGGGGCGAGCTGCAGACCGTCGGGGCGACCACCCTGGAGGAGTACCGCAAGTACCTGGAAAAGGACTCCGCCCTGGAGCGCCGGTTCCAGCCCATCCATGTGGACGAGCCCACCGTTGCCGAGACGGTCCGGATACTGCACGGGCTCAAGGACCGGTACGAGGCCCATCACTCGGTGCGCTTTACGGACAGCGCGCTCAAGATGGCCGCCACGCTCGCCGACCGCTACATCTCGGATCGCTTCCTCCCCGACAAGGCCATCGACCTGATCGACGAGGCGGGCAGCCGCAACCGGATCTTCCGGAGCTCCTCCAGCTCCCAGATCCGCCAGATCGACGACCAGTTGAGCGCGGTGCGCAACGACAAGATGGAAGCGGTCTCCGCGCAGCAGTTCGAGCGGGCGGCCCAACTCCGCGACCAGGAACGGGCTCTGATCTCCGACCGGGCCCGGTACAAGGCCGAGTCGGCCGAGTCGTCCGCCGTGGTGGACGACACGTTGATCGATGAGGACGAGATCGCAGACGTGCTCGCGCAGTGGACCGGCATCCCGGTCCATCGGCTAACCGAGGAGGAGACCGCCCGGTTGGTCCACATGGAGGAGGAGCTCCACAAGCGGATCATCGGGCAGCACGACGGGATCTCGGCGGTGAGCCGGGCCATCCGCCGCACCAGGGCGGGCCTCAAGGACCCGAAGCGGCCCAGTGGTTCGTTCATCTTCCTCGGGCCGTCCGGGGTGGGGAAGACCGAGACCGCCAAGGCGCTGGCCGAGTTCCTGTTCGGCGACGAGGATGCTCTCGTCCAGCTCGACATGTCCGAGTACATGGAGAAGCACACGGTGAGCCGTCTGGTCGGGTCGCCGCCCGGCTACGTGGGCTACGACGAGGGTGGCCAACTCACGGAGGCCGTGCGCCGCAAGCCCTTCTCCGTGGTCCTGTTCGATGAGATCGAGAAGGCCCACTCCGACGTCTTCAACACCCTTCTCCAGATCCTGGAGGACGGTCGCCTGACCGATGCTCAGGGTCGGGCGGTGGACTTCAAGAACACCGTGATCATCATGACCTCCAATCTGGGTTCCGAGTCGTTGCGCAAGAAGTCGGTGGGATTCCAGCAGGAGAGCGACGAGATCACCTACGAGAAGATGAAGGAGAGGCTGACCGACAACCTCAAGAAGCACTTCCGGCCCGAGTTCCTCAACCGGATCGACGAGGTGATCGTCTTCCATCCGTTGACTGGGGATGAGGTCAAGCAGATCGTCGACCTGATGCTGGTGCGGGACCGGGAGCAACTGGCCACCCAGTCCCTCGACCTGGTGCTCAGCGACGCCGCCAAGACCTTCCTGGTCTCCAGGGGCTACGACCGCGACCTGGGCGCCCGCCCGTTGCGCCGGGCCATCCAGCGGTACCTCGAGGATCCGCTGGCCGAGCAGGTGTTGCTGGGCGAGTACACGCCCGGGACCACCATCGTGGTGGATGCCGATCCCGACGGCGATTCGCTCATCTTCGAGATGGTCGACACCCCCGACAGCCCCCCGCTGGATCTGGTCGACTCCTCCTGACCATCAGGGGTCTCACCCCTTCGCGCACCCTGCGCGAGGCGCAACGTCCTTCCGGATCCGCATTAGCGGCGATCCGACCACCCGGCGTAGAATGTCCAACCCACCCGTCCCTGTACATCGGGGCCCGAATCAAAGGATCCAGAATCATGCGCGTTAAGACCAGGCTGTTGATCGTGCTGGCGGCCTTCGGGCTGCTGGCGGCCGCTTGCGGCGGTGATGAGACCCCCGCAACGACCGCAGCCCAGGCGACCTCCGCGACCTCCGCCACCACCCAGGCTCCGGCGGGCGAGCCCATCAATATCGGTCTGGTCTATGACATCGGTGGTCGGGGTGATCAGTCGTTCAACGACGCCGCGGCGGCGGGCCTCGACAAGGCGGCCGCGGAGTTGGGCGTCTCCACTTCGGAGGCGTCGGCCAACGAGGACGGGACCAACCGTGAGGAGTTGCTGGCGCTGCAGGCGTCGGAGGGCGCCGATCTGGTGATCGGGGTCGGGTTCCTGTTCGGCGACCCGATGGCCAACGTGGCTGCGGAGTACCCGGACACGAACTTTGCGATCGTGGACTCGGTGGTGGACGCCCCGAACGTGGCCGGCCTCATCTTCTCGGAGGAGCAGGGCTCCTTCCTGGTGGGCGTGGCGGCGGCCCTCAAGTCGGAGACGGGGATCGTGGGGTACATCGGCGGGGTGAACATCCCGTTGATCCATGCATTCGAGGCCGGGTTCCTGGCCGGTGTCCAAGCCATCGATCCGTCGATCCAGGTCATTTCCCAGTACGTGACGGAGCCGCCTGATTTCAGCGGTTTCAACGATCCGGCGGCGGGACGGGTGATCGCGCAGTCGATGTTCGAGCAGGGCGCCGATGTGGTCTATCACGCGGCGGGTGGCACCGGGGGTGGTCTGTTCCAGGCCGCCAAGGACTACTCCGAGGCCAACAACACCCATGTGTGGGCGATCGGGGTCGACTCCGACCAGTACCTCACCGCGGGTGCGGACTTCCAGCCCTACATCCTCACGTCGATGCTCAAGCGGGTGGACGTGGCGGTGTTCAACACCATCCAGGCGGTCCAAGCGGGCACGTTCGCGCCCGGTCCGCAGGTGTTCGACCTGTCGGTGGACGGCGTCGGGTACTCGACCTCCGGCGGCTACGTGGACGACATCGCGGGCCAACTCGACAACTGGAAGGGCAGGATCGTCTCAGGCGAGATCGTGGTGAGCCGCGACCCGGCCGACCTCGGGGTGGTGCCTCCGCCGCCAGCGACAGGCGAGCCGGTGAGCGTCGGTCTGGTCTATGACATCGGTGGCCGGGGTGATCAGTCGTTCAACGACGCCGCGGCGGCGGGCCTCGACAAGGCAGCCGCAGAACTGGGAACGCAGAACTCGGAGGCGTCGGCCAACGAGGACGGGACCAACCGTGAGGAGTTGCTGGCGCTGCAGGCGTCGGAGGGCGCCGATCTGGTGATCGGGGTCGGTTTCCTGTTCGGAGACCCGATGGCGAACGTGGCCGGGGAGTTTCCCGACACCAGCTTTGCGATCGTGGACTCCGTGGTGGACGCTCCCAACGTTGCAGGCCTCATCTTCTCGGAGGAGCAGGGCTCGTTCCTCGTGGGCGTGGCGGCGGCTCTCAAGACCCAGTCCGGAGTCGTCGGCTACATCGGCGGGGTGAACATCCCGTTGATCCATGCTTTCGAGGCCGGGTTCCTCGCAGGCGTGCAAGCGGTGGATCCGTCGATCCGGGTGATCTCCCAGTACGTGACGGAGCCGCCTGATTTCAGCGGTTTCAACGATCCGGCGGCGG
>WTGW01000008.1 GCA_011523395.1 Acidimicrobiia bacterium
ATGAGCCCACCCGTCAGCCCGAACAGGGTGGGGATACGGGAACGCCGCCGGGCGGTGCGCCGCGCCGCCCGCTCGCGGCTGTCGGCGACCGTCATGAGGTCCTGGTCCTAGGATCGATCAGCGGATACAGCAGGTCGGCTGCCAGGTTCGCCACCAGCACCGCCGCCGTGAACACCAGGAAGGCCGCCTGCATCACCGGATAGTCACGCCCCGACACCGCTTCGAACACGAGGCGTCCCAGTCCCGGGTAGGTGAACACCGTCTCGACTATCACCGTGCCCCCGAAAGCGAACCCGATCCGCAGGGCGAGCACCGTCACCACCGGTGCGATCGTGTTGCGAGCGACGTGTCCGAACAGCACGCGCCGCTCCCCGGCGCCCTTGGCGCGGGCGGTGCGGATGTAGTCCTCCCCCAACGTCTCCAGCATCGAGTACCGCATCGTCATGTACACGCCGGGAGTGGCCAGGATCGACAGCGTGACCACCGGCAGGATGGCATGCCCGGCGATGTCCCACACGTGGGCCCACCCGACCAGGCCGGAAGCCGGGGTCACCGCGTGGGACGACGGCAAGACGCCCCACTGGACGGCAAAGATCGAGATCAGCAGCATGCCCAGCCAGAAGGACGGCAGGGACTCGATCGAGATCATCCCCGAGAGCATGCCCAGGTCGGTCTTGGTCCCCCTCCGCCACGCCGAGATCGCCCCCAGGATCACCCCGGCCACCGCCGACACGATCAGCGACAAACCCGTGATCAGCAAGGTCCATGGGAGTCGATCCCAGATCATGTCGACGATGGGCCGGCTCGACCGGAACGAGTACCCGAAGTCCCCGGTGAGAATGTCTCCCCAATAGCGGAGGTACTGCTTCCAGAGGGGTGCGTCCAGGCCCACCCGCGCCACGATCTCCGCCCGCTCATCAGGGCTCAGCAGGCCGACATCCACCCCGGCGATGAGGACCAGGGGGTTGCCGGGCATGAGCCTCGGCAGCAGGAAGTTGAGGGTGACCGCCACCAGGACGACCACCCCGTACTGGGTGAGCCGACGGGTGTCGAGACGCCGTCTCAACCCGTCAACTCACCCCCACGCACGCGGATCCGCGAGCCTACGGGCGCGCGGACGGCGGAAGCAGAGACAGCTTGCTGACGATGCCCTGCCCCGCGATGAATTCCCAATCCGAGTAGACGCTCGAGTCATAGACGTAGGCGCCGTCCGGGTACAGGAGCAGCACGAAGGGCAACTCCTCGGCGATTATCTCCTGCATGCGAAGCAGGATGCCGATGCGCCCCGCCTGAGTGGGCTCGACGGGTAGCGCCGCGGAGAGCGCATCCATCTCGGCGCTGGCGTAACCGGTCAGGTTCAGGAAGCCGCCGGCCTCCACGCTGGCGACCAGCTGCGGGAGGCGCAGCGGATCCGCCTGCACGGGCGCCGACCAGCCCCACATGGCGATGTCGTAGTTGCGCCCGTTGTTGACGTTGAACTCCGGCCACACGGCTTGCTCCCACGTCCCGGTCTCTACCGCCGCCACAGAGGTCTCGATGCCGATCGCGGCCAGCATCTCCACCGTCAGCTCGGCTATCCGCAGCCGGAGCGAGTCAGGGGCGTTGGTGATGATCTCGAACGACATGGGCTGCCCGTCGAATTCCCGCACGCCGTCGCCGTCGCTGTCGAGATAGCCGGCCCCGTCGAGCAGCGCGTTGGCCGCGGCGGGGTCGTACACGGGGATCATCGACGGGTTGTAGGACCGATGCTCGGGATGTATCCAGCCCGGGCTCCCGACCGTAGCCGCACCGAGGAATACCGTGTCGACGATGTCCTGGCGGTTCATGGCCAGGTTGATGGCCTGGCGGACCGCCACGTCGTCGAAGGGGCGCTTCGCGGCGTCGTAGTTGATCATCTGGGTGGTGAACTCGGGACCCAGGACGACATCCAGCGGATCCTGGGCGTCCAGCAGCGGGATCTGCTCCGGAGGTATGCGCTCGAAGATCACGTCGACCTCACCGGTGCGGATGGCGGCCTGGGCGCCGGCGTCGTCGGCGTAGACGATGACCACCAGCTCCCCGACTGCCGGTGCGCCCCGGAAGTAGTCGGGGTTGGCCTCGAAGCGGTAGCTCTGTCCTTCCACGTACTCCGCCAGCTTGTACGGGCCGGTCCCGATGTTGGTAGCGCCGAAGTCGTGCTCGGACGGCACTTCGACTCCTTCCCACACATGGCGCGGGATGATCGGAACGTCAGCGAGCGCGGCCAGCTCGAAGCCGGCGTTCGGGCGGCTGAGGACGAAGGTCCCGCTGTAGTCGCCCGTCACCACGAGGTCCTCGACCCCCCTGAGGTCCCGGGCGAACCGGCTGGCCTCCACGTTGTTGATGTAGTAGTCGACGCTGAAGTCCACGTCGTGGGCCGTCAAGGGCTGGCCGTCGTGCCAGGTGACGCCCTCGACCAGCGTGAAGGAGTACTCGGTCAGGTCCGCGTTGACGGAGACGGTGTCCGCCAGCCACGGCTGGGGTATGCCGTCGGCGTCGAGCTGCATCAGCGAGTCGTACTGGAGCATCAGCAGGTTCCATCCGGGGAAGCCGCTGATGTAGGTGTACGGGTTGAGGGTGGCCTCGTCTCCGGTGATCGCCGCCCGTACCGTTACCGGTCCTGCGGCGGCCTCCTGCTCCATCATCGCCTCGTCGAGCATCTGCTCGGCCTCTGCGAGAGCGGATTCCGCGGCGGCCAGCGCCGCATCGGAGGCTTCAGCCGTCGCCGCAGCCCTCTGCTCGGCTTCCTCGAGAGCAGCCTGCGCGTCGGCCAGCGCCGACTGGGAGGCCTCGTCCCCTTCCATGGCTGCCGAGGCCGCAGCCTGGGCTGCTTCCAGATCGGCTTGGGCCTGGGACAGCGCCGCTGCCGCCGCTTCGGCCTCCGCCTGAGCCGACTGCGCCTCGGACTGGGCGGCCGCGGCTTCGGACTGGGCGGCCGCAGCCTGTGCCTGCGCCGCGCTCACTTCCTCCGAGGACATGTCCTCCTCGCCGCCACACGCCGCGGCCATCAGACCGAGAGCGAGGACGAGAATCAGCGCCTTCGATGATGCAAACCTTCGCATTGTGTCATCCCTTTCTCCCCCACGCGGGAAGCGCGCCGGACGAACACTGGCTCATCGGCCCGGCTTCCATCAACCTCCCAAGCGTACCCCAACGGTTGGCTGTAGAGTCGGCCAGAGGGCATTTGTCCGCGCATGACGCCTGGAAACTTCCGGGCTCCTACGGTCGCAGCTGCCTAGGGGGATTCACCAAGTGGCAGGACACCCATCGTCCGGGGGCGGCTTCGGTGAGAGCCGGCTTGATCGTCGAGCACAGGCCTTCCACCGCCACCGGGCACCGGGTGTGGAAGCGGCACCCTGCCGGAGGATCCTCCGGGCTGGGCAGGTCCCCTACGAGCCGGGTGCGGGTTGCCGTGTCGAGGGCGCCGGGTTCCGGTGCGGGAACCGCGGCGAGGAGTGCCTTGGTGTAGGGGTGGAGCGGCTCCCGGTAGAGTTGGTCGCGCGGGGCGCGCTCGACGATCTCGCCGAGGTACATGACGGCCACCTCGTGGGAGACGTGGCGCACCACCGCCAGGTCATGGGCGATGAACACGAGCGCCATGCCGGTGGCCGCCTGTATGTCGGCCAGCAGGTTCACCACCTGCGCCTGGACGGAGACGTCCAGGGACGACACCGGCTCGTCGCACACGATCACCTCGGGGTCGGCGGCCAGGGCGCGGGCCACGGCGACCCTCTGCCTCTGCCCGCCGCTGAACTCGTGCGGGTGTCTCCGGCCGGCGTCGGTAGGAAGCCCTACCTGGGCGAGCAGTTCGGACACTCGTTCCCGGATCTCTTCCGGCGTCCCGAGCCTGTGGATACGCAGCGGCTCGGCGATCACATCCCCCACCCGCATACCCGGGTTCATCGCCGAGAACGGATCCTGGAAGATCATCTGCACCACCCTCCGGTGCCTGCCGCTCCGGTGGTCGATCGGGTTCCCTTCGATATCGATCGTCCCCTCGGTGGGACGGACGAGCGCTACCAGCGCCCGACCCAGCGTGGTCTTGCCGCACCCGCTCTCTCCTACCACCCCCAGGGTCCGGCCGCGGCGCACGTCCAGGTCCACTCCATCCACCGCCCGTATGACCCCCGAGCCGGACCGGCGCAGTCCCCGGACCACCGGGA
>WTGW01000099.1 GCA_011523395.1 Acidimicrobiia bacterium
CTGGATGACGCTGAGCGGGGTGTTGAGCTCGTGGGAGACATCGCTTATCAGGCGCCGGCGGAGTCGGCGCTGGGATTCCAGGGCCGAGGTCATCCGGTTGAAGGCGGCGCTCATCCTTCCCAGCTCGTCCGACGAGGTGACGGGGAGCCTGGTCGTGTCACCCTGGGCGATCGCCTGGGTCGCCTCGGTCAGCGCCGTCACCGGCGCCGTGATCCGCTTCGACAGCCAGGCGGCCAGCAGGATGCCGACGGCGGCGGTCAGCGCGCCGCCCGCCAGGATGATGCCCAGGACCGTGCTGAGGAACCCGTGGGACTCGGTCGACAGGAAGTCATGGTTCACGTCCACGTGGACCCGGCCCACGGGTAGGCCGGTTTCGGGGTCGAACACCGTCTGGCTGCGGCCTGCCAGATCGGGCGCGACGGTTCCGGGCGCCAGCTCGGACAGGTTGTCCATGACCACCCGTCCATCGGCGCCCGTGATGACCACGCGCACCGGATCGTGATGGAATAGCTCTTCGGATTCGTGATCACCTTGCTCGGACCCCTCGGTACGCCGGGTTCCATCGATGACGTATCCGGCATCCGACAGCGGGCGCTCGACCGTCTCCCAACCACCGGCGGCGGCGTACTCCCGGCCCAGGTTCCGGGCCAGCCGGCTCGCCTCCTCCCTGCCCAGCCGGTCCACGAACACATCGAGCCGGGCCTGGGTGGTGTAGTAGGCGATGCCGACGCCGACCACGATGGTCAGCACTATGACCAGGACGATCGAGCCCATGATCCTCGAGCGGAGCGACATCAGCCGTCCTCCGGCACGAACCTGTAGCCGGCCCCGTAGACGGTCTTGATAGGCCCGCTGCCGTCCTGGCCGATCTGCTTCCGTAGCCGGGCGACCTGGCTGTCGATGGCGCGGTCGTAGCCGTCGAAGTCGTAGCCGAAGGCCTGGCAGATCAGTTGGTAGCGGGTGAGCACCTGGTTGGGATGGCGCATGAAGGTCGACAGCAGGGCGATCTGGCCCTGGGTGAGGGCCACCGGTTCGCCGTCGACCGTCACGCTCCGGGTGGTCTCGTTGAGCGTGATGCGGCCGCGGGTCAGGACTTGCTGGACCCTGTCCCGGACCCGGCGGAGCACGGCGCGGGCCCGGGCGACCACCTCCTCCGGATCGAAGGGCTTGACGATGTAGTCGTCGGCGCCGCTGTCCAGGCCGAGGATGCGCTCGGCGGGGGTTTCCCGGGCGGTCAGCATGATGATGGGAACGTCCGACTCGCCACGCAGGATCCGGCAGAGCTCCACGCCGTCTAGGCGGGGGAGCATGAGGTCGAGGATCACCAGGTCCGGGAACAGCCGGCGGGCCAGGGCGAGGCCGGACTCACCGTCGTGGGCGACATCGGCGGAGAACCCGGCCCTCTCGAAATAGACGCGGACCCAGTCGGCGATCCGCTCGTTGTCCTCGATTATCAACACATGGCCGCTCACCGGTTAGCTCCAGCCTCCTTCCCGCTAGCCGCCACTGCCGTGCTCTCCCTCGCCTTCTCCGCCGCCGCCGTGCTCTCCCTCGCCTTCTCGGCCGCCGCCGTGTTCCCCCTCGCCTTCTCGGCCGCCGCCGTGTTCTCCGCCGCCTTCGGCGCCATGTGCTCCCTCGCCCTCGGCGCCATGCTCGCCGCTGCCGACCTCGGCGTGAGGTATCCATCCGGTGAACGGCTCCGGCGTGGCCGCCATGTTCACCGACAGCACCATGCCCGGCGCCATGTCCACCGGTACCGTCGGACCGAGTTCGGTCCCGTTCGACAGGTGGACCTCGACCCTGACCCGGGTGAGGACATTATTGGTGGTGTTCTCCACGGTACCCCTGAACGAGTTGCTGGGAGGGTCATACCTGAGGATGAGCCGGGCGCCGCCTCGAACCTGGTCGAAGGTCTCGCCCACCCCCAGCATGGCTCCGCTGCCTTCCTCACCACCGGACCCCGGTCCTTCGCCGCCGGCGCCGTGCTCACCACTGCCCTCACCGCTGCCTTCGCCGCCGGGACCGTGGCCCTCGCCGCCGGCTCCTTCGCGGCCGCCCTCGCCGCCTTCGGCCGAGTGGGGAACCGGACCGGTGCCGCCGCAGTCGTATACCTCCATGTGGGTGACCAACCCGTCGTAGGAGACCCCGGCGAGCGACGGTTCGCTAGCGACCGCCAGCACGGACGTGGCCGCCTCTCCGGGGCTCAGGTGCCCCATCACGCCCGGACCGAGTTCCCCCACGGTCCTCGTACCGGACTTCAGGTGGGGTTCGGTCTGCACGTAGCACAGGACGTGCGAGAGGGTGTTGCGGGCCGTGGTGTGGACGGTGTGGGTGGCCTGGTCGTAACGGGCCGTGACAGCCAAACCTCCGAGCACGCCCTCCCACTCCTGGTCGAGGGGCACGACCGGGCTCGACATGGCGCGCTCGTTGGCCTCGGAGCCGCCTCCGGAGCCCTCGCGGCCATCGCCGCTTCCCTCGCCGCCGGGGCCGTGCTCGCCTTCGCCGGGGCCGTGCTCGCCGGAGCCCTCACCGGACCCGTGCTCGCCGCCGCTGCCTTCGCTTCCCTCGCCGGAGCCGTGCTCACCACCGCCTTCCGTACCGTTCCCGATGGCGCTCAGCTCGTTGCCGGCGGGGTCTTGGCCCTCCGGCCCCTCGGAGTGGGGCGTGCAGCCGATCAGCACCCCCGCGCTGAGCACCACGCCGAGAGCCACCCCCAGGATCCTGGTCTTCCGTGCCTTGCGATCCATCCCCTTCACCACCTTCCGTGAGGATCATGTGGCTCAGGTTCTAACGATCGAATGTCGCCGAAATTTGTCAGCGGCGAACCGGCGGGGACCCGCGGGGTTGACCGGTCGCCGGCGCGGCGTGTCATACGATGCGGATACGATCCCCACCGATCGAATACGGAGGCAATGTGACCGGGAACGACGTGGATGCGCAGAGGGTCGGTGGCCTGTCCCGCCCCGCGTTCGGGTTGTTGATCACCACGGTCGGCGTCCTGATCCTCAGCGGCGAAGGGGTCCTGATCCGGTTGATCGAGGTCGATTCGTGGACGCTGCTGCTCCTGCGGGGAGTCCTGGCGGCCCCTGGCCTGTTCGTGTTCTTCCTGGTGATGGAGAGGCGCGGGTGGTGGGACCAGCTGCGGTCGATGGGGATGGCGGGCCTTCTGGCAGCGGTCCTGTTCGCGATCGACAACGTCGGCTTCATCTATTCGATCACCCATACTTCGGTGGCGAACACGTTCCTCCTGATCAGCCTCAGCCCGCTGTTCGCCGCGTTGTTCACCCGCATGGTGCTGCGGGAGACGGTGCCGAGGCGCACCTGGATGGCGATCGCAGGCGGGGCCGTGGCCACCTCGATCATCATGCTCGGCTCGCTCGTGGAGGGCGACCTCCCGGGCACCCTCGCCGGTCTCGTGGCGGCGGTGGCGCTCGGGGGGACGCTGGTGGTGCTCAGGGCGCGCCCGCACCTCAACCTGGTCCCTGCCGTGGCGCTGGGATCGGCGCTGGGGGCCCTGGTCGGCCTGCCCGCTTCCAGCCCCTCCTCGGCCAGTGCGCAGGACTGGGTGTACCTCGTAGCCCTGGGCCTGTTCCTCGTGCCGGTGGCCTTCGGCCTCATCGCCACCGGGCCCAGGTACATCCCGGCCGCCGAGGTCGCCCTCCTCCTGCTGCTCGAGACGGTGCTCGGAGCGTTCGCGGTGTGGATAGCCGTAGGGGAGGTCCCCAGCCTGGCAACCATGGTGGGCGGGGTCGTCCTCATCGCGGTCCTGGCGGCGCACTCCATCGCGACCCTGAGAACCCTCGACCTGGCCGCCGGCCCCACCGTCCGGGAGGTCCACGATTCCGGGTAGGTTCTCCCGTCTTTCCGATCCGGTGAAGGGTCTGCTGATCACGTCTGCCGGGGTGATCATCCTGAGCGTTCAGGGTGTGCCGATCCGGTTGATGGACGTTGATGCTTGGACGCTCGTGTTCGTGCGGGGGGTCCTGTCGGCGCCGGGCCTGTTCGTGTTCTTCCTGGTAATGGAGAGAAGGGGCTGGCGGGATCAGCTGCGCGCCATGGGCCTGGCCGGAGTGATAGCGGCCCTGCTGTTCGCCCTGGACAACGTGACGTTCATCTACTCGATCACCCACACCTCGGTGGCGAACACCCTGCTGATGATCAGC
>WTGW01000032.1 GCA_011523395.1 Acidimicrobiia bacterium
CCATGGCCGACGGCTCGTCCGCCACCGCTCTCGAACTCCAGTTCCGCTACCTCGAATGGCTGTCGAAGTACGCCGCCTCCAACCATCCGGAGCCGGTGTGGGCGGATGTCATCACCGAGTGGAGTTCCATACTCAACGACCTGGAACAGGACGCGATGCTCACGTCGGACCGGATCGACTGGACTGCCAAGCTACGGATGCTGAGCGCATTTCGCCGGCGGGACGAGCTGGAATGGCACGATCCCAAGCTGGCCATGGCCGCGCTCCAGTACCACGACACCGACCCCCGCAAGGGCTTGGCATACCGGCTCGAGGAGCGTGGGCTGCTCCGGAGAATCTTCGATGAGGCCGAACTAAGGCGGGCCACCGTGGAACCGCCCCGCGAAACCCGCGCCTACTTCCGCGGACGCTGTGTCAAGAAGTACCCTGACTCGCTCGTGGCCGCCAACTGGGATTCGCTGGTATTCGACGTGGGTGAGGACTCCCTCAAGCGGGTGCCTATGATGGAACCCTTGCGGGGTAACGAGTCACTGGTTGGCGACCTGCTCGATGCCTCTCCGGACGCGGCCACGCTCCTGGACGCTCTTGGAGGGTGCTGAGAAGATGTGGATGGGCAGGCCCCGCTATCACAGGCCTGAGATCATGCCATCGACCGACGGGAAGCCGGTGGCCGCCAGAGCACGCCTGGTTGTTTCGCAGATAGACCACTGTGGTCTGTCTGTGGAATGGCGGTGTGGTATGGCGTCGGCAGCGGTGTTCCTCGCAAGGCCCGCTGACGAAGGCGTGCCCGAGTGGTACGTTGAGGAAGCGGAACGCAGCGACGGGACGCCGGTGGCCGCCAGAGCACGCCTGGTTGTTTCGCAGACAGACCACTAGGAGGAGAAGAGATGGCACAGGAACAAGAGCGGATCCGGCGCCGTCGCGGTGAGGATTCCGAGCCGGTTACCGCGTCCCCGCCCGTCGCCGGGCAGGGCGGGGTACACAAGATCGACGAGCTCCTGGACGAGATAGATTCGGTACTCGAGGAGAACGCCGAGGAGTTCGTCAAGAACTACGTTCAGAAGGGCGGCGAGTGACGGGCAGCCTGCTTCCCTTGGGGGCGCCCCTGCCGGGCGCCAGCTTCACCGAGCTGATCAGGTCGCTCGACCTGGCTCCCGAATGGTCTCTGGGTCCGGACGCCCCGCCTTCGGGCTTCCACCCGCCTGACGCCACCACGGTACTGGCCCTCCGCTACGACGGCGGAGTGGTGATGGTGGGAGACCGCCAGGCGACCGCCGGCTACGACATCGCTCATCGTCACATCCAGAAGGTCTTCCCGGCGGACTCCTACTCGGCCGTGGCCATCTCGGGGACGGCTGGGCTCGGAGTCGAGCTGATCCGCCTCTTCCAGACCGAGTTGGAACACTACGAGAAGCTCGAGGGCGTGCGCCTCAGCCTGGAGGGCAAGGCCACCTACCTGGCCCGCATGGTTCGTTCCCAGCTACCCATGGCCCTGCAGGGGTTCGTGGTGGTGCCGCTGTTCTGCGGGATCGAGCCTGAGAGCGGGACCGGGCACGTGTTCACCTTCGATGCGATCGGAGGGCGCTACGAGGAGAGGGACTTCGGCGCCGCCGGGTCGGGGAGCCGGGAGGCGCGGGCATACCTGAGGACGGTGTACAACCCCGGATCCGACCATTCCGAAGCCATCGACCACAGCATCGCCGCCCTGGTGGCGGCGGCCGGCCAGGACCTGGCAACCGGAGGTCCCGACCTGCGCCGCGGGATCTACCCCAACGTGGTCACGGTCACCACCGACGGCGTGCAGGAAGTCGATCGGACCGAAGTGGCTGAGGCGGCAGAACGGGCTTTGGAGGTGGTCCGGTGACCCTTCCGTTCTACGTAGCTCCCGAACAGCTGGTCAAGGACCGCGCCGAGTACGCCCGCAAGGGCATCGCCCGGGGCCGGTCGATCGCCGCGCTCCAGGTCCGGGAGGGGGTCCTGCTGCTGGCGGAGAACCCCAGCCGCACCCTCACCAAGACCTCGGAGATCTACGACCGGATCGCCTTCGCCGGGGTCGGCAAGTACAACGAGTTCGAATCGTTGCGGGTGGCGGGAATCCGCTACGCCGACATCAAGGGATACCAGTACGGGCGCCGCGACGTCACCGCCAAGAGCCTCGCGTCCGCCTTCTCGCAGACGTTGGGAAACATATTCGTCCAGGGACCCAAGCCCTTCGAGGTGGAGGTGCTCGTGGCGGAAGTCGGCCGGACCGTGGCCGAGGACCGCCTGTTCAAGGTGACCTATGACGGCACCCTGTACGACAAACGCGGCTACACGGCCATCGGTGGGCAGGCCGACGAGCTGTCCGACCGGCTGGGGGAGGACTACGAAGACACCCTCGGCCTGGCCGAGGCCCTGACCGTCACCGCCAACGCGTTCCGGGAGGTCGAGGGCCGCGCCATCGACGGCTGGGAGGGCGCCCTTCTCGCGCGCGACGGCCCGCCGCGCCGGTTCCGCCGCCTGACCAAGGAAGAACTCGGCGAGATAGCGAACTCCTGAGGCGCTCCCGCTCCGGCGACCCCTACCCTATTGACTCATGGAACGGCGCATCTTCGGTCTCGAGAACGAGTTCGGTATCACGTGCACGCTTCGAGGCCAGCGCCGCCTCAGTCCGGACGAGGTGGCCCGCATCCTCTTCCGGGGGGTCGTGACATGGGGCCGGTCGTCCAACGTGTTCCTGGAGAACGGAGCGCGGCTCTACCTGGACGTGGGTAGCCATCCGGAGTACGCCACACCGGAGTGCGACGACCTCCTCGACCTCGTGGCCCACGACAAGGCCGGGGAGCGGGTCCTGGAGGATCTCCAGCGTTCCGCCGAGCAGCGCCTCCGGAACGACGGCATCCGCGGGAACATCTTCCTCTACAAGAACAACACCGACTCGGCCGGTAACTCCTACGGGTGCCACGAGAACTACCTGGTACTCCGCAAGGCGGACTTCCAGAAGATGCTGGACATCCTCATACCGTTCCTGGTCAGCCGCCAGATCTTCTCGGGGGCTGGGAAGCTCCTCCAGACCGCCAAGGGGCCTACCTTCTCGATCTCGCAACGCGCCGACCACATCTGGGAAGGGGTGTCCTCGGCCACCACGCGTTCACGCCCCATCATCAACACGCGTGACGAGCCCCATGCCGATGCCGAGCGGTTCCGGCGCCTCCACGTGATCGCCGGCGACTCCAACATGAACGAGTACGCCACCTACGTCAAGGTGGGCGCCACCGTCGCGCTGCTCGAGATGATCGAAGCCGACGTGATGTTCAGAGACCTCACCCTTGCCAACCCCATCCGCGCCATCCGGGAGATCAGCCAGGACCCGACCTGCCGGCAACCGGTACGCCTTGCCAACGGTCGGATGCTGTCGGCCCTCGACATCCAGTGGGAGTACCTGGACCGCATCATCCGGTACGCCCGGAACCCCGGATTCCCCGCCTCGGTGCAGCGAGCCGTCGAGATGTGGGAGCACCTCCTCACCGGCCTCGAGAAGGATCCCTTCTCGCTGGAACGCCAGGTCGATTGGGTCACGAAGTACCACCTCATCGAGCGGTACCGGGCCAAACACGGCCTGACCCTCTCCGACGCCCGGGTCCAGTTGCTGGACCTCAGCTACCACGATGTGACGGAGGAGCGCAGCCTCTACTACCTGCTGGCCCGGCGCGGTGTCGTGGAGCGCCTGGTAACCGACGCCGCCATCGCCATCGCCAAGGAAAAGCCTCCCCAGACCACCCGCGCCCGGCTCCGCGGTCAGTTCATCGCGGCCGCCAAGGCCCGCAACCGCGACTACACGGTGGACTGGGTCCACCTGAAGCTGAACGACCAGGCCCAGCGAACCGTGCTCTGCAAGGATCCCTTCAAGGCCTTCGACGAGCGGGTGGAACGCCTGATCGCCGGCCTGTGAGGTCCGCGGAGGACGGACCCCGGCATCCCTAGATCAGTGGTCAGTGGTCAGTGGCATGGTGTAACACGGAACGATACGTACCACCCCAAACAGGCTGGAGGGACAGCGGACACTCGATGCCTCCCGAGTTTCCACTGGCCACTGCCCACTGGAAACCGACCACTGGCACTAGCCACCGGCTGTCGAGATCGGTACATTTGGCAGACCATGAGCACCGTAGTCGAGCGCCTGATCAACCTGCTTGCATATCTGGTCGACTCCACGCGTCCCGTCACCGCCGACCAGATCCGGAACACGGTGGCCGGGTACGAGAACCTCTCCGACCAGGCCTTTCACCGCAAGTTCGAGCGCGACAAGGCCAGCCTCCGCGAGCTGGGGATCGAGCTCGAGCAGGAAGCCACCGACGCCTGGGAGGTCGAGTGGGGTTACGTGGTCCCCGAGAGCAACTACCGGACCATCGAGCCGGGGCTCACCGACGAGGAACGGACCGCTCTGGTCCTCGCGGTCCACATGGTGCGTTCCGGCGGCTGGCCGTCGGGCGCCAACGGCCTGCTCAAGCTGGGAGGGGCGCGGCTGGCCGACACGGACACGCCGGTGGGCGCCGACCTGGGCCTGGGCAGCGAGCACCTGGGGCTGATCTTCCAGGCGGTGCTGGAGCGCCGCCTCATCCGGTTCCTCTATCGCGGCCGGTCGCGCAGCCTGTGCGCCTACGGCATGCACCATCGGCGGGGCCACTGGTACTTCGCGGGTGTCGAGCCGGAACAGGCCGGCACCATTCGGACCTACCGGCTCGATCGGGCGGACCGGCTCGAGTTGGTGGGAGAACCGGACGCGTTCCCGCGGCCCGAGGGCTACAGCGCCCGGGACATCCTGTCCGCGCTGCCTTGGGAGCGACAGGCGCCGAAACGTGCCCTGATCGAGTGCGATGCCGGCATCGCCTGGTGGGTCGAGAACCGGTTCCCCGATGCCAGGACCGTGGGGCAGAGCGATACGGGTGGAACGATCCTGGAAGTCCCCTACACGAGCGACTCGCTGCTCGACATGGTCATACACCTCGATGACGGGGCGGTGATCCTCGACCCTCCGGAGCTTCGCGCCGAGATGGTCCGGCGGCTGGAGGCCGGCCGGTGACGGCCTCCCGGACCCAGCAGAGGCTGGCGCGGATCCTGGCCCTGGTTCCGTGGGCGCTGGCCAATCCGTATCCGACCGTCACCGAGGTCATGGAGCGGTTCGGATACGAGAGCCGTCGGCAACTCGCCGACGATCTCAACCTGCTCTTCTGTTGCGGGCTACCGGGCTACGGCCCCGGTGACCTGATGGTGGCGTACATGGACGGGGACGAGGTGGTTCTCGACATGGCCGACTACTTCTCCCGGCCCCTCCGGCTCACACCCCATGAGGCCTTGGGCCTGCTGAGCGCCGGGCTGGCGGTGGCGGGCACCTCCCAGGGAAACGAGGCGCTGGCGAGGGCGGTGGAGAAGCTGACCGGCGCCCTCTTCCCGGAGGCCGCCACCGTCATCGCGGCCGAGTTGCCTCCCGAACCCGCCCATCTCGGCACCTTGCGCCGGGCCGCCCGTGACGGAACCGTGCTGACCATCACCTACCTTTCGCTGAGCACCAACCGGACCACGGTTCGGGCCATCGAACCGCTGATGGTCCATGCCTCGATGGGAAGCTGGTACCTCCTGGCGCACTGCCGTCTGGCCGGTGACCGCCGCCTGTTCCGCGTGGACAGGATCCGGTCGGTGAACGCGTCGGGGGACGTCTTCGAACCGCCTGCCCGCCCGCTTGCTCCCACGAACGTCGACTACACCCCGTCCGCTGACGCGATCTACGCCCGGCTTGCCCTGGGGCCCGGCGCCAGGTGGGTGGCCGAGTACTACCCGGTCGAGGTCCTGGAGGACACGGGCGAGGAGATGGTCATCCGCTTCGCAATGTCCGACGCGCGGGTGGGAGCCCGCCTGCTGCTCCGGCTGGGAGACCAGGCTCGCTTGATCGAGGGCCGCGAAGTCCGGGAGGAGACCGAACGCCTGCGCGAGGCGATCCTGGCCCGATACGAGGTCTCCCGAGCCTGAGCCACGGTGGGGCGGGCGAGGCGTGCGCCGGTACCATGGGATCGTGTTCGACACGTTCAGCGGTCTCGAGATACTCACCATCGCCGTGGTGGCCCTGGTGGTCTTCGGACCGAACCGCCTGCCCGAGATAGCCCGCACCATCGGCAAGTACGTCCGCGAGCTCCGGGAGGCGGTGAGAGACCTTCGCGAGGGAATCGAGCGGGAGGTCGCTCCGATGCGCGAGCCGATCAAGGACCTCCGCCAAGAACTCACCGAGGGGGCCAGCGACGTGAAGCGTACCCTGGCCGAGACCGCCGACGCAGCCGCCTCGGTGGAACGGGACATCCGGCGATCTGTGAAGGACGCCGGCCGACCCGCCCCGGACGATGCTACTTCCGTCCCCGAGGTGCCGGAGGCGCGATGGGTGGCCCCTGAACCCCAGGTAGGCGTGTCGCCGAGCGAAGTGTGGGAGGGCTTGGACGATCCGATGCCCGAGAATGTGGTGGCGCCAGAGGCGTCCGGCCCTCCTCCGGAGAACGGGCAGGATGTGTCGGCTGCGAACCCTCCGGCAGCGGAGGGCGACCAGGTCGCGGATACGCCGGCCGACCATGACGGGGACGAACCACCGGACAAGGGCGAATGACGGAAGGAGCCGATCCGTCCGGCCAGCCGTTGATGGGGCACCTGACGGAGCTCCGGTCACGCCTCGTCAAGACCTTCATAGCGGTCGGAATCGGCACCGTGGTTGCCTTCTTCTTCCGCAACCAGATGCTCTACCTCCTGCAGAACTCCTACAGCGAGGTAGCGGGCCGGGATCTGGTGGTGACCGGCCCCACCGACCAGTTCTCGATCGCCATGCGCATGGCGCTCTTCGGCGGTACGGTCCTGGCCAGCCCCGTGATCGCCTACCAGGCGTGGTGCTTCATCAACCCGGGCCTCACCCAGAGGGAACGCAAGTGGGCCTTCCCGGTGGTGGCGGCGCTGGTCACCCTGTTCTGCCTCGGCGTCGGATTCGCCTACTGGAGCCTTCCCCGGGCGGTCGCGTTCCTCGTGTCGATCTTCGAGGACCTGGAGAATCTCTGGACGGTCGAGCTCTACACCCGCTTCGTGATCCGCTTCCTGCTGCTGTTCGGCATCTCGTTCCAGTTCCCGGTGTTCCTGTACGGCGCCGCTGCGGCCGGCGTGGTGACCTCCGACAAGTTGGCTGCCGGTCGACGCTGGGCGGTACTCATCATCGTGGTGGTGGGGGCCGCGGTCAGCCCCACCGGCGATCCGGTCACCCTCCTGCTGCTCTCGACCCCGCTCTACCTGTTCTACGAGGCCACCATCTGGTTGATCCGCCTGACCCTGAAGAAATGAGGGTTCGCACCTTCTTCGAGTCCCTTCCTTTCACGGCGGACCCCTATCAGGTGCTGGCCGCCGAGATGGTGGAGATGGGTCGGTCGGTGGTGGTGACGGCCCCCACCGGCGCCGGTAAGACCCTAATCGCCGAAGCGGCCATCCATCTCAGCCTGGCCAACCGGCGCCGCGTGTTCTACACGACGCCTCTCAAGGCGCTGTCCAACCAGAAGTTCCGGGATTTCGGCGCCATCCACGGAAGCGACCGGGTCGGGCTGCTGACCGGCGACAACACCATCAACCGCGACGCACCCGTTGTGGTGATGACCACTGAGGTGCTGCGCAACATGATCTACTCCGGATCGGATCTGTCCCAGGTGGACACGGTGGTCCTCGACGAGGTTCACTACCTCCAAGACCGGTTCCGCGGCGCGGTATGGGAGGAGGTGATCATCCACGCTCCGCCCCACATCCGGTTGGTGTGCCTGTCGGCGACGGTCTCCAACGCGGCCGAGTTCACCGACTGGTTGCGCACCCGCCGGGGACCCACCGAGTTGGTGGTCGAGGAGCACCGGCCGGTACGCCTCGAACGGTGGTGGTCGGTCTGGGACCGCTTCGAGCGGGAGGTCCATCTCCTGCCGCTCTACATGGAGACGTCAGGTGGGATGAAGCCCAACGCCGCCATTCCCCGCCTCCTGGCCCGGCGAGGTGGCCGCCGCCGCCGCTTCTCGACCCCCAGACGGACATCGGTGGTGGAGCATCTCGCCTTCCTCGACCTGCTCCCGGCCATCTACTTCCTGTTCTCGAGAGCCGGGTGTGACGACGCTGCCGACCGGACGGTCGCCGCCGGTATCCGGCTCACCGATGACGCCGAACGGGACGAGATCCGGCGCCGGGCCGAGAAGGGAACCGCCCACCTCGACTGGTCCGACCTGCGCACCCTGGGACACGACCGGTGGCTGGCGAGGCTCGAGCGGGGAGTGGCGGCCCATCATGCCGGCCTCGTGCCCGCCTTCAAGGAGGTGGTCGAGGAACTCTTCTGCGATGGGCTGATCAAGGTGGTGTTCGCCACCGAGACCCTGGCCCTGGGCATCAACATGCCCGCCCGGACCGTCGTGCTCGACCGCCTGTCGAGGTTCACCGGCGAGACTCACGAGCTGCTGCTCCCCGGGGAGTTCACCCAGTTGACCGGCCGGGCCGGACGCCGGGGCATCGACACGGTGGGCCACGGCGTGGTGCTGCATTCGCCCTTCGTGCCGTTCGAGCGGATGGCGTCGATCGCCCGGCTCGGCAGCCATCCGCTGCGGTCCAGCTTCCGCCCGACCTACAACATGCTGGTCAACCTGGTGGCCAACTACTCCCGCCGCCAGGCCGAGCGGCTCCTCGCAGCATCGTTCGCGGAGTTCCAGGACCGGCGGCTGAAGGGCCGGCCACGCGGGAACGGGCCCGGCCGCAGGTCGCCTCGCCGGAGCACCCTGCTGGAGAGGTTCGACCGGTCCCGGCGGCTCCTGGAGCAACGAGGGCACATCCGGGACTGGACGCTCGAACCCGGAGGGGAGACGCTCCGCGTGGTCTACAACGACTCGGGCCTGCTGCTCGTGGAGGCGATACGCAGCGGGATTCTCGACGAGCTGGGCGCGCCGGAACTGGCGGCCCTGCTATCGGCCTTCGTGTACGAGCCGCGACGCGACGCCGAGGAGCCGGAAGGATTGCCCACGGAGCCACTCGAGGATGCTTGGAGCCGGTTGGTGGAGCTGGCGGAGGACCTCGCCGCTGCCGAGGAACGCCTTCGCCTGCCGGTGACCCGCTTCCCCCATCCCGGGTTCGCGTGGCTCGCCTACGCCTGGGCGCTCCGGATCGACCTCGAGGAGCTCCTCGACGAGGGCTCGCTGGCCGCCGGGGACTTCGTCCGTACCACCCGGTCTGTTCTGGACCTCCTGCGCCAGGTGGGCGACGCGGCGCGTGTTCTGGGTAAGGGCGAGCTCGAGCGGGCGGCAGGCCGGGCCCGCTCCGGCATCGACCGGGGAATCGTCACCGCCGGAGGCGTGATATGACCCCCTGGCTGGCGCTGGTGAACCCGCACGCCGGCCGCGGCCGCTCGGCCAAGGCCGACGCGCTGGCTGCCCTCAGGTCCCATTCGGTACCCGCCGAGGTACTGGAGGTGGATGGGCTGACCGCGCTCAGGGGCGCCGTCAGGGCCGCCGCCGCCGCCGACCGGCGGCGCCTGGTGGCGGTGGGGGGAGACGGGACGGTCAATGCACTGCTGAACGAGATCATGGCTCACGGATGGAAGGCGGCGCCCCTACTGGGCATACTCCCGACCGGTACGGGCTGCGACCTGCTCCGCACCTTCGGGATCGGGCCCGGTCTCGACTCGGCCGCCGCCCGCCTGGTCGAGGGGACGCCCTATCCGGTGGACGTCGGTCTGGCGATAGGCGAGTGGGGCCGGAGGTACTTCCTCAACGTGGCCAGCGCCGGCGCCACGGCCCATGCCGCCAGGAGCGCCCAACGCATACCGGGCCGGTTGGGCTCGTTTCGTTACGTCGCGGCGGTTGCGGCATCCCTGCCCTCCTGGCGCAGGATCGACGCTCGCGTCGAGGCCGGCAGGCGGGAGTTCTCCGGCCCGGCCCTGACCGTGGTGGTGGCCAACGCCCAGTTCTTCGGAGGTGGCTTCAACATCGCCCCCCGGGCCTCCATGGTCGACGGGCTGCTCGACGTCCAGGTCATCACCAGTCGCAGGAGAGAGGTGGGGGCTCTGATGCGGAAGGCAAGAGGCGGAGATCACCTCGCCGACCCGGGTGTCCGGCGGTTCGTGGCCCCCGAGGCGCGGATAGAGACCGACCCACCCTGGCCGGTGGAAGTGGACGGGGAACCCATCGGCCGGACGCCCCTCCTGGTCCGGCTTGAGGCCGGCGGCGTCCGATTGATGATCTGAAACCACCGTCCGTTCGCAGACCGGGACCGGATGCGTATACTCTCGCCGCGATCAGACAGCGGGAATCGAGGATTGGATGACGCCATCCGAGATCCGTTCGAAGGGGAAGGCGGCGACGACCTGGCTAACGAGAACCGCGGCCACCATGCCGGCCACGAGGACAACGATGACGAGAACGGCAACGGCGCCGTCGAACTCGACGCCCTCGAGGCAGAGGAGTTGGAGACTGTCGAAGCTACCGAGTCGGCCACCATGCTCGTCGACGAGACCAGCGAGATCCGGGAAATCCGCCGCTCCGAGATGAACCTCGACATCGAGGCGGAGCAGATGCGGGGCGACGAGTTCGTCTGCCGCTCGTGCTTCCTGCGCCTCAAGAAGGTGCAGCTGGCTGCTGACGCCCTCTGTCGCGACTGCGCCTGATCGAGCACGCCTGAGCAGAGCCTTCCTGGTCCAGGCGCATGCTGAGAAAGGCAGGGATGGGTTAGCCCTCTGTCCTCGGACATGGGGTTCTCGGTCACCAGACGGGCCAACCGGATTTCTTGGGCACGTTCCTCGCTACCGTCTGTGGCATGGACATCTCGGTCACCGCCCGGCGCGCCGATACCCAGGACGTGGTCTTCCTGGTCGACCTCTATCGCAAGCTGGAGACGGAGATGACCGCCATACACCCCATGTGGCCCAGAGCCGACGGCTTGGACGAGCCCGTCGATGAGTCGTTCCTGGCCTGCCTTGGCGACTCGGGCACCCGTATCTACCTCGGTGAGATAGACGGATACCCGCTCGGCTTCATCCTGGGCCGGTCGCGGGAACTGCTCGTCCATGAGGCGGGGGTGCGGGTGGCCGCCATACTCATGGTCTTCGTGGAGCAGGAGGCCCGCGGGGTCGGGGTGGGGGAGGTGATGCGCGACACTCTCATGGAGGAGTTCCGCAGCACCGGCCACCAACTCTTCGACTCCCATGTCCTACCCGGCCACCGCCTTGCCAAGAACTTCTTCGAAGCGGGGGGCTTCGCAGCCCGGTCGATCATCATGCATCACAGCGACCTAGGTGACGGCGGGCGCCGCATCCGGGCCCAGTTCCTGCCCCCGTCCGAGTCGTGACCGACCGGCCATCACCGCTCGTCGGTGTGGGTGTGGTGGTGATCGAGCAGGGCCGGATGCTGCTCGTGGAGCGGGGCAGGGGCATCCTGGCCGGCTCGTGGGCCATACCCGGGGGCAAGGTCCGCTACGGCGAGCGCCTCACCGACGCCGCGGTCCGCGAGGTGATGGAGGAGACCGGCCTCGAGGTGGCGCTGGGCGATGTGGTCTGGACCGGAGAGTCCCTCGGCGCCTCGGAACCTCCCGAGCACCACGTCGTCCTGGTGGACTTCACCGCCAAAGTGACCGGCGGGGAACTCCGGGCCGGAGACGACGCCGCCGACGTCGCCTTCGTGCCGCTGGAGGACCTGAGGTCGTGGCCGCTCACCCCGACCATGTACGACCTGCTGGCCCGGCTGGGCCTCTGACCCTCAGGCGAAGCCGGCCTCGTCTCTCCTCTCGGCCAGGCGGGCGGTCAGGCCCCGCCGGAACAACAGCGTCGCCACCATCCCGAAGAGGAAGCCCGCCACGTGGGCTTCCCAGGCGATTGCCGATGTACCCCCGGCCAGGAGGAACTGGGCCCCCAGCCAGAGCAGCAGGAACAGGGCGGCCGGCATGCGGAAGGGGATGAAGATCGGCGGGATGATGCTCAGTACCCGCGCTCCGGGGAACAACACGAAGTAGGCCCCCATCACCCCGGCGATAGCGCCGGAGGCGCCGACCAGGGGGGCCGTGGAGTCCGGATTCAGCACCACGAAGCCGAAGGTGGCCACGACGCCCGATAGCAGGTAGAGCAACAGGTAGCCACCCCGACCGTAGGCGTCCTCGACGTTGTTGCCGAACAGCCAGAGGCTCCAGACGTTGCCGATCAGATGGGCCAGACCGCCGTGCAGGAAAATGGATACCAGCACGCTGAGGGGCACGGACTTCTCCGGGAAGACCGGATTTCCATCTCCCGCGACGCACAGCTCGGATCGGATCTCCTCCAGAGAGACGGCCTCGTTGGTGCTGATCTCGCACCCGATGGCCGCCTGCTCTACCAGGAACTCGTACTCGTCGACCGGGTCCGCCGGTTGGATCAGGAAATAGACCGCCACCACGGATGCGATCAACAACAGGGAGACCACGGGCCGCCTGAGACCGGGGTTCAGATCGCGGATCGGGATCATCCGGTCGGCTTCCGATTGGGTGTGCCTGACTGCATGCGCATCCCACCCTAGATGAGTGGTCAGTGGTCAGTGGTCAGTGGTCAGTGGATGTTGTAACCCGAGGACGAAGCGGACACCCGACAGTCCTGGGGGCCACAAGAAACTTGACCGCTTCCGAGTCGCCCACTGGCCACCGGCCACTAGCCACCGGCCACTAAGACCGGCTGCCGGGGTAGCAATCCCGGCGTGACGCGCAATAATTAGGAGCATGAGCCGAGCTCGCGAGCAGCCCACCCATCCGCGGCCGGAGGACCAACCGCCCACCGACGCCACCATCGAGGCCTACGTGCGCGCGGTAGAGGGGTTGGAGGCCGACCGGCTGGCAGGTCCGGCCGCCGCGCTGGCCGAGCTCCTAGAGGCCCGTTTGGGGGGTAACGACGCTCCGGAGGCTCGCCGGGTGCTCGACGATCTGCTGGCCGACTCCGGCCACGCGACCCACCAGACCGGGGAATGATGCAGCGACTGGACGTCGAGATGGTCCGGCGCCGGCTGGTCGGCTCGCGGAGCGCGGCCGCCCGGGCGATCCGAGAGGGGAGGGTGATCGTGGCCGGCATACCGCTGCCGAAGCCTGCCACCCTGGTGAGCAAGGGCACCCCGCTGCGCTGGGCTGCGTCCCCGCCACGCTACGTCAGCCGGGGCGGGCTCAAGCTGGAGGCTGCCCTGGAGGAGTTCGATGTGGACGTTGCGGGGCTCGACGCCGTCGACGTGGGTGCTTCCACCGGGGGCTTCACCCAGTGCCTGCTGGAACACGGCGCAGCTCGGGTGGTGGCGGTCGATGTCGGATACGGGCAGCTGCACGAGTATCTCCGCGATGACCCCCGGGTCACGGTCGTGGAACGGACCAACATTCGTCACGCCGACCCCGAGCACCTCGGAGCGCCCTTCGGTGTGGTCGTCGCCGACGTCTCCTTCATCTCGCTGCTGACGATCGCTCCGGCACTGGTGGGTCTGGGGAACACCGGCAGCCACTACATCCTGCTGGTCAAGCCCCAGTTCGAGGCCGGGCCCGGCTCGGTCGACCGGCGGGGCGTGCTGCGCGACCCGGCACTGTGGGACCGGACGGTCGCCGCCACCGTCACCGGACTGTCCGCACGCGGCCTGGGAGCGGTCGGCCTCCTCCGTTCGCCCCTCGAGGGGGCCAACGGGAACCGAGAGGTCCTGGGATGGTTCCGCCAGGGTCCCATGGTCATCGACCTGGAGAGGGCCGTGGAGGGTCTCCGATGAGGATCGCGCTGGTCCCTCACATCCGCCAGGGCCGCACGGTGGCCTGGACGAGGGCCCTCGTGGCCGCCCTCGGGGACCGGGGAGTCGAGGTGGTGGCGGCGCCGGACGCCGCCGACCTAGTGGGCGTGGCCTCGACCTCCTTCGGCCAGAGGGACGGCCTGGACCTCGTGGTGGCCATCGGAGGGGACGGAACGGTTCTGAAGGCGGTACGGCTGGGGAGGGGCAGCGGGGCACCCGTCTGCGGGATCAACGACGGGCGCCTGGGCTACCTGGCGGAAGCCCTACCCGACGATCTTCCGGCATTCCTGGACCGGATGGCGGCCGGCGAGTGGCTCACGTCGGAGCGGATGCTGCTGGCCGCCTCCATCAACGGCGCCCCTCCCACGATCGGCCTCAACGACGTGGTGGTGGAGAAGGTCGAGAACCAGCGGACCGTCCGCCTCGCCATCTCGATAGACGGGGAGCCCTTCATCAACTACCCGGCCGACGGGGTGGTGGTGGCGACCGCAACCGGCTCCACCGCCTACAACCTCTCCGCCGGGGGGCCGCTCATCGACCCGGCGCTCGACGTGATGGTGATGACACCGGTCGCACCCCACTACCTCTTCTCCCGAGCCATGGTGTTCCCGCCGCATCACAGGCTCCGTTTCGAGGTCATGGAGGACCGCCCGGCGGGGGTGGGCGTTGACGGCAGGGAGGTGGCCATCATGCGTCCGGGTGACTGGATCGAGGTCGAGGGCGCCGGTCACGTGACGTTCGCCCGTTTCGCCGAGCGCTCCTTCCCGGCATCCGTGAAGCAGAAGTTCTCGCTGGCCTGACCCGTGCTTGACGAGCTGTCGGTCCAAAACCTCGGGATCATCGACACGGCCCGGGTGGGGTTCACGCCCGGGATGGTGGTGGTGAGCGGCGAGACCGGAGCAGGCAAGACCCTGATGCTGGGCGCCCTCCGGATGCTCACCGGGGCTCCCGCCCGTTCCGCGCTCATCGGGCCGCACGGTGAGGAGACACGGGTCGAGGGCAGGTTCTTCCTCGACGGGGAGGAGGTGGTCGTCACCCGCTCCATACACCCGGGAGGAAGCCGCGCATACCTCGACGGCCGCATGGTCCCGGCCCGAGCACTGGCTGAGAGGCTCGGAGGGGAAGTGGAGATCGTGGGCCAGCACGATCCGATCTCTCTCACCCGTTCACGGGCGGTCCGCGCTCTGATCGACCTCCGGCTCCGGTCCGGCCTCGTCCTGGACGACTACCGGGACGCCTGGCAGGCGCTCCGCGAAGTGCAGGCCCTCCGGGCGGAGCTGGGTGGGGGCACGCGGGCGCTGGCACGCGAGATGGATCTGCTGGCCTACCAGGTGGGCGAGATCGATCGGGCCGACTTCCGGCCCGGCGAGGACGAAGAGTTGGAGATGGAGTCGAAGAGGCTCGGAAACGCCGAGGAGGTGGCCGAGCTCCTCGCGGAGGCACACCGGGACCTGAGCGCGGCCCGCGACCGTGTCGGCCCGGTGGTGGATGCGGCCCGGCGGGTTCGAGATCTCGATCCGGCCCGGGGCCCTCTCGCCGAGCTCGTAGAGAGCCTCGAGGCCACCCTCACCGACACCCTGAGCGTCACGCGGGAGGCATGGGAAGTGACCGAGCCGGACCCCGGGGCGCTGGCCCGCGTCAACCAGCGCCTGAACCTGCTGGGCGACCTGCGCCGCAAGTACGGATCGGACATCGAGGAGATACTCACCTTCCGGCGCCGGGCTCAGACCCGCCTGGCGGAGATCGAGGGCCTGGTGGAGCGGGCGTCCCAGCTGGACGCGGAACATGCCACGGCCAGTGGCCACCTGTTCGAGGCCGGGAGAGAACTCCGGCAGGCTCGCCGTGACGCCTCCGCCCGGATCGCCGAGAGCGCCTGCGGGCACTTGCGTGAGCTCGGGATCAGCGATCCGGTGCTGCGGGTCGAGATCGGGGAGGCCGAGCCACGGGCGTTCGGGGCCGACACCGTGGAGTTGCTGTTCGCATCCGACTCCCGGCTCGCCCCAGGCCCGGTGGGCAAGGTTGCATCGGGGGGAGAGTTGAGCCGCCTGGTCCTGGCTCTTCGGCTGGCTTCCGGGACCGGCGCCGCCCGGGTCGTGGCCTTCGACGAGATCGACTCCGGGGTTGGAGGGACGACCGCCCTGGCAATGGGTTCCAAGCTGGCCCGCTTGTCCGAGGACCGCCAGACCCTCTGCGTCAGCCACCTCCCCCAGGTGGCGGCCTTTGCCGATACGCACATCGTGGTGGAACGGGAAGGCCCCCGCGCCGGGGTGCGGCTGGTCGAGGAGGATGCCCGACTCCGCGAGCTGTCCCGGATGCTCTCCGGGCTGGCCGACTCGGAGCGGGGCCACCATCATGCCCGCGAGCTCCGTTCGCTCGCCATGGCGAGGCGAGCGCCGGTCCCGACCGCGTGAGTGCGGCCCGCACGGCCCGGATGAACCGCGGACCCGATGGTCTCTTGTGGTAGCGTCGTGCCGGTGACGAAGTTCGTGTTCGTGACCGGTGGGGTGGTCTCCAGCCTGGGCAAGGGGATCACGGCCTCCTCCCTCGGTCGCCTCATGAAGGCCCGCGGCCTTCGGGTGGTCAACCAGAAGCTCGACCCCTACATCAACGTGGACCCCGGCACGATGAATCCCTTCCAGCACGGCGAGGTCTACGTGACCAACGACGGCGGGGAGACCGACCTGGACCTAGGCCACTACGAACGCTTCACCGATCAGAGCCTTAGTCGTGACTCGAACGTCACCACCGGATCCGTCTACCTGGCGGTGCTCAACAAGGAGCGGAGGGGTGACTATCTGGGCGACACGGTCCAGGTAATCCCGCACATAACCAACGAGATCAAGGACCGCATTCGCCGCCTGGGAGACCGGGAGGACGTGGACATGGTCATCGCCGAGATCGGCGGCACGGTGGGTGACATCGAGATCCTGCCCTTCCTGGAGGCGGTCCGCCAGTTCCGCAACGATGTCGGGTCCCGCAACGTGGTTCACATCCATGTCACGCTGGTTCCCCAGATCGGTCCCACTGAGGAGCTCAAGACCAAACCCACCCAGCACTCGGTGGCCGATCTGCGATCCCGGGGCATCCGTCCCGACATCATCGTGGTCCGCTCGGAGACACCCATCGATGACGGAGTCCGCCAGAAGATCTCCCTCTTCTGCGATGTCGATCCCGACGCCGTTATCCCCGCCCCGGATGTGGGCGACATCCACGAGATGCCCCTCATCCTGCGGGATCACGATCTCGATGACGCCATCGTCGACCTGCTCGGCCTGGATGCGCCGGCGCCCGACCTGGCCGACTGGCAACGGATGGTCGAGCGCGCCAGGGCTGCCAAGCGCACCGTCAGGATCGGCCTGGTCGGCAAGTACACGGGCTTGCCCGATGCCTACCTGTCCGTGGTGGAAGCCATACGGCATGGCGGCCTCGCCAACGGTGTACGGGCTGAGATCCAATGGATCCCTGCCGAGGATCTCGACGGGCTGTTCGGGAGTTCCCACCTGGACAATCTGGACGGCATCCTGGTCCCCGGGGGGTTCGGCATCAGGGGCATCGAGGGCAAGATTCGAGCCGTGACGCATGCCCGTACCAACCGGATCCCCTTCCTTGGCCTCTGCCTGGGCCTCCAGGCCGCCGTGATCGAGTACGCCCGCAACGTGCTCGGCCTCCGCGATGCGCATAGCACCGAGTTCAAGCCCATGACGCCCCATCCGGTGATCGACCTGATGGAGCGCCAGCAGGGCGTCTCCGACAAGGGCGGCACCATGCGGCTGGGCGTCTACCCCGCCCGGCTCAGGGAGGACTCCCTGGTACGCCGGCTCTACGGGGAAGAGTTGATCTACGAGCGGCACCGGCATCGGTACGAGGTCAACAACCGCTACCGCAAGGACCTCGAACAGGCAGGGCTGGCGCTGACGGGCATCTCGCCCGACGAACAGCTGGTGGAGTTCATCGAGCTGCCCTCTCACCCCTACTTCATCGGCACCCAAGCCCATCCGGAACTCAAGTCGCGACCGCTCGACCCGCATCCTCTGTTCATCGGCTTCATCGCCGCCGCTGATCGCTACCGCCGGACCACGGAGACGGAAGCGGCCATCGAGGCCAGCGGTCTGCGGATGGACGTCGTCGACAACCCTGCGGCCGGATAGGGGATACTGCACCCGACATCCCGGATGGCGAGTCCGGCCAACCGGTTGACGGTCGATCTTTGTCGCATAGCGTCACTCCGGCCGCAAGGTGTCGCATTTCTGGGGTGTGTGGGTGTCGACCGGCACCGCGGTGGTGAGCAACCGAAACGTCATCGGCCTCGTCGCGGGTTTTTTGAATGAACGGGTTCGGCCTGGTTGCCCTGGGCAAGATGGGCGCCCTCGGTTTAGTCTCCTGCCGAGGCATCAAAGTGGTCGGTCGGGTCCGTCGGGGTTACCGCACGATAGGGCTGGTCACCTTGAGTGGCCGCACGCGGAAGGATTCCGGGCGGGAGCTAGCAGACCTGGGTAGCAGGCATGGATCGCACTTCGGTAGGTAGCGAGGACTGGGTTGCGAAGGTCCGGTCGACAAGACAATTCAGCGATGGAGACAGACGGGCGCCGTACAAACCCTTGTTGCTGCTCTGGGCGATCGGCCGGCTGGCCGCAGGTCACCCGGCGCGCGTCTCGTTCTGCGATGCCGAGGAGGAATTGACAAGGCTGATGGAGGGCCATCGGCTAGGCGAGACGCTGCGTGTGTCTTATCCCTTTGTGTATCTGGGAACCAACCGAGATCTCTGGAGGGTGGAGGCTGCCGATGGATCGGATATCGCCGCAATGCCCCAGCGGGTCCGGGAGAGTAGGCCGTTCCTATTGGGGGAGGCCACAGGGGAACTGGCTCCCGATTTCGTGGTAGCACTGGAGAACCCGCGAGTGCGTTCCCGGGTGGTCAACACTCTTCTGGACATGGAGTTCCCGGAGTCACTGCACGCGGAGCTACTCGAGGAAGTAGGTCTGGGACATCTGGTTGCTCCTAGACCTCCCCAACGGGATCCTCGGTTCAGGAGGATCGTTCTGCTCGCCTACGAGCACCGGTGTGCCTTCTGTGGCTTTGACGGGATCCTCAGGAACTCACCCGTGGCGATCGACGCTGCCCACGTACAGATGCGATCGCACAGGGGACCCGACCACATCACCAACGGTGTGGCGCTATGTACCTTCCATCATCGACTCTTCGACCAGGGTGCCCTCGGTCTCGATTCTGATCGCCGGATACTCGTCAGCCAGCACATGATCGTCCGGGCGAGAGAGGCGAACAATGCTCTGATGCGGCTGGCGGGCATGCCGATGCTGGAGCCCCAACGCGGATACGAGCCACCCGCCATCCCGCATGTGAAATGGCACTACCGGAACCTCTTCGTCCGGCCTGCCCGCAGACCCTCCTCTCCGGGTAGCCCCGGTCTCATGCCGGGCCGCCACCCTATTGACCAGACACCTGAGGCTCCCGCACCGAGCATGCGTGTCTCTGGTCGGCGGCGAACGTAACATCCGACTGCGCGTCGCATTGTCTCACGCGGTGCCTGGGCATATGAGCAAAGCACTTGAACCGGATTCACTCGCAATCCAGGTCGATGGCTACCTGGCTGTTCTGTCGGTGGAGCGGGGTCTCAGCGACAACACCATCACCGCCTACCGGCGCGACCTGGATCATTACCTTGACTTCCTGGGTGACCGGACCGCCGCGCCGGAACTGGTGGACGAATTCCTGGCCTGCCTCCATCAGGATGGCATGCGTTCCACCACCATCGCTCGGAAGCTGGCCGCGGTGCGAGGCTTTCACCGGTTCCTGGTGGCTGAGGACCAGGCACAGGAAGACCCCACCCGGTTCACCGAGACACCAAGGACCCGGATGGGCTTCCCCAAGGCCCTCGATGTCCACGAGGCTATCCGGCTGGTGGAGGCGCCACCGTCGGACACGGCGCTCGGAAGGCGCGACCGGGCACTACTGGAGACCCTGTACGGCACCGCTGTCCGGGTCAGCGAGCTGGTCGACCTCGATCTGACCGATCTGGACATCGACACGCTGAGCGCGATGGTCACCGGCAAGGGCGGCAAGCAACGACTCGTACTCCTGGGCAAGCCGGCCGGCCGGGCCATAGGCGCCTACCTGCCCGACCGGCTCGAGATGTGCCGGAGCCGGAGGGATCATGACGCCTTGTTCGTGAACGCCCGCGGCGGGCGGCTGACCCGCCAGGGCGTCTTCGGGATCGTTCGCGCCCATGCCGAGGCGGTGGGCATACCCCGGACCCGCATCTCGCCCCACGTGCTCCGCCACTCGGCCGCGACCCACATGGTGGAGAGGGGCGCCGATCTCCGCACCGTGCAGGAAATGCTCGGGCACGCCAGCCTCTCCACCACCCAGGTCTACACCCGGATGTCACTCCAGCACCTGCACGAGGTGTACGTGGAGGCCCATCCCAGAGCCCTGCGGTAGGGGAGCACCCAGGATGTCCGGCAGCCCCGGAACGCCACGGGTGAAGGGACCGAGGATGCGCCCCCTCCACCTGGCGGGCCGCCTGCTCGACGTCACTCTCTCCCGGTCGCTGAGACCGGGGGAGCAGACCGAGGTGGCGACGTTGTTGACGACCGATGCGGAACGGTCGATGTACTGGGACCAGCCGCGGGCCGATCAGCGCCACGGGTTGGCCGCGGCTCGGCTGGTCCGGTCAGCCCGGCCCGGCCGGACCGACCTGGTTCGGGCGGCGTTGCTGCACGACGTGGGAAAGCGCCACTCCCGGCTGGGACCGATGGGACGGTCCATGGCGACCGTCCTGGGCCGGCTCGGCAACAGGGGGTCGGCAAGGTTCGCCGACTACCTGGACCACGGCCGGATCGCCGCCCTGGAGCTGGGTCGGTCGGGCGCCGAACCGCTGGTGGTCGCCTTCGCGCTCCATCACCACCGCGACCGTCCCGAGGAGATCTCTCGCGAGGACTGGGAACTGCTCCAGGCGGCCGATCGCGCTGTTTTAGTTTCTAGTTCCTAGTTGTTAGTTGCTAGTTTGTATTGAATTATGCTGATAACTGTGTAGTGCCAGTGGCCGGTGACCAGTGGCCAGTGGCGACTCGGGGAACGGTCAAGTTCCTTGTGGCCCTTAAGGCTGTTGGTTGTCCGTCCTCCTCCCTGGGTTACAACATTCACTGACCACTGCCCACTGCCCACTGGACTGAGCATCTAGGAGGGAGTTGAGAACGCATCGCCCCACCGGATCGGTGTTCCTCGGTTTCCGCGAGACCGGCGCCTACCATCAGCGTATGACGAGTCGAGGCGTGCCGGCATGACGTACGAGGTGGAGACTCCCGTCTTCGTGGGTCCTCTCGAACTGCTCCTCAAGTTGGTCAGCCGCCGTCATGTCGACGTCATGGAGGTCAACATCTCCCGCGTCATCGAGGATTACCTGGCCTCCATCGAGGAGAAGGAGGTCAACCTCGAACTGGCCTCCAGTTTCGTCCTGATGGCGGCGATGCTCATCCACCTCAAGGCCCGTTTCCTGTTGCCGGAGCCCGACCAGTTGGACCTCGAGGACGAGATGGACCTGCTCGACCAGCGGGACCGGCTGCTGGCCCGTCTGCTCGGCTTCCTTACCTACCAGGGCGTCGCGACGGTCCTCCGTGAGCGCTTGAGGCAGGGTGCGCAGTACGTGGGCCGCTCCGTCGGCATCGACCAGGATCTCGGCACCCGGCACCCGCCGTCCCTACCGGAAGGGGTGACACCGGCCGCGCTGGCCGAGATCATGACCTCGCTCGGCGAGGAAGTACGCGCCGAGGTTGAGATCCCGATGGACCACTTCGATCTCGATCTCCCGTCGGTCGAGGACGCCATCGCCGCGATCCGGAGGAGGGTGGCCGCGGAGCTGGAGTCCACCTTCGAGCGGCTGGTGGCTCACTGCTCGAACAGGGCGGAGGTGGCGGCGTACTTCCTGGCGATCCTGGAGCTGGCCCGATGGGGATTGGTATCCGTGTCCCAGGAGGATCCGGAGGACATCTCGGTCCGTCACTCCGACGCCAGCCCCGCCGGTGGCCGGGTCGGCCTGTGAACACTCCCGCCGCCCTCGAAGCGATCCTCTTCGTCGCCGAGCATCCCGTTCCGGAGTCCGAGCTGGCCCAGGTCCTGGAGACACCGCTGACCACGGTCAGGGACGTTTTGAACAACTGGGCGCGCGAGTTGGAGGCCGATGACCGCGGTATCGCGCTCCGCCACGTGGCGGGCGGGTGGCGCCTCTACACCAAACCGGAGGCACTGCCGTACCTGGAGCGTTTCGCCACCACCGACGACGGAGCCCGGCTGTCGCCGGCCGCCCTCGAGGTGCTGGCCGTGGTGGCGTACCGCCAACCTGTCACCCGCGGCCAGATCTCCGAGCTGCGCGGGGTCGACTCCGCCTCCGCCCTCCGGACCCTGGTACGCCGCGGCCTGGTCGCCGAGGAGGGCCGGCTCTCCACGCCCGGCAATCCAGCCATCTACGGCACCACCGGACGCTTCCTCGAAGCCCTGGGCATGGCGTCCCTGGCCGATCTGCCGCCCCTCACGGACCACATGCCCGCGCCCGAGATGGCGGAGGCGCTGGACCGCCCGCCGACCCGTTCCGGTGAGCTCCCGACCACCGAGGGCTGAACGCCTTCAGAAGGTGATCGCCAGGAGCGGTCTGGCCTCCCGCCGGGTGGCCGATTCGATGATCCTGGACGGTCGGGTGCGCGTGGACGGGCAGACCGCCGTCCCCGGCCAGAGGGTGGATCCCGGCCGGGCCCAGGTGGTGGTCGACGGGGTCCCGCTCCCGGTCGATCCCGACCTGGTCTACTACCTGCTGCACAAGCCGTTGGGGGTGATCAGCACCACCAGCGACCCCCACGGCCGGACGCCGGTGGTCGACCTGGTTCCGTCCCATCCCAAGGTGTACCCCGTCGGACGCCTCGATGCGGACTCGACCGGGCTCCTGCTCCTGACCAACGACGGCTCCTTCGCCAACCTCGTCGCCCATCCGCGCTCAGGCATCACCAAGACCTACGAGGTGCTGGTTCGGGGGAATCCATCCCAGGCCGACCTGACCCGGCTCCGCGATGGCATCGAGTTGGCCGACGGGATGGCCGTGCCGGTGGCGGTGCGTAGGATCGGTGCGGCAGGAGGACGCTCCCATCTCGAGTTGATCATGGCCGAAGGACGCAACCGGGAGGTTCGCCGGCTGTGCGCGGCGGCCGGTTACCCGGTGGTACGCCTCCACAGGGTGGCCATCGGCCCCCTCCGCGACCGGGCGCTCAAGCCCGGGGATTGGCGGAACCTCGACGTGAACGAGGTGCGGGCGTTCCATCGGGACGCAAGCAAGGGACTACGGGTCCATCACGGCGGGACGCCCGGATGAACACCTATGAAGTGAGGCCTCGAACGGTTGCCGACCGCACGGTCAGGCCGCCGGGCTCCAAGAGCATCACCAACCGAGCCCTGATAGCCGCCGCCCTCGCCGCGGGTGAATCCGGCCTCGCCAACCCGCTCCGGAGCGACGACACCGCCGCCATGATCGGATGCCTCCGGAATCTTGGTGTCCATGTCTCGGAAGCGGGTGATGGGTTGATGGTGCGATCCGACGGTGTGCTCCGGGGCGGAGGGCGCCTGGACGCGCGAGCCTCCGGAACGACCGCCCGCTTCGTCACCGCCGCCGCCGCGCTCGCCGACGGTCCGAGCGTCATCGACGGGACTGCCCGGATGCGGGAGCGACCCATCGGGCCCCTCGTGGCGGCGCTCCGGGGTCTCGGCGCGGAAGTCGACGCCGACCGGGACGGCTCGTACCCGCCGGTCCGGACATCCGGAGGGGGTATCCGGGGCGGCCGGATCACGATCGACGGGACCGTTTCCAGCCAGTTCATCTCGGCCGTGCTGCTCAGCTCACCGCGCGCGGCGCGGACCGTGACGATCGGGCTGTCCGAGGGGACGGTGTCCCGCCCCTACCTGACCACCACGTTGGAGGTCATGGCCTCCTTCGGGGCCGATGCCCGCTGGATCGACCCCGACACGATCACCGTCGCTCCCACCGGCTACCGGCCGGCCTCATTCGAGGTGGAGGCCGACGCGTCCGCCGCCGTCTACCCTTGGGCGGCCGCCGCCGTCACCGGCGCCACCATCACGGTGGCCGGCATCCACCCCCGCAGTACCCAGGCCGACATGGCCGCCCTGGGCGTGCTGGAGGGCATGGGATCGGTGGTGACCACCTCCGGCCGGGGGATCGCGGTGACCGGCCCTCCGCGCCTGGAGGGCGTCGACGCCGACCTCAACCATTGCCCGGACGCGGCACTCGGCCTGGCGGTGGTCGCCACGTTCGCGCGCTCGTCCACACGGTTCACCAACATCGCCAACCTCCGTGTGAAGGAGACCGACCGGCTGGCCGCCCTCGAGGCCGAGCTCACCAGGCTGGGCGCCCGGGTGGAGACAGGGGCTGACTGGATCGAGATCCATCCCGGTCCACCCCGCCCGGCGCGCATCCGCACCTACGACGACCACCGGATGGCCATGTCCTTCGCTATCGCGGGCCTGGTCCGGCCCGGAATCGTCATCGAGGACCCGGACTGCGTGGCCAAGACCTGGCCCGGGTTCTTCGACATGCTCGAGAGCCTGTGAACGCCGCCGCGGAGCCGGTGGTGGCCATCGACGGGCCCGGCGGGGTCGGCAAGACCACGGTCTCCCGAGGGGTGGCGCGGGCACTCGGCTACCAGAGCCTCGACACCGGTGCCTTCTACCGGGCCGCAGCCCTGCTGGTGAGACTCCACCGGACCGATCCGGAGGACGAGGCCGCGGTCGCGGCGGTGCTGGCCGGCGCCGATCTCGACTATCGGGACGGCGTCATGCTCGTCGAAGGCGTCGACGTCAGCACAGCCATTCGCACGGAGAGCATCACCGCCGCATCGTCCCGCCTGGCGCGGCTTCCGGGTCTCCGGCTGGTGCTCGTGGAGCGCCAGCGGGCCTGGGTGGCGGTACGGGGGGGTCGAGCGGTCGTCGAGGGGCGCGACATCGGAACCGTCGTCTTCCCGGGCGCAGCCGTCAAGGTCTATCTCGACGCCCCGCCCGACGTGAGGGCTCGCCGCAGGGCCGGACAGACCTCGGCCAGGCTCCCGGAAGTCGCCACGCAACTGGGGAGGCGGGACCGGCTCGACTCGACTCGGGCCACTTCCCCTCTTGCCCCGGCGCAGGACGCGGTGGCCATCGACACCCACGCCCTAACCGCCGACCAGGTCATAGCCCGGGTGCTGGACCTCTGCCGCGGTCGGGGCATCGAGCCCGCCGGCCACCCCGCCTAAGGACGGCCCCGGCCCCGGGACTAGAATCCGCGGCACGGGTGCATATTCATAGCCGGCATCCGCAAGACGCACGGCGGTTCCTCTTGTCCCTTCCCAAACCTCTCGTCGCCATCGTGGGCCGACCGAACGTTGGAAAGTCGACCCTGGCCAACCGCATCGTGGGTCGCCGAGCGGCGGTAGTGCAGGAGAAGCCGGGGGTCACCCGGGACCGGCGCGAGTTCCCGGCAGAGTGGAACGCCCGGAGCTTCACGGTGGTCGACACCGGCGGGTGGCAGCAGGGCAAGGATGCCGATCTGATCGAGGACATCTGCCTCCAGGCCGAGATGGCCATCTCCGCCGCCGATCTGATCCTGTTCGTGGTCGACGCCCAGGGGGAGATCACTTCCGACGACGCGGCGGTCGCCCGGCTGCTGCGACCCGCGACCGGTCGTGTGGTGATGGTGGCCAACAAGGCCGACAACGACGCCCTGTCCAGGGAGTCGGCGGCCTTCACCCGGCTGGGCCTGGGGGAACCCATGCCGGTGTCGGCCATCCACGGCCATGGAGTGGCCGACCTGCTGGACGTCCTGGTCCGGCGCCTACCGGACCCTCCGGACGGCGACTTGGTAGAGGACGCCGTGCCCGACGTGGCGGTGATAGGACGCCCCAACGTGGGGAAGTCCACCCTGCTCAACCGGCTGGTCGGGGACGAGCGCGTGCTGGTCTCGCCCGTACCCGGCACCACCCGGGACCCGATCGACGTGATGGTCGAACTGGACGGTGCCGCCTACCGGCTCATCGACACCGCCGGCATGCGCCGCAAGCCGAAGATGTCGGAGGACGTCGAGTTCTTCTCGGTGCTGAGGGCGCGGGAGGTGCTACGGCGCGCTCACGCCGCCCTCCTGATGGTGGACGCGACAGACGGTGTCACCCACCAGGACCAGCGAATAGCCCGCCTGGCCGCAGACTCGGGCGCGGCGTTGGTGATCCTGGCCAACAAGTGGGACGCGGCCGACCTCGAGCAGAGGGAGCAGACCACGTACGAGCTGGGCGCCAGGCTGGGTTTCGCCGGCTGGGCCCCGGTTCTCCGCATCTCGGCCCTCACCGGGGCGCGCCTGCACCGGCTGGGTCCAGCGCTCGAGACGGTGCTCGAGAACCGATCCCGCCGTATTCCGACCGGCGTACTCAACCGGCTCATCACCGAGATGGCGGCCGAGCACCCTCCTCCCGTGAGGAGAGGCCGGCGCCCCAGGATCCTCTTCGCCGCGCAATCCCGGTCGGTCCCTCCCACCATCGCCTTGTTCGCCAAGGGAAAGCTCGACCGCCCATACCTGCGATTCATCGAGAGGCGGCTCCGCCAGGCCTACGACTTCACGGGCACACCGGTTCGGATAGTGGTGCGGCGGGGAGGTGGGCGCGGCGGCCGATGACCAATCCGACCGGCCCCGACCCGGACCGCCGTCCCCCCGGCGCGCCGCTCAGCTTCAAGCTGATGGTGGCGCTGGCAGCGCTGTACCTGGGCTGGCGTCTGGTCGAGGGAGTGATCGCCCTCTACCGGTGGGTCTTCTGAGAGCGGAAACGGATGGTCGGGCTGGCGGGATTTGAACCCACGACCTCTTGACCCCCAGTCAAGCGCGCTACCAAGCTGCGCCACAGCCCGTATTCGCAGAGTGTATCACCCGGCCTCCCGGCTTTGTGGGCCCGTGGTCTGTCAACGAAACAGCCACGCGTGTCATGGCGGTCGTCGGCGCCCCGGCGCTGCCTAGGCCAAGCCACACCGCCATCCCACTAGCCTCCCAGCCGACGCCGAAAGGGGAGACCAGGGCCATGCCGGTCAGGGGGAAGTTCCAAGCATCCATCCGGCCGGTCATAGCGGCGGTGCTGCTGGCGATGGCTGCTTACGCGTGCGGGGGCCCGGGCAGTCCGGGTGAGACGGCCGCTACGACTCCGGCGACCACCCAGGCGCCGGCGACTGACGGCCAGACCACGTCGACATCCGCCCCTCCCTCCACGGGAGCCGGGGAGACATCCGGGCCACCGGACACCGCGGCGCCGCCGGCCGGCTTCACCTACAAGGTCGCCATCTTCAGCAACCCGACCACCGACAATCCGTGGGCCTACTTCGACACGGAGCCGGACGTGTGGAACCAGTACACCCTGGCCGGCACCCTCCCGTCCCTGTACGGGTCCGCCTTCCCGACTTTCACCATCGTTCCCGTTCTGGCTGCGGAGGTAGAGCCCCCGCAGGGCGCCGCTGACGGCGACCGCTGGGTGATCGATGTGACCATGCGCCCCGGGGCCGAATGGAGCGACAGAACACCGGTCACAGCCCACGACGTCGCCTTCACGTTCAATGCCGTGAAGGACCTGGAGATGGGTGGCAACTGGCTCGCCGCCCTTCCCATGGCCCGCCCGGACGATCCCCAGACCGAAGAGGACGACACCTACGACGGCCTGATCTCGGTGGAGGCGCTGGACGACCGCACGGTGCGTTACACGTGGAGCGCCCGGCCCGGGCTGGCGCAGTGGCAGTTCGGAGCTGCCCAGTCCCCGATCTTCCCGGAGTCGTTCTGGGGCCCGCACGTCGAGGCCGCCGACGAGGCCGCCGATCTCTACGCCGTATCGGGAATAGCGGCGCCCTCGGGCGGGCCGATGATCTACGACCGCCGGGAGCCGGGCGCCTTCGTCCGAACCGAGGCCAATCATGCCGTGTTCGGCAGGGGCGACGTCGTGACCAGCTACTCGACCGGAGGCGCCACCAGTGAAGGCGCGGCCTCCTGGGAAGTGGGGGACACGTCAGGAGAGGTACTGGCGCGGTGGACGGCAGGGCCGCACGCCGCCGCCGCCATCTACTCGGTCTACGACACGCAGGATGCAGCGGTCCTCGCCCTGCGGGACGCCGAGGTGGACTTCATGCTGAACCCCCTCGGTCTCCAGCGCGGCCTGCAGTCCACCGTCATCGAGGCGGGTGATCTCGACGTGATCGCCAACTCACCCAACGGCTTCCGCTACGTGGCGTTCAACACCCGCCGCTTCCCCGGATCCGAGCCCTCCTTCCGGCAGGCCATCGCCTGCATCATCGACAAGGAGTTCATGGCCACCAACGTTCTCCAGGGCGTGGCGACGCCGCTCAACTCGTTGATCCCGCCCGGCAACACCTACTGGGCCAACCCGGACGTGTTCGTCTGGTGCGGCGGGTTGAGCATGGACGAGCGTGTCAGCATGGCGGTTCAGATCCTCAAGGAGGCTGGGTGGACCTGGGAGGTAGAGCCGCAGTGGGACGCGGACAACCAGGACGTTATACCTCAAGGTGAAGGATTGCGCGGTCCTGACGGCACGGAATTGGAGCCCATGGAACTGCTGGCGCCGGGTCCGGGATACGATCCCTTGCGGGCTACCTACAGCCTGTTCATCGCCGATTGGGCGAACGACCTGGGCGTCCCCTTGCGGGCGCAGCCGACCGGGTTCTCCGTGATCGTGGACAGAGTGTTCGGTCCGGTCGACTGGGACATGTACATGCTCGGATGGTCCACCACCATCTTTCCGGACCACCTGGCCGACTTCTTCGAGACGAGGGCTGATTCGGCAACGACCGGAGGGTTCAACATCCCCGGCTATTCGAATCCCGAGTACGACCGGCTGGCACAGGATCTGAAGTCGTCTACCGACCTGGAGGAAGCCGCCGGCATCGCCAGGAGAATGGACGGCATCATCGCTCGCGACGTGCCCTACGTAGTGCTCTTCGACACCCCGATCCTGGAGGCCTATCGCGACACGCTCGCCTATCCGTCCACGACCGTGCTGAACGGCTTGCAAGGGTTCTCCGGGCTCCCCGGCTCGGTAAACCTGGCCGAGTAACCACCCCCAGGCCGGGTAGTCAAGTCCCCTGGGAAACCGACGTAATTCAATTGTAGAAGTCCCACAATATTGACGTAATCAATGGGAATCGACCAGCCGAAACCGGCGCGTTTCGTGCGCCGCCCCTTGCAGGCTTACCGACCTTTGAGCCGCTACCGGTCCGGCGGCCCGATTTGCGCAGTTCAGGGAAAAAGTAACCGGGCTTCCAGTCCGGTTATCGGCCCATCAAAGTAGACTTTGAGTCATCTGCACCGAAGCAGACGAGCCCATAACCGGGGGAGGATTCCATGAGGGCTTCATCGATGCACAAATCCCTGCGATGGCTGGCGGTCGCGGCCGTTCTGGCCCTGCTCGCCACGGCCTGCGGGGCAGAAGACGACACGGACGACGCAGCAGCGGCGCAGGCACAGGCACAGGCCGCCGCAGCGCAGGCGGAGGCAGACGCAGCGCAGGCGGAGGCGGACGCGGCAGAGGCCGCGCTGACCCAGGCACAGGCCGATCTGGAAGCCGCCCAGGCGGCTGCGGCCGAGGCCATGGAGGGCGACGATGCCGCCCAGGCCGAACTCGCCGCAGCGCTCGCCGACGCCGAGGCAGCTCTGGCAGATGCCGAGATGGCAGCCGAGGAGGCCATGGAGGCGGCCGCGGCGGCCGAGGAGGCCATGGAGGCGGCCGCGGCGGAGGAAGCCGCGGCGACCACCGCGGCGGAAGAAGACGCCATGACGGAAGCCGGTCCGTTCACCTACAAGCTGGCCATCTTCAGCGACCCGACCACCGACAACCCGTGGGCCTACCTCGACACGGAGGCGGACGTGTGGAACCAGTACGTGCTGTCACCTGCCATCCCGACCCTGTACGGATCGACGTTCCCGAGTTACACGGTGGTGCCGAACCTCGCGGCCGACGTCGAGCCCCCGCTGGGCGCCGCCTCAGGCGACAACTGGGTGATCGACGTAAACATGAGGCAGGGTCTGGTCTGGAGCGACGGCTCACCGATCACCGCCAACGACGTGGCCTTCACCTTCAACGCGGTCAAGGGTCTCCAGATGGGCGGCAACTGGTTCTCCCTGCTACCGCTGGCCAGGGAGGACGATCCGGACACAGAGGAGAACGAAGGAGCCGAGGGCCTGATCTCCGTCGAGGCTCTCGACGACTACACCGTCCGGTACACGTGGAGTTCGCAGCCGGGCCTGGCCCAGTGGCAGTTCGGCGCGGCCCAGGCCGCGGTCTTCTCCGAGGCCCACTGGGGCCCGCACGTGGCCGCATCCGGCGACGCCGGCGAGCTCTACGCCGTGTCCGGCGAGGGTGCGCTATCCGGCGGGAGCATGGTCTTCGACCGCCGCGAGCCCGGCGCCTTCGCCCGGAGCGTGGCGAACGCGAACGCTAACGACCAGGGAGCGCAGACCACCAGTTACTCGTCCGGAGGCGTCACCTTCTCGGGCGACGTGAGCTGGCAGGTGGGCGACACGTCCGGAGACGTCATCGCCGACTCGGTCGGCGGGCCTCACGCGGGCGACGCCATCTACTCGGTGTACGACACCCAGGATGCGGCGGTCCTGGCCCTGCGCGACGGGGAGGTGGACTTCCTGCTCAACCCGCTGGGTCTCCAGCGCGGTCTCCAGTCCACGGTCCTGGAAGCGGGTGACCTCGACGTGATCGCCAACGCTTCCAACGGCTTCCGCTACCTGGCCTTCAACACCCGGAGTTTCCCCGGTTCGGACGTGGCCTTCCGCCAGGCGATGGCGTGCATGATCGACAAGGAGTTCATGGCGACCAACGTCCTGCAGGGCGTGGCCATCCCCCTGAACTCCATGGTGCCTCCCGGCAACGCCTTCTGGGCCAACCCGGAACTGGATGCCTGGTGCGCGGGCCAGAGCCAGGAGGAGCGGGTCAATTCAGCCGTTCAGATCCTGAAGGACGCCGGGTGGACATGGGACGTCGAACCCCAATGGAACCCCGACAACCGGGACGTGATCCCCAAGGGTGAAGGCCTGCGGGGTCCGGACGGCACGCTGGTCGGCGATCTCGAGTTGCTGGCCCCCGGGCCCGGATACGACCCGCTACGGGCAACGTACAGCCTGTTCATCGCCGACTGGGCCAACGACCTCGGCATACCGCTGACGGCGGAGCCCACCGGTTTCTCCGTGATCGTGGACAAGGTGTTCGGGCCGGTGGACTGGGACATGTACATCCTCGGATGGGGTCTCACCATCTTCCCCGACTACGTTGCCGACTTCTTCGACTCGCGCGCCGACTCGGCCACCGCCGGCGGGTTCAACATCCCCGGCTACGCCAACCCGGAGTTCGACGCGATGGCGGATCGGTTGAAGGCGGAGACCGACATCAACGAGGCGGCCTCCATCGTGCGCCAGATGGACGCGGTGCTCGCCCAGGACGTCCCGTACGTGGTCCTGTTCACGACGCCCGTACTCGAGGCATTCCGGAATACCCTGGAGTTCCCCAGCACCACCACTCTCGACGGCTTGCAGAACTTCCAAGGGCTGCCCGGAGCGGTGAACCTGGCGCAGTAGCGATCGCCAGAGGACAGAGCGGTGGGACAGGCCTGACGGCCATCCCACCGCCTCGCCCGACCGCCCGGAGCAAGACGGGAGCAGCGAGGGGAAGGCTGCGATGAGATGATTCGATACATTGCGCGGCGCACCGTGCAGATGTTCGTGCTGTTCATCATCTTCCTGACGCTCACCTTCCTGCTTCTCACCGCCCTGCCCGGCGATACCGTCAAGCAGCGGTTCGCCACCAATCCCAACATCCCGCCGGAGGCTGCGCAGTTGGCCATCGAGCGTCTCGGCCTCGACAAGCCGCTGTGGGAGCAATACACCAGCTACGTGTGGAACTTCTTCCGCGGAGACTTCGGGTTCTCCTTCCTCCAGTACCCGCGCCCGGTGTCCGACATCATCCTGGAGCGACTGCCGCGGACCCTGGTGCTGTTCCTCACGGTGCTGGTGAGCTACTACATCCTCGGGTTCGTGGCCGGTAAGTTCATCGCCTGGAGGCGGGGCCGGAGGGGCGAGCATGCCATAACCATCGGCAGCGTGTTCCTCTACACGGTGTTCTACCCCTGGTTCGCGCTGATGCTGATCTGGTTCTTCGCCTTCTACGCCGACGTGGTGCCGATAAACAAGTTCCTCGATCCGCAGGAGTGGGTGGACGCTCCCTTCAGTTCCAACCATGTGTTCATGGTGATCTTCGGGGTGATGCTGGTGAGCGGGATTGCCGCGCTCACGCTGTGGATAGTGTCCCGCCGCATCAGGGACTCCGCCCTGCGGACGAGGACCGTCTGGGTGGGTTATGGCGCGCTGGCCGTGGTGATGCTCTGGTTCTGGTACCTGAGCGACTTCGGGTCGGCCCGGCGGCTGTACGCCGGGGACATTCTGCACCACATGATCCTCCCGGTTGTCACGATCACGCTGATCAGCTTCGCCGGGATCATGCTCCTGACCCGGAGTTCCATGCTGGAGACCATGCGGGAGGACTTCATCCTGACCGCCCGGGCCAAGGGCCTGGCGGAGAAGACGGTGCGCGACCGCCATGCGGCCCGGACCGCCCTGCTCCCGGTCACCACCAGCCTGGTGATCGCAGTGGCGACCGTCATCGACGGGGGCATCATCACCGAGACCGTCTACTCGTGGCCCGGCATGGGAGAGCTCCTGTTCACGTCGGTCGTCGGGCAGGACACGAACCTGGCCATCGCCGCCTTCTCGTTCGTGGGCGTCATGGCCATGGTCGGGCACCTGGTGGTGGACATCCTCTACATGTTCCTCGACCCCCGCATCAGGGTCACGGGGGAGTGACGATGCCGGAACCCGTGCGATGACGGATCTGCTGGAGGCCCGGCCGGCGACCCCCGTGGCCGCGAAGGGTTCGCTGTGGAGGATCCGGGCCAACCTGGTGTGGGCCGGCGTGACCAACAACTGGAACCTGTTCCGGACGAACCGGGTCGGCCTGGTGGGGCTGGCCATCATCCTGTTCTTCGCGCTGATGGCCCTGATACATCCCGTCCTGATGTCCGGCATGCGTTGGTACTCCGGCACCGCCCTGTTCCTGGTGGTGTGGCCGATCGTGGCATGGGTGGTCTGGCCGTTGCTGGGGCGGCTGCGCCACGAGCGGAGGGTCACCCTCCCGTTGACGGTCGGACTCACAGCCGCCCTGCTGGTAGTGATCGGGGTGACGCTCGGCGGAGTGTGGGACGCCTCCACCTACCACCCCGTGGTGGGAAACGAGGCGAACCCGCCGGTCCTCCACAAGACGGTCGTCAACGAGGTCTCGGACCCGGCGACGGAGATGTCGATACGCGAGGCGCTGCTCTACTCGAACCCTGACGGATCTCCCCTGCTCCTCGGAGACGTCGCCGAGATCCGGGAGCAACCCACAGGTCCCTACGGGCGGCACCTGCTCGGAACCGACCCGCTGGGGCGCGACATCCTGTCCCAACTCATGAAAGGCGCCCAGGGAGCGTTCCTGCTCGGAATGGTGGCGGCCCTGGTCACCGTCCTCTTCGCCACCTCGGTCGGCGCAGTGGCCGCCTATCTGGGCGGCTGGATCGACTCGTTCTTCATGCGCCTGGCCGATCTGTTGCTGATGCTCCCCGCGCTGGCCATCTTCATCGTGATGAGCTCGGTGTTTCGCTTCGAGCTGTGGCACCTGGCCATCCTGATCGGGGTGCTGTCGGGTTTCGGCGGAGTGGCCATCGTCCTCAAGTCGCAGGCCCTGGCGGTGAAGGTCAAGCCCTTCATCGAGGCTGCGCGGGTGGCGGGTGGCTCCACGTTCCGTGTCATAGCCGTCCACGTGATACCCAACGTGATGCCGCTCAGCTTCCTGTACATGATGTTCACCGTCACCGCGGCCATCCAGACCGAGGCGGTTCTCTCCTTCCTCGGCCTGCTCAACATCGACATGAGCTGGGGGTTGATGATCGAACTGGCCAGGAACCAGGGGTACTTCCTCACCGGCATGCGCTTCTGGTGGCTGGTGTTCCCGGCCGGGATGTGCGTGTCCCTCCTCGCCGCCGCGTTCTTCCTGGTCGGCCGGGCCATGGACGAGGTGGTCAATCCCAGGCTGAGGAAGCGATGACCGCGGCTGACACGAGGACCATGGCGTATCCGGCCTGCCACGGCCCCGGAGGCACACCGATGCTGCGGGGGAACGGATGAGCGCGACCCCGGCGTCCCGTCCGCCCCGGCTGAACCTGCCGGCGATCGTCCTCGGGGTCGCCGTCATCGCGTTGCTCAACTTGTGGTTGGGAGCGTGGATAACCCCCGCGGAGGGCCAGTACCGGCCCGGGTACCTGGTGATCCTGGTGGCCTTGCTGCTGCCCGGATTCCTCGGCGCCCTCGTATCCGGTCTGGCCGCCCGTCATCGGTTCCCCACCCACGGGCTGATGGCCGGGCTGGGTATGTTCTTGGTCGAGCTCATCTGGGGCGCGGTCGGGGGCGAGCTGGCCATCGGTACGGTCATCGTGCGTGCTCTGGGATTCGCCTCAGGAGCGGCACTGGGCGGGCAAGCGGCAGGCCGGATGGCGAGCTACCTACGTTCCGCCCGGGCCGAGGCCGCGGACCGGGTCGCCGGTGCCTCGGACACCGCCCCGCTCCTGGAGGTGGACGGCCTCAGCATGCATTACCGGACCAGCATCGGATGGGTATCCGCGGTCGACGGGGTTAGCTTCGAGCTGCGCAAGGGCGAGGCACTGGGACTGGTGGGGGAGTCCGGCTGTGGCAAGACCTCGGTGGCGATGTCGCTCCTGCGATTGCTACCCGAGAACGCCGAGTTCCGAGGCGGATCTGTCCGTCTCAACGGGGTCGATCTCCTCGACATGACCGAGGACGAGATGAGAAGCCGCCGCTGGTCGGACATCGCCATGGTCTTCCAGGGCGCCATGAACGCATGGAACCCCGTGTACACCGTCTACGAGCAGATCCGGGAGGCGATGGTCACCCATTTCGGGGGCGAACTGACAGAGGAACAGATCCGGGACCGGGTCGGCGAGTTGTTCGATCTGGTCGGCTTGAACCGGGCGATGGTGGATCGTTACCCGCACGAGTTCTCGGGGGGAATGCGGCAGCGGGCGGTCATCGCGATGGCCCTATCGTGCGACCCCCAGGTGATCATCGCGGACGAGCCGACCACCGCCCTCGACGTCATAGTGCAGGACCAGATCCTCCAGGAGTTGAAGCAGGTCCAGACCGCGCTGGGAATGAGCATCATCTACATCTCCCACGACATCGCGGTCATCGCCGAGGTGACCGAGGTGATGGGCGTGATGTACGCGGGCCGCCTCGTGGAGCTGGGCCCGACCGCGGAGGTGTTCTCCCGGCCTCGCCATCCCTACACCTACCTGCTGCTGCGGTCCACCCCGTCGGTGACCGGGCCCCGCCGCGTGCTGGCGCCGCTCGAGGGCGAGCCGCCCAACCTGGTCGATCCGCCCACGGGATGCCGGTTCCATCCCCGTTGCCCTTACGCCGACCAGCGCTGCCGGGAGGAGAACCCGGCCATCGAGGTCATCGACCCGCAGTCCGGCCATGGCGTGGCCTGCTGGAACTGGGGGAGCGTACCGGTCCGGATTAGCAAGGGCGTAGAGGCATGACGCGGCCACTGGTCAGGGTGGAGAACCTGACCAAGCGGTTCCCGATCGCCCGCAATGCCTTCAGCCGGGCAACCGAGTACGTCCACGCGGTGGACGGGATCAGCTTCGACATCGCCCCGGGCGAGACCCTCGGCCTGGTGGGGGAGTCGGGCTGCGGCAAGAGCACCACCGGGAAGCTGATGGTGAAGCTGCTCGAGGCCGGCTCCGGACGGATCATGATCGAGCAGGACGGCGAGATGGTCGACATGGCCGGCATCACCGACAAGGAGGACCTGCGACGCTTCCGGCGCCGGGTGCAGATGATCTTCCAGGATCCCTTCGAGTCGCTCAACCCGCGGCGCACCGTGTACGACACGATCGCGGAACCCCTGACCGTGCAGCGGATCGGGAGCGTGAGGGAACGCGAGGAACGGGCGATGCGGCTCCTGGAGCTGGTAGGGCTGACGCCGCCATCGACCTTCCTGTTCCGCTACCCGCACGAGCTGTCGGGAGGGCAGAGGCAGCGGATCGCCATCGCCCGGGCGTTGGTGGTCGACCCGGCCTTCGTGGTCGCCGACGAACCCACCTCCATGCTCGACGTCTCGATCCGGATCTCGATCATGGACCTGATGCTGAAGCTGGCTGAGCAACTGGACGTCTCCTACCTCTACATAACCCATGACCTGGCGGTGGCGCGTTACATGTGCGACCGGATCGCGGTCATGTATCTCGGCAAGATCGTGGAGATGGGGGAGACGGAGGAGATCCTCGGCAACCCGCAGCATCCCTACACCAGGGCATTGCTGGCTTCCGTGCCGGTTCCCGATCCCGCCCACCACCGGGAGGGAGCTGACATCCGCGGCGGGATATCCAAGGCGATCAACCCGCCGCCCAGGTGCCGCTTCATCGATCGGTGTCCAATGGCAGCCGACATCTGCCGCTCCAGCGACCATCCACCCCTCGAGGAGGCCAACCCCGGCCATTTGGTAGCTTGCTACCGATGGGAGGACGCGCCGGTGTGAGCGAGGCAACAACCGACCAGCCGGCTACCCAGGATGCCGGACTCTGGACCTGGCCCAACCTGATCTCCGTCCTGAGGATCCTGGCCCTGCCCGTCTTCCTGTGGGTGTTGCTGGGTCTCGACCGCCCGTTCCTGGCCGCCGTTCTCCTCGGATTGATATCGGTGACCGACCTGCTCGACGGCATGCTGGCCCGTCGTCTGGACCAGGTGTCCGAGATCGGCAAGATGCTCGATCCGGTGGCGGACCGGCTGGTGGTCTTCGCAGGCGTGGTGGGCGGAATGGTGGCAGGTCTGGTCCCGCTGTGGCTGGGGGGGTCCCTGATCGTCCGGGAGGCGATCATCGGACCCACGACCATCTACTACCTTGTACGCCGCAACATCCGGGTGCCGGTCCGGCGGATGGGTAAGACGGCCACCGCGCTCATCTTCTTCGCGGTGCCCTTCTACTACCTGACCGCTACCAGCTTCATGCCCCTCTTCTGGGAGGTCGTGGCCACGATCCTCGGTGTGCTGGGCCTGATCCTGTACCTCATCGTGACCTGGCGCTACCTGGGCGATCTCCGCCGTGCTCGGGGCTGAGTCCATCCACCCAAAGGTTCTAGCTAAACTTTAATGACGAGCCACGGATGTGAAATCGTTGCTCGACAATGCCCGACTGTTTGAGCACCTGTAAACAGTTCCAAAGAAAGCGTCCCCGGTCGTGGGTCTCTACAACTACACTCGCGGTATGGATGACTCGCACCCGGCGCCGGACGTGACCGGCCGCCAGCCCGGTGAGGATGCCACCTCTCCTGGGGACGTGACCGAGGTCCTCGATCTCTTCGATGACGAGGGGAATCCCATCGGGACCGGCCAGCCCGGGTCGGATGAGGGCGGCCCGTCCTACAAGCTGATAGTACGAAGCGGCCAGCAGGCCGGCCGGTCGTGGCGGGTACCGTCCGGCGACACCCGGATCGGGCGCCATCCGTACAACGACATCGCCCTCGACCACATCACCGTCTCCCGGAGCCACTGCCTGCTAACGCTCGATGACACGGGAATGACCCTCACCGATCTGGGATCCACCAACGGGACCTACGTGAACGGCAGGCGGGCGGAGAGCACCACCATCCTTCCCGGCGACGAGCTGATGATCGGGATGTTCCGGCTCCTGCTGGCCCGGGGACGATGACGGATTCTCCGACCCTCACCATCGGCCGGGTCCGGAAGCTGCTCAACGACGAGTTCCCCGACGTGACCACCTCCAAGATCCGATTCCTCGAGACCAATGGCCTCGTCCACCCGGCCAGGTCGCCGTCCGGATACCGGCATTTCCGCCAGTCCGACGTCGACCGGCTCCGCTTCATCCTTCGCCAGCAGCGTGACCACTTCCTTCCCCTCAAGGTCATCAAGTCGCAGCTGACCCGGCTCGAGAGGGGCGAGATACCGGCCGGAGGGGTGGACACCGAGGAGCCGTTACCGGTCCCCGAGATCGCCGACGAGACATTCAGCCTGAACGAACTGGCCCGACGGTCCGACCTGACCCCCGCCCAGGTTCGCCAACTCCTCGACCACGGTCTGCTGGCCCCGCTTAACGACGAGGGCCCCCACCAGTTCACCACCGGGGACGTGGCCGTGGCCCGCCAGTGCGGGGTGCTGCTCGCGGAGGGTCTAGAACCCCGGCACATCCGCCAGGTTCGCCAGGCCGTCTCCCGCCAGGTCGAACTGCTCGACAGGCTCACCCTCGCTATGCGCCTGAGCCCGAGCCAGGCCAGCCGGCGCCAGGCCGCCAGGACGTTGAGCCGGGGGGCCGAGGCGATCCGGCTGCTCTCCCAGTCCTTCCTCCAGGCGGACGTAAAGGCGCTCCTCGGCGAGGACTGACCTCCACATGCGAAGACTCCGGGCAGGTGCTCTGCTCGCAGCAACCAGCCTGGCGGTCCTGCTCGTGGCGGCCCCGCCCGGCCGGGCCCACCATCCGACGGACCTGGGGCTGCTCGCACCGGATCCTCCGGAGGTCACGGCCGAGGCATGGATCGTGTACGACGACACGTACGGGCAGGTACTGGCCGAGATGGACGCCGACTCCCTCCGCTCGGTCGCCTCGGTCACCAAGATACTGACCGCTCTGGTGGTGCTCGAGACCGTGGGCGCGGACGACCTCGTCACCATCACCCACACGGCGGCCTCGGTGGGCGAGTCGGAGATCGGCCTGGTGGCAGGAGAGGCGGCCTGGACGGTCGAGGAGCTCCTGGCGGCCCTGATCCTCCGTAGCGCCAACGATGCGGCTGTGGCGCTTGCCCAGCACGTGGGCGGGTCGGTAGCGGGGTTTGCGGAGATGATGAACCGGGAGGCCAACCGGCTCGGCCTCACCGACTCCAACTTCGTCAACCCGCACGGCCTCGATCATGCCGACCACTACAGCTCGGCCCGCGACATTCTCCGCATCTCGGTCGCCGCGATGCAGAACCCGGCGTTCTCCCGGATCGCCGCCACCCGGAGCTTCAGCCTCCCGCCCACACCCGAAGGGGAGTCACGGGTGGCCGTCAACCGCAACGACCTGCTCGCCACCTATCCGGGCACGCTCGGCATCAAGACCGGTTACACCGGCCGCGCCCTCCAGACGCTCTCGGCGGTGGCCCAGCGGGATCAACGCGAGATCTACGTGGTGGTGTTGGGCTCCCAGGACCATTTCGCCGACGTCACCCTGCTGCTCGACTACGGCTTCGACGGCTTCGGGCCGTTGACCCTGGTCCCGGCCACATCCGACCTGAGACGGCCGCTGGCAGGCGGTGTCGCCGCACAGCCCGGTACCGACTTCGAGGTCTTCCCGGCTCGGGCGGAGCAGCCTCCGCCGGATACCGTGGAGCCTGTGGCCGCCGATGCGCCGGGGACCGGAGCCAGCCCGTCCGCTGTCGACCCCGAAGCCGAGGTTCCCGCCGCTCCCGTGACCCAACGCATTGAACGTCAGGTAGAGCTTCCGGGTATCCGCGACGCGCTGGCGTGGGTATGGAAGTACTGGCAAGGACTGAGGGGCGAACAATGATCGCTGCGGAGGCGATAAGCGAAGCCGACATCACCGAGCGGATCGCGGAGTTGGGAGAGCGCATCGCCCACGACTACCGGGGCCTGCGGCCCGTGCTGGTGTGCGTGCTGTCGGGGTCCCTGGTGTTCCTGGCAGATCTGATCCGCCGGATCCCCATCGAGTGCGAGGCCGACTTTCTCGGGCTGACCAAGTTCGGGGAGGGTGGCCGGGTGCGCGTGGCCATGGACACCGCCACCAACCTCGCCGCCCGTCACGTGCTCATCGTGGAGGACATCGTGGACACCGGCCTCACGCTCCGCCTGCTCCGCCAGATGATGGAGGAACGCGATTGCGCCAGCCTCCAGACGGTATCGCTGCTGGACCGGACCACCCGGCGCATCGTTGACGTACCCATCGAGTACCGGGGCTTCGAGGTCGGGGATGAGTTCCTGGTGGGATACGGTCTCGACTGGAAGGGCGAGTTCCGCAACCTGCGGTCTTTGTGGGCCATCCTCGACTTTGCCTCCTTCGCGGCCGACCCGTCCGCACTGGTGCCCATTGCAGAGCCGGCTCGTGGTGAATAGGCTCGCACCATGAGCGAGTCGGTTCCCATGGATCTCATCGGGGTCAGGATCGAGTACCCGACCAACCAGCCGATAGTCCTGCTGCGCGAGTCGCACGGCAAGCGCTTTCTCGCCATCTGGATCGGGGCCATGGAAGCCACCGCCATCGCCTACGCCCTCGAGGGCGTCGACACCCCCCGCCCGTTCACCCACGACCTGCTGCGGATCACGACCGAGGTCTTGGGGGGACAGGTGACCCGGGTGACGGTGACCGAGCTGCGGGACAGCGTCTACTACGCAGACCTGGTTCTCTCGCGGGACGGTGAGGAGATCCATGTCAGCTCCCGCCCCTCCGACGCCATCGCCCTCGCCGCCCGTACCGGAGCGCCGGTATTCGCCACTCCGGAGGTCCTTGACGACGCCGGCATCGAGATCAAGGACGATCACCAGGAGGCGGAAGTGGAGGCGTTCCGGGAGTTCCTCGAAGATCTCTCGCCCGAGGACTTCAGAACCGGCTAGTCATCCCGACCCGGGAAACCTGCGCCCGGGCTGCCGGTATCCCCTCGGAAACCGTTGGAACACGGCTCCCGATGGTCTATCGTACGGCTCGCAAACAGGTAATTACCTGGCTGTAATGACCAGGTAATTACGGGTCGGCGTCGACCCACCGGGGAGGGAGTCCCGTTCCGATGGACCGAGATACCAACACCGAGAACCCGACCGTGGGGATGGAGGGCTACCGGGCGCCCCAGGTATGCAAGCTGGCCGGCATCACCTATCGCCAGCTCGACTACTGGGACCGCACCGAGTTGCTGCAGCCTTCATTGATAGCGGCGCAGGGATCCGGGACCCAGCGGCTCTACTCCTTCTCCGACCTCGTCCGGCTACGGGTTATCAAGGGTCTCCTCGACACAGGCCTCCACCTCAACCGGATCCGGCAGGCGGTCGAATGGCTCCGCGAGCAGGAGATCGACCAGCCCCTCTCCGAAGCCAACCTGATCAGCGACGGCGCCACCATTCTGGCCAGCTTCGACCGCGAGGGAACCCAGGAGTACCTGATGGACGCTCTCCAGCGCGGTCAGGGAGTGTTCGCCATCGCCGTGGGGCGGATTCAACGAGACCTCGAGGGTGAGTTGCTGGACTTCGCTCCGAGCGCGGTGCAGGCCGAGCTCCCTTTTGCTGAACTCCAATCCGATCCCGAGGCGGCCACCAGCTGACCTCCTCCGGCCCGAGTCCGGTCACATCTTCCCCTAGAGGCGTCGCCTTCGCCCACCACAGCGAGATCCAGTTCGCCCGGCTGCTCGATTTCTACCACGTGCGCTGGGAGTACGAGCCCCGGTCGTTCCCCATCCAATGGGACGAAGATGGTCGGCCCACCAAGAGCTTCACCCCTGACTTCTACCTGCCGGACGAGGACGTCTTCGTGGAGATCACCACCATGAAGCAGAGCCTGGTCACCAAGAAGAAGCGCAAGGTCCGCCTGTTCCGGGCCCGGTATCCCGACGTGGACATCCGGCTGCTGTACCGGCGGGACTACCTGCACCTGGTCTACAAGTACGGCCTCGACTCCGCGCCACCGTCCGGATCCGCGCTGGTCCCGACCCGTCACACCGGGCCACCGCTCGTGACCCGGCTGACCGATAGGGCGCGGAGCATGTCCGGGTAGAGGGAGCCCCACGCTCCAGGTGGTCTTCCGCCTGACAACCTGGCGCCGCTTCACGGACAGACCGTTAGAGTGGCGGCCAGATTCGTGGCCACGGACCACTCCGGCTCCCAGGCAAGGTTTCTTTCGAATGACCGCCCCGCCCGCCACCAGCATGGAGATCGTCACCACCCGCGGCGGTGTCACCGAGTTGCGCCGCCGGTGGGAGGCTGAGGATCCATGGGCCTCCCTCCTGATCGTCCACGGCTTGGCAGAGCACTCGGGGCGCTACCGGAACGTCGGCGCCCGGTTGGCGGCAGCCGGTATCGACACTCACGCCTTCGACCTCATGGGCTTCGGAGCGTCCGGGGGGACCCGGGCCGACATAGCGCACTGGCACACCTACCTGTTCCAGCTGTCGGACAACCTGGCCCGGTTGCCGGACCGTGGCCTTCCGAGAGTGGTGCTGGGCCACTCCGTCGGGGGCCTGCTCACCATCGACTATGCCATGTCGCGCCATCGCCAACCCGATCTGGTGGTCCTCAATGCGCCCGCCGTGGACGCCGTGGTGCCGACCTGGAAACGGAGGGCCTCCCCGATCCTGGCCGGGCTGGTTCCCACCTTGACCCTCGCCAACCCGATCAACCCCCACCAGATATTCAGCGACCCCGCCACAGTCGCCGGCTACCTCGCCGACCCACTGCTGGAACGCGGCACCACTGTCCGGCTGGGCGCCCATCTGCTCAACACCATGGACCGGGTCACCGCATCGGTCGACCGCTTCACCGCCCCCTGCCTGCTGACGCACGGCGCGGACGACACTCTGGTGCCACCGGCAACGACCGTCGCTCTGGGCCGGCTTCCCAACGTCGAGCGGCGACTGTACCCGGGCGCCCGCCACGCCTCCCTTCAGGAGCCGGCGGGCGGGATGATCCTTGATGACATCGTGGTCTGGATCCGGGCCATGACCGGGAACTTCTAGAAGCCCGCCAGCATGATGCGCCGGACAGCCACCGTATTGCCCGCCCGCGCCAGAGGAATCCTGCTGGTGGCCGCCGCCGGGACCCTGTGGAGCACCCTCGGTCTCGGGGTTCGGATCATGGACACCGCCACCACCTGGCAGATCCTGTTCTATCGGGCCATCGCCCAGGTCTTGGTGATAGGCGCCTGGGTGGCCATGCGGCGGGGACGCGGGTTCGTCCGCTCGTTCGCGGACATAGGCGCCGACGGGGTCATCGCCGGCGCCTCCATCTCCATGTCCTCGATCGCGTTCGTGTACGCCCTCAGGCTCACCACGGTGGCGGAGGTGGTGTTCCTCTTCAGCATGGCGCCCGTGCTGGCGGGGCTGCTGGGATGGGTGGTGTTGAGAGAACCCATCACCCGGATCACCTGGCTGGCGATGGCGTTGGTGCTGGCCGGGATCGCCGTGATGAACGGCCCGGCCGGGTCGGAGGGGGTCTCGATGGGGACCTTCCTGGCCTTCCTGGCTGCACTCGGATTCGCCGTGTTCACGGTGCTGCAGCGCCGCCGCAGGCATGTCGACATGTTGCCGGCCATCGCGGTGTCGGGCCTGATCACGGCGGCGGCCACGGCATGGCTGATCGGCGGCACCGTCCCGGCCCCCCGCGACCTGGCGGTCGCCTTCTGGCTGGGAGGAGTCGCCCTGGCCGGCGGGTTGGCGGTGTACACGGTCGGGGCGCGCTACGTGAGGCCTGCCGAGTCGGTGCTCATATCGATGACCGAGATCGTGCTGGCGCCGCTCTGGGTGTGGTGGATATTCGACGAGACGGCGAGCATCGCCACCGTGGTAGGCGGCGCTGTCGTGCTCACCGGCGTGCTGACCCAGGCGCTGGGCCGCGAGTCCAACTCCCGGCGCCGGCGGGGGCAGCCGGGAGACACGCCGGAACGGGCTACCCCTCGACGTCGCCTTCGCCGACGTCCGGAGCCGGCCGCATCTCCTCCGCCGCCGTAGCCACTTGGCCGACGAGAAGACCGAACTCGAAGGCAGCCGTCTCGAAGGCCAGCAGGCCGGCGCGACGGGTCTCCCCGGTGTCGGTCGACTCCAGGCCCTCCTGCATGGTCTCGGCCGCCGAGACGAGGGCGGCGACGGAGCCGGCCAGACCCTGCTGGAGTCGGGTATTGATCCCCGGTGGCGTAGCCACCCGAGCCAGCCGGGCGGGAAGGACGCTCACCCGGGAGACCAGGGTGCTCATCTGCTGGACCGCCGCGTCGTATTCGAGGCTACCGCTGTCCCAACCGTCGTTGATCTGCCGCCCGGTGTCCATCGCATCCGCCACGTCCAGGGCCAGCAGCGAGATCTCATCTGCGTACAACTGCAGAGCGGCCGCGTCGCGCTCCACGGATGTGGTCTCGACAACAGGCTCCGGGGCCTCCGAGGAGTCACGGCTGGTCAGGGTCCGGAGCCCGAGCACCAGGGCGACCACCACCGCGAGGACCAGGCCGATCCGCCGCATGGAGCCCGGGCCGGTAGCGAACCGTCCCGTCCGGGCGGAGGGTTCGAGCCGCCCGATCCGGTGACGGCACGACCGGCAGACGGAGGTATCGGGCACCCACTGCTGGCCGCATTGGGGACAGAATCGGGGTTCGCCCTCCCGAGAGCCCGCACCAGCCCGAGTCTCGCCGGACTCCGATCGGGGCGTGACCATCGCATCGGTAACCGGCACCTGCTCGGCTCGGCGGACTCCCGACCAGCGGGAGTCTCCCGGACGGCGGGTACCCTCCGGCGGCTTCCGATCGTCCGACCAGGTCACGGCACTAACCCTCCGACGCCAACTCTCCCGGAGGATAGTTGTACCCTCGGGCGCCAATGGAGGTAAGTCCCGCTTCGCCCGGCGAACTCGGAGTCCAGTTGGCAAACCTCATCGCCACGGTCACCGAGAAGCAGGGGGCCCCGCCTTTCGGAGAGGTCCTGCGAGCAGCCATGAGCGACCCCGACGGGGGAGGCCTCGGCTACGCCGCGCGGTCACACGGAAGGCTCGTCTCGTACGCCTTCGCCGCCCCCAACCCCGACGGACGGGTCTGGACGCTGGAGGTGGCCGACGGCTCCGGGCAGCAGGATCGGTTCCTGAATGACGTGGCCCGCGGCCTGGATGCCGCCGGGATCGAGGAAACAGTCCTATGGCTCCACGCCCCGGACATCGAGCCGCCGGCGCTCTTCACCCACGAACGGGACCTGTACCGGATGGCGGTGAGGCTTCCCGTTCCCGGCACCGTCCGGCCCCCGGCGGGCGTCCGCTTCGCCGGCTTCGACGTCCGGCGGGATGCCCGGGCCCTGATCGAGGTCAACAACCGGGCCTTCGACGGTCATCCCGAGCAGGGCGAATGGTCGCTGCAGGACCTGGAGCGGCGCACCTCGCTGCCGTGGTTCGATGCGCGCGGAGTACGCACCGGCTGGGTCGATCACCGGCTGGTCGCATTTCACTGGACCAAGGTCCACGACACGCCGGCGCCTGACGGGGGCGCCCTGGGCGAGATCTACGTGCTGGCGGTGGATCCCGCCTTCCTCGGCCGGGGACTGGGCCGCGCCATCGCACTTGAAGGGCTCGACTACCTCTCGCGCCACAGGAGAGCCACCAGAGCGATCCTCTACGTGGACTCGGCCAACATCGCCGCCGTGAAGCTCTACCGGCGCCTCGGCTTCGCAACCGAACACACCGACCGCGCCTACCGAAGGACTCGAAGTGGTTGACTCCGGGTGCGTGGCGGATTACCGGATTACGATGGCGCCGCCACCTGCCCGGACCCGGCTATGACTATTGAACTGATTCTCCCCGACCAAACCCTGATCCGCCACGAGGCCGGAGTGACCGGACTCCGGGTGGCCGGAACGATCGGCCCGCGCCTGGCCGCCGCGGCCGTCGCGGTGTCGGTCGACGGCGTCCTGATGGACCTGGAGCAGCCGATCCATGCCGGGGGACGGTTCGCGGTAATCACCCCGGAGTCGGAGGAGGGCCGCCATGTCCTCCGTCACTCGGCCGCCCACATAATGGCCCAGGCGGTCCTCGAACTCTTCGAGGGCGCCACCTTCGCCATCGGACCCGCCATCACCGACGGCTTCTACTACGACTTCGACATCGGAAGGCCGTTCACGCCCGACGACTTGGACGCCATCGAAGAGGAGATGGAGCGCATCGTCGCGGCCGATCAGCCCTTCGTCCGGGAGGAGATGTCGCGGGCCGAGGGACTGGACCTGTTCAGCGAGCACCCCTACAAGCTCGAGATAATCCGCTCGGTGGACGAGTCGGAGGTCGAATCCGGGGATGTGGTGTCCGTTTACCGGAACGAGGGGTTCGTGGACCTGTGCCGGGGCCCACACTTACCTTCAACCGGAAGGTTGAAGGCCTTCAAGCTGACCCGTACAGCGGGGGCATATTGGCGGGGGAACGAGAAACGTCCCCAACTCCAGCGCATCTACGGGACCGCCTGGGAGTCGGGCAAGGCGCTGCGGACCTATCTCCACCGGATCGAGGAAGCGGCACGCCGGGACCACCGCAAGCTGGGCCGCGAACTCGACCTGTTCTCGTTCCCGGACGGCCTCGGCCCGGGCCTGGCGGTATGGCACCCGAAGGGCGGGATGCTGAGGCGCCTCGCAGAGGACTACAGCCGGCGCATCCACGAGACCTACGGCTTCGACTTCGTGTTCTCGCCCCATCTGGCCAGGGCCGATCTCTGGCAGACGTCAGGCCACCTGGACTTCTATGCGGAGAACATGTACCCCGGCCTGGAGATGGACCAGGGTGACGAGTACCGCGTGAAGCCCATGAACTGCCCTTTCCACGTGATGATCTACCGCTCGGACGCCCGTTCATACCGGGACCTGCCCATACGGCTCTCCGAGTTGGGCGCCGTGTACCGCTACGAGCGGTCGGGCGTGGTACACGGCCTGCTCCGCGCGCGCGGGTTCACCCAGGACGACTCCCACACCTTCTGCACCCGCGGCCAGGTGCCGTCCGAGCTGCAGCTCCACCTCGACTTCGTGCTCCGCCTCCTTCGGGACTTCGGTTTCGACGAATTCCAGGCCGAGCTCGCGACCCGTCCGGAAGAGAAGTGGGTCGGCGAGCCGGAGTTGTGGGAGTTGGCCGAGGAGTCGCTCGCCCAAGCCCTCGCCACTGCCGGCATCCCGCACCGCGTGGCGGAGGGCGAGGGCGCCTTCTACGGCCCCAAGATCGACGTGCATGTCGAAGACGCCATCGGGCGCCGCTGGCAGATGTCCACCATCCAGGTGGACTTCTCCCTCCCCGAGCGGTTCGGCCTCGAGTACGTCACCCCCGCCGACACGAGGGAGCGGCCCGTCATGATCCACGCCGCCAAGTTCGGCTCGGTGGAGCGCTTCCTGGGCGTGCTGGTGGAGCACTACGCCGGCGCCATGCCGATGTGGCTGGCGCCCGTCCAAGCCGTGGTCGTGCCGGTCGCCGACCGTCACGACGGCTACGCCGGCCGGGTTGCGGGCAAGCTCCGGGACGGGGGCCTACGGGTCGAGTCCGCCTCGGGACCGGGCAAGCTGGGGGAGAAGATCCGCTCGGCCATCACGGGAAAGGTTCCGGCGATCCTGGTGGTGGGCAACCAGGACGCTGCTAACGACACGGTCGGTCTTCGCCTCCGGTCGGAGAAGAGAGAGCGGCGGGGCGTTCCGATGGATGAGGCGCTGGCCGAGCTGGTCGATGCCGCCCGGCCTCCCGGCTGAACGTAGCCCTCGAGCCCCCGGCGGGATCAGTCGGGTTGCTGCAGTTGCTCCGTGTAAACCTCGTCGACCCTGTGCCCGCTGACTGCGTCGATCCGTACCAGTGCCCGCGCCAGCGGTGGGTCCTCCGCCGAGTACAGGATGAGGTTCCAGACCGGGCGGGACCGACCTCCCACGAACCCCAGGGCCGCCGAGGCGTGGCCCACCGGGAACGGCGCCACGGCTGCAGCCATGTCCAGCGCCCGCTCCTGGCCTATCACCAGCGGCCAGGCCGTGCGGTAATGAACGTAGGCGAGTGCCAGCAGCCCGATCGCGACCACCCACAGGCCGGCGCCGAGGTTGGCCAGCGCACCGAACACGGCCAGTAGCCCCGCGGCCAGGTAGATGCGGGCGCCGATCCGGCGGCGAGACGGGGACGGGAACCGGTACGGGCCCAACTGCCCGGAGTCGAGGTCGTCCGGGACACCCGCTTCCCTGGCCACCTCGGCGGGAATGCGGATTCCCTCCATCAACGCTCCGCCTGAGGCACGTAGTCTCGTTGTGAGTAGCCGGTGTATATCTGGCGCGGGCGCTTGAGCGGGGCGCTCGAGGACTCCCTCATCTCCCGCAACTGCGCCAGCCATCCCGGTAGCCGGCCCAGGGCGAACAGCACGGTGAACATCTCGCTGGGGAAGCCCATGGCCTGGTAGATGATGCCCGAGTAGTAGTCCACGTTGGGGTAGATGCGCCGCCGGATGAAGAAGTCGTCCGCCAAGGCCTCCTGCTCCAGCTTCAACGCCAGGTCCAGGAGGGGATTGCTCTGGTTGTCGAGCAGGGCGCGGGCGTGCCGCTTGATGATCAGCGCCCGGGGATCGAAGTTCCTGTAGACCCGGTGTCCGAAGCCCATGAGCCGGAAGGGGTCGCTCCGGTCCTTCGCCCGGTCCAGGAACAGCGTGGTGTCCCCGCCGGCGGCCCTGATGTCCTCCAGCATCTCGATGACCCGCTGGTTGGCGCCGCCGTGGAGGGGACCCGACAGCGCCAGAACGCCGGCGCATATCGAGGAGAACAGGTCGGTCTGACCCGACCCGACCAGCCGGACCGCCGAGGTGGAGAGGTTCTGGCCGTGGTCGGCGTGGAGGATCAGCAACGCCTCCATCGCCTGGACATGGGCCGGGTTGAGCTCGTACCCCGCGCCGCCGGGGTTGAAGGTCATGTTGAGGAAGTCGGCCGCGTAGCCGAGTCCCGGGTCGGGATCGATATAGACCCGGTCCCGGTCGCTGCGGTGCGACCAGGCCACCAGCGCAGGCATCATCGCCACCAGGCGGGTAGCAGCCAGCCGGTTGGCCTCCACCTCTTCGGAACCTCCCGTTCCCGGGTAGTAGGCGCCCAGGAGGGCGATCGCGGTGGCGATCTTCTGCATCGGATGGGTGCCGGCCGGGAACGCCTCCAAGACCTTCTCGAACCCGTCGGGCAGGGCTCGGTACTCCGCGATACGACTCTCGAAGGCCGCCATCTGATCGGGGGTGGGAAGCTCGCCCCGGTCCAGCAGGTAGGCCACCTCCAGGAACGTGGAGTTCCCGACCAACTGGTCCACCGGATAGCCGCGGTAGCGGAGGATCCCTGCTTCGCCGTCGATGAACGAGACCTCGCTGGAGGTCTCGGCGGTGTTCCCGTATCCCGGATCGAGGGTGACCATCCCGGTGGCGGCGCGGAGACCCCGGATGTCGAGCGCCCGCTCGCCCTCCGTTCCCGATGCGATCCGTAGGTCGATCGCGTCCTCACCATCGACGCGGATTGTCGCCTTCTCCATGAGCTGCGCTCGTCCCTCCTACTCGGCCGCGGCCTTGGCCGCCGCCACCACCCGCTGCACTTCCTGCGGGGGAGCGGGCTCGTAGCGGGCGAACTCGATGTCGAAGGATCCACGTCCTCCGGTCATCGACCGCAGATCCACGGAGTAGCGCTGCACCTCGGCCATCGGGACCTCCACCTTCAGGACCCGGCTCCGTCCGTCGGCGTCCATCCCGAGCACCCGTCCCCGCTTGGCGTTGATGTCACCGATCACGTCACCCATGTAGTCCTCGGGCACCCGGATGGTGACCACGGCGATGGGTTCGAGGATGGTAGCCCGCAGGTCGGAGGCCGCCGCCCGGACGGCCATGATCCCCGCCATCCGGAAGCTGAGCTCATCGGAGTCGACCGAGTGGTACTTGCCGTCATAGACGGTGGCCCGGACATCGATGACGGGGTACCCTGCCAGGATGCCCCGCTCGAGGGCCTCCCGGATCCCCTTGTCGACCGCCGGGATGAGGCTCCGGGGGATGGATCCGCCCTTGATCTGATCGACGAACTCGTAGCCCTCGCCTCGCTGGTTGGGCTCGAACCGCACGTAGGCCACGCCGAACTGGCCCCGCCCGCCCGACTGCTTCTTGTGCTTGCCCTCCGCGTCGGCCCGCCCCTGGATGGTCTCCCGGTAGGGAATGCGCGGCACGCCCGTGTCGACCTCGACCCCGAAGAGCCGCGCCACCTTGGCCAGCGTGACGCTGACATGGGCCTCCCCGAGGCCGGAGAGGACCGTCTCGCTGGTCTCGGCGCGTCGCTCCACCATGATGGTGGGATCCTCCTCCTGGATGCGGGCCAGGGCGGTCGAGAGCTTGTCCTCGTCCTGGGTGGAGCGGGGCGATACCGTCACCTCGTGTACCGGGCGGGGCACCCGGACCGGTGCGATCTCGGTAACGCATCCGGGGGCCCTCAGGGTGTCGCCGACCCGCAGGCGGTCGAGCTTGGCCACCGATCCGATGGACCCGACCGTCGCTTCCGGCAGCCCGGTGTGCTCCTTACCCTGGAGCGAGAAGAGGCTGGACATCTTGAGCTTGTCCCCGCCGCGGTTCTCGAGCACGGTGTCGGGCTTGAACGAGCCCGAGAAGACCCGGAAGGTGTTGACCCGGCCCACGTACTGATCCCCTGACGTCTTGAACGTGTAGGCCACCGCCGGGCCGTCCGCATCGGGAGCCAGCTCGCCGGTCAAGGTCGCGGGCATGGTCCGCTCCAGGGGATCGGGGCCGAAGTCGACCACGAACTCGGCCAGGGTGTCGATTCCCACCAGCGAGCCCGCGGAACCCACCAGGACCGGGAAGATGTCTCCCGCCAGCATCCCGTCGTGGATGACCTCCACCATCCGGTCCGCAGACGGCTCCTCGCCCTCGAAGTAGGCCTCGAGCAGGTCGTCGTCGGTCTCCACCACCGATTCCACGAGCGCTGACCGGGTCTCTTCGAAAGCCTCGGCAACCTCGGGAGGAACGTCGGTGGCCGCGCCCTCCGTCCGGCCCGATTCGTAGCGGTAGGCGCGACCCGACACCAGCCTGACCACCCCGCTCAGGCTCTGCTCCTCGCCGATCGGTATCTGGATGGGAGCGATGCGCTTGCCGAAGGCCTCCACGAGTTCGTCCAGGGTGCGGGAGAACGAGGCGCGGTCCCGGTCGAGCTTGTTGACGAACACCACCCGGGGAATGCCCTCCAGGCGGGCGGCCTCCCAGAGGATCTCGGTCTGCACCTCGACTCCGTCCACGGCGGAGACCACGAACACGGCCAGGTCCACGGCTCGCAGCGCCGCCAGCGCCTCACCCACGAAGTCGGCATACCCGGGGGTGTCGATGAGGTTGACCCGGGTCCCGTTGTGATCGAAGGACGCCACCCCGAGCCCCAGCGAACTCTGGCGCTCGATCTCCTCGGGCTCGTGATCCATGACCGTGTTGCCGGCATCTACGGAACCGATGCGGTTGATCTCGCCGGCGTTGAAGAGGAGGGCCTCGGCGAGGGAGGTCTTACCGGAACCTCCGTGGCCGAACAGGCCCACGTTTCGAATGTTCTCCGGTCGCATCCTCCTCCGCTTCCTTGTGGGGCATCCGAGTGTAGGCAATCATACGATGCTTCCCGTCTGTGGTAGCTTCCCGAGCGGAAGGAGCCACCGTGATCGAAGTCTGGGCCCGCGAGCATGTCGAGAAAGTGGTGGCGCCTATCGGACGTGGCCTGGCCCGCCTCGGGGTGCGACCCGCCCACCTGACCGTGACGGGGCTGGTGGTCACCCTGGTCGGATCGACCCTGCTGGCCACCGGCAGCGTGGTCATCGGCGCCCTGGTCATCCTGGGCGGCTCGGCTCTCGACGGGTTGGACGGGTCGGTTGCCCGGGCGTCGGGATCGGACTCACCCCGGGGTGCGCTGCTCGACTCCGTATTCGATCGTATCGGCGAGACGGCCATGTTCGCGGCCTGCTCCTTCTGGCTTACCTCCCGACTCTCGCCCGACGAGGGCGACCCTGCCCTCGTCGTGCTCTGCGTCCTGAGCCTGGGCGCATCTCTGGTCATCTCCTACCTCCGGGCCAAGGCCGACATCGGGCGGGTGGAGGGTCGGGGCGGCTTGATGGGCCGGGCGGAGCGGGTCATCCTCTTCGCGGCCGGGTTCATCTTCGATCAGGTCACGGTCATGCTGTGGCTGATGGCCATCCTCACCTGGCTAACCGTCTTCCAGCGGTTCTTCAAGACCTGGCGGCAGCTGTCAGCGGGTGACTGACCTGCTCACCTACCTGACCTACCGGGCAGGCGCGGGGATCTTCGGAGCTCTACCCGAACCGATCGTCCGCCACCTGGGTCGCTGGGCAGGCCGGCTCTGCTGGCTCTGGGCGGGGGAGCGCAAGGCCATGGCGATCCGGCACATGGGAAGGGTGTTCGGCCGGAGCGATGGGCCGGCGGTGGAGCGAGCGGCCCGGGAGGTGTTCAGCGCCTACGGTCGCTACTGGGCGGAGACGCTCTGGTTCCGCCCGCGGCGGGCCGAGGTGGTGAGGTCGCGGGTGACACTGATCGGGCTGGAACACGTCCGGGCGGCCCAGGAGTCCGGGAGGCCGATCGTGGCGGCGCTTCCCCACGTGGGCAACTGGGAGTTGGCGGGCACCTTGGCAGGGGATGCGGGAGTCCGGATCACCGCCGTGGCGGAGGCGCTGGCCAACCGCCGCCTGGCCCGGTGGTTCACCGGCATGCGGGCCCAACTCGGCATCCGGGTGGTGCTGGCGGAAGGCCTGTCCACGATGCGGGCACTGCGCAAGGACCTATTGGAGGGACGGGTGATCGCTCTGGTCGCCGACCGTAACATCGGCGGGCGCGGCGTGGAAGTGGACTTCTTCGGCGAGAAGACCACCCTGCCGGCCGGTCCGGCCGCCCTGGCGATCCGCAACGCTGCGGTCCTGCTCCCCGTGGTCTCGTACTTCAAACGGGGTGCTGGTCACCGGGTGGTCGTGCACGCTCCCATCGAGGATCCCGGTCCGGAGGACCCCGACCGGATGGGCAGCATCACCCAGCAGCTGGCGCACCGGTACGAGGACATGATCCGGGAAGCCCCCACCCAGTGGCACCTGGTGCAACCCAACTGGCCGTCCGACCATGACTTACTCGAACGGCGCCGGGGGGATGCTTGAGGGTCGCCGTAGTCTCCCCGTACGCCCTCGACATCCCGGGGGGCGTCCAGCAGCAGGTGCTCGGGCTGGTCGAGCATCTCCGGCGGCTGGGCCAGGAAGCCTTCGCGGTGGGCCCGGCAGCCGGCGCCGCGGGCGCCAGTGCGGGCCGCCCGGTCATGTTTCCGGTGAACCGCTCCCGCGCGCCCATCGCCCTGTCGCCGATGGCGGTCCGCCGGGTTCGGGCCGCCGTGGCCGGGGCCGACGTGATCCACGTACACGAGCCGATGGTCCCCCTGGTCGGCTGGGCGGCGCTCCGGACCGGACGACCCACCGTGGTCACCTTCCACGCCGACCCGTCGCCCATGTTCCGCGCCGCGTACCGATGGGGGAGGGGTCTGGTGCGGCTGTTGCTGGGGGATGTGCTGGCCACGACGGTGAGCCGGACCGCCCGGCGCGCCGTCGAGCCGCTCGGTCTCGACGTGGTGGAGATCCCCAACGCCGTCGATGTGGGCTCCTTCAGGGTCGAGGCGCAGCGCGATCCTCGCCGGGTGGCCTTCGTGGGCCGGCCCGACCCTCGCAAGGGCCGGGACCTGCTGCTGTCCGCATGGCCGGCCGTGCGCTCCGAGGTACCGGACGCCCGGCTGGTGATAGTGGGTGGCGGGGAGTCACGCCCGGTCGAGGGCGTCGAGTACCTGGGGCGGGTGTCCGAGGCGGAGAAGCGCTCCGTCCTGGCCGGTAGCGGCGTGTTCTGCGCGCCCAACCGGGGCGGTGAGAGCTTCGGGATAACCGTTGCCGAGGGCATGGCGGCCGGGTGTGCCGTGGTGGCCAGCGACCTCCCCGCATTCGGGGACGTCCTCGGCGGGACGGGCCTCGTGTTCAGGAACGGCGACCCGCACGGCCTGGCCGGCGCCCTCAAGGCGGTGCTGGCCGACCCGGGGCTGAGGGAGCGACTGGCGGCGGGTTCTTCGGCCCGGGTGGAACGGTACGACTGGGGGAAGGTGATCTCCCGGTACACCGAGCTGTACCGCCTGGCCACCCGCGCTGGATAGCGCCCTTAAGGGTTGCGCTGAGGCTTGGACACGGTAGAATATTCCTGACAACTGGTACTATTGAAAGGACGAATTCGCCATGGAACAGGGCACCAAGGCGGAGACGACCGGCACGCTGAGGGTCAAGCGTGGCCTGGCCGAGATGCTCAAGGGTGGCGTGATCATGGATGTCGTCAACGCCGACCAGGCGAGCATCGCCGAGGAATCCGGGGCGGTGGCGGTCATGGCGCTGGAGCGGGTTCCCGCCGATATCCGGGCGCACGGGGGAGTGGCCCGGATGGCCGATCCCAGCAAGGTCCAGGAGATCATGGAGGCGGTCTCGATTCCGGTCATGGCCAAGGCCCGGATCGGCCACTTCGTGGAGGCGCAGGTGCTCCAGAGCCTAGGTGTCGACTACATCGACGAGTCCGAGGTCCTCACCCCCGCCGACAACAACCACCACATCGACAAGTGGGCCTTCACCACGCCCTTCGTGTGCGGCGCCCGCAACCTCGGGGAGGCGCTGCGCCGCATCGCCGAGGGCGCGGCCATGATCCGCACCAAGGGGGAGCCGGGTACGGGCAACGTGGTCGAGGCCGTCACCCATATGCGGCGGATGAACCGGGAGATCGCCCAGGCGGCCGCCGCCGGCGACGACCAGATGATGGCCCTGGCCCGCGACATGGGGGCACCGGTCGAACTGCTGCGAGAGGTGGCCGGGGCGGGCGGCCTACCGGTGGTCAACTTCGCCGCCGGTGGCATCGCCACGCCCTCGGACGCCGCCATGATGATGCAGCTGGGATGCGACGGCATCTTCGTGGGCTCGGGAATCTTCAAGAGCGGCGATCCCGCTGTCCGGGCCCGGGCGATCGTGGAGGCCACCACCTTCTACCGCGATCCCGAGATCGTGGCCAAGGTGTCCCGCAATCTGGGCGAGGCCATGGTCGGGATCGAGATCGACGACATACCGGCCGGCCAGCGGATGCAGGAGCGAGGCTGGTAGAGACCGCGCCCGGGGCGCCGGTGGTCGGGGTGCTCGCCCTCCAGGGAGACGTCCGCGAGCACGCCCGGATGGTGGCCGCCTCCGGTGGCGTTCCCCGGGAGATCCGGACGGCCGCCGACCTGGAGGGCATCGACGCCCTCATCATCCCGGGAGGAGAGTCGACCACGATCGGGCGGCTCGCCACCCTCTACGGACTGGTCGATCCCCTCCGTAACCGCATCGCGGACGGGCTCCCCACCCTCGGCACCTGCGCCGGGATGATCTTCCTGTCCACGGCGGTGACCGGAGGAGACCAGCCCCTGCTGGGAGCGCTCGACATGGTGGTGGAGCGGAACGCCTTCGGCCGCCAGAACGAGTCGTTCGAATGCGATCTCGCCGTGGAGGGCTGGAAGGATGCGTTCCCTGCGGTCTTCATCCGGGCGCCCGTGGTGGAGCGGACCGCCCCCGACATCGAGGTGCTGGCCAGCCACGAGGGCCGGCCCGTGCTGGTAAGAAAGGACCATGTCATGGCGTGCGCCTTCCACCCCGAGCTCACGGGCGACCAGCGTGTCCACCGGATGCTCATCGACCTAGTGGCCTGAAGTAATGGCCGGTCATTCCAAGTGGGCGAACATCAAGCACCGCAAGGGCCGGCAGGACGCCGCCCGTGGCAACCTGTTCGCCAAGCTGTGCCGCGCCGTGGAGGCCGCGGCTCGTCAGGGTGGGGGCGATCCGGCGGGCAACGCCGTGCTGGCCACCGCCATCGACAAGGCCAGGTCCGCCTCGGTGCCCAAGGACAACATCGAGCGGGCCATCAAGCGCGGCACCGGAGAGCTGGTCGGCGAACGCCTCGACACGTTCTTCTACGAAGGCTACGCGCCAGGGGGAGTGGCGTTGCTGGTGCAGGCGCTCACCGACAACCGGAACCGGGCCGCCTCCGATATCCGATCAGCCTTCACGAGGAACGGGGGCAACCTCGGCGAGCCGGGTTCCGTCGCCTACCTGTTCGACCAGAAGGGTTACCTTCTAGTAGAAGGTGATGAAGACGAGATCTTGATGGCTGCCCTGGAGTCGGGCGCCGAGGACGTACGGCAGAGCGGGGATCAATTCGAGGTGATCACGGCGCCCACCGACTTCCCGACCGTCCGGGATGCCCTGGCGAGCGCCGAGTTGTCCGTACAGACCGCCGAGATCACCCAGATCCCCTCCGCGACCATTCCGCTGGACGCTTCGGGCGCCGCCAGGGTCCTGCGCCTGGTGGACACGCTGGACGACCTGGCCGACGTGCAAGGCGTCTACGGCAACTTCGACATCCCCGACGACTACCTGGCCGCTCTGGCCGAGTAGTGGTCTGTCTGTGGAACGGCGGCGTGGTATGGCGTCGGCAGCGGTGTTCCTCGCAAGTTCCGCTGACGAAGGCGTACCCGCAGCGGTACGTCAAGGCAGCGGAACGCAGCGACGGGACGCCGATGACCGCCAGACCACGCCAGGTTGTTTCGCAGACAGACCACTAGAAGGTCCCCGCCGGATCAGACCACTACCACCTGGACAGTGTGGTAGCCGGTGGCCCCGTCAGGCCGCGGCGGGACTATCTCGGAGGTCTGGGTGTACCCGGTCCGGTCCGTGGCCCGCACCGCAATTGTGTGGGGACCCGGCGTGAAGTCGTACTCGACGTGCCACTGGCGCCAGGTGTCGATGGCCAACTCCTCGGGCAGGATGGCCTCCATCCACGGCCCGCCATCGACCTGAACCTCGACCATGTCGATGCCTCGATTCTGCGCCCAGGCCACCCCGGCGATGGCGGTTGTACCGGCGTCGAGGGTGCCAGGGCGGGGCGTGTCGATGCGGGACTGGGTCTTGATTGGGGCCTCCTTGGCCCAACCTCGCGGTATCCAGTAGGCGTCGAAGTCCTCCCAGCGGGCGAATTCGACCTCGGACAGCCACTTGGTGGCGGAGACGTACCCGTACAGGCCGGAGACCACCAGCCGGGCGGGGAAGCCGTGCTTGACCGGAAGGGGCTCTCCGTTCATGCCGATCGCCAGCAGGGCCTCCCGTCCGTCGAACACCGCCTCGGTGGGGAAGCCGACCGTGAAACGATCGACCGAACGGCCGATCAACTGCGTGCCTTCGGGCTGGACCCCGGCCCGCTCCACCAGGTCCCTCAGGGGCACGCCGAGCCACTTGGCGTTGCCGATCAAGTCGCCTCCCACGGAATTGGAGACGCAGCAGATCGTGATGTAGCGCTCCACCATGGGAAGGGCCACCAGCTCGTCATAGGTGAGGCTGAAGGGTGAGTCCACCAGGCCGGTGAAGCTGACCTCCCAGGTGTCCAGGTCGACGCTGGGAAAACTGAGAGCAGTGTCGATCCGGTAGAACTCATCGTTGGGCGTGATCAGCTCCGATACCCCCTCCACCCGCGCGATCTGGGCGGGCGTCGGATCGGCCACGGTGCGTAGCACCTCCTCGGCCGCCGTGGTGGTGGTCGTCGTGGCCTGGGTGATCGGGGCGTCCTCGACCGGAGTCGTGGTGGCGGCCGCCGCCGTGGTGTTCGGGGAGGCGGCCGTGGTGTTCGAGGAGGCGGCGGTGGTCGAGGGCGAGGCGGCCACCGTGGGAAGGGTGACCTGTTCGCGGGCCGCCACCGCCGACTGCGTCCGGCCGGAGGCGAGGCGCCCGATCACCACCTGGCCGACCGCCAGCACCACTGCGGCGCCCGAAGCGGTCATGAACGCCCGCCGGGAGTCCGCAGACGGGGCGCCGATCGGATCGGCGGCCTCGGTCGCAGGACCATGGAGGAGGCGGCGGAGCAGTACCAGGACCGCGATTCCGCTCCCGGCCGCCGCTATGGCCGGAATGAGGGTGGCGCCCGCGGTGGCGAGCGGATCGGTGACTCCCAGGGCGTAGCCGAGCACGCCGAAGGCCACGAAGCCGATCGCCGCCAACTCCATGCGCTTGCGGGCCACCACACCCAGCAGGCCGCCGATGATGATCGTCACCACCACGATCCCGCCGATCAGGACCGCCTTGTCGTTGGTTCCGAAGACGGCGATGGCCCAGTCCTTGAGGGCGGCCGGGGTGATGTCGATGAACCGCTGACCGATCGTCAGCACCAGCGACGGCGCCGACACGAAGAAGGAGGCGAGCATCTCGGAAAAGGCCACGGCGAAGCCGCTCGCCACCAGCCCGGCGAGGAAGTAGTCCCTGGTCGATCTCCACCCGCTCGGGGGCGGGTTGCCCGAGGAGATAGCGTCCGGGCCCACGGGTTCAGCCGCCATGGGACAGGGTTAGGATCATCGTGACGGGGACTCTGTGTGTAGCCCCGACTGGGTGTGCTTGTTCAGTTGCCATGGCATAAGGATAGGATCCTTGTGATCGCTATTGCAGGGGTCCTGGCACCGACTCCCTGGTCGGTTGCGCGGAGCTTGTCTGCCGCGTCGGAACCAGCGCCACCAAGGGAAGGAACCGGAGAATGACCCCGACCCCTAGCGAAGCAGCCGCCATCCCGCAGACCGAGGAGGAGTGGCGGGAGAAGCTGACCCCGATGCAGTACCACGTGGCTCGCGAAGCCGGTACCGAGCGGGCCTTCAGCGGCGAGTACTGGAACACCAAGGACGCCGGCACCTACATGTGCATCGGCTGCGGTATCCCGCTGTTCCGCAGCGAGACCAAGTACGACTCCGGGACAGGGTGGCCCAGCTTCTACGAATCGGTCGAAGGAGCGCCGGTGGAGGAGCGCCACGACTACAGCTACGGAATGGTGCGCACCGAGGTGGTGTGTGGCAGTTGCGACTCCCACCTGGGGCATGTCTTCCCCGACGGCCCTCAGCCGACCGGCCTGCGCTACTGCATGAACTCGGCCTCGCTCGACCTCAAACCCGACTGACCCGGCCGATTCTCGGACAACCCGCGGCGGTCACCTTCTCACAGAGGGGGTTGAACGTGTCACTAGGACGTTGTATGTTGTTGGCTAACCGTAATTACCAACGGCCCGGTACGGACGTCTACCAGGCCGCTCGAGGGATCAAATCGTTCGGGGCAGCCCCCACTAGGGCATAGCACAACGCGCCCCGAACCCAGGTGGTGGCGGTGGGGGAGGGCCCAACGGGCGAAGCCCGCTCGCCGCGATTTTCGCGTTCTTGGCCCAGCTAGCGGCCGCTAGCCGCTGTTGCCGGGCGTTGGGATGTAACGGATCACCTCGTCGACCAGCTTGCTGAAGGGGAGCGACTGCAACCAGACCCGTCCGGTGCCTTCCAGCGTCGCCAGGAACAGCCCCTCGCCGCCCAGGAACATGGTCGACGACCGCCCGGCCCGCTCGATCGAGAACTCGATCTGCGGCTCGAATGCCACGATGCAACCGGTATCGATCCGGAGTTTCTCGGCTACCAAGCGCTTCTCGGTGATGGTGCCGCCAGCGTGCAAGAACGCCATTCCGTCACCCGAGATGTCCTGGAGGATGAATCCCTCGCCGCCGAAGAACCCGGCGCCGAGTTTCCGGTTGAGGGAGATGTCGAGTTTGGTGCCCCGCGCCGCGCAGAGAAACGCCTTCTGCTGGGCGCGGATCCGGCCACCGAGTTGCGCGAGGTCGAGCGGCACGATCTTTCCCGGATACGGAGATGCGAACGCAACCTTGCGCCGGCCGCCGCCCTGGTTGGTGTAGTGGCCCAGAAAGGCCGACTCGCCCGCCAGCGCCCGCTTGCCGGCCGACTTGAGCTTCCCCCACGCCCCCTGGTTGGGCTCCGACCCGTCGCCCATCTTGACCTCGAACGTGATGCCATCCTCGATGTACATCATCGCGCCGGCCTCGGCCACCACCGTCTCCTGCGGGTCCAGTTCCACCTCCACGAACTGCAGGTCATCGCCCACAATCCGGTAGTCGACCTCGTGACTCCTCACACCCACCTCCATTAACGCCGATACCGATGGATCACCCCAGAACCTACCACCGCGCCCCGTACCTGCCGCGCCAATCCGTGGTAACCGAGATTCATCAATCGGTTCATGTCATAGAAGGTTGATATAGTGTTACACATGTTTAACAGTGTCCCTCGGGTCGCTATCCGGTCTTCGATGCTTGAACCGGTGCGGGTGAACCGCGCCGTCCGGGCGGCCGTGATCATCGGCCTTCTACTCGGACTCCTCGCTCCGGGATACCCGGTCGAGGCTGCCGGCGAGCCACGGACAGACACCGCTCCATTCGGCACGATGGTCGTGAACGGATTCCTGGTGCCGATCCCGCGCCCGAAGAACGACCAACTCGTTATGCACCCGGTGGCCCGGATCCACGGCGACCTCGCTCCCAAGTCGGTCGTGGCTTCAGGAACGGGGCTGTACCTGGCTCAGAACATGATGTACCGGCACACGATCTCCGTCCTCGACCACACGAAGCGCATCGTCAAGACCATCGACGATTCCGTCAGCCTCCGGGAGTTCGGACATGACGCGTCCGGAGATGTCTACCGGGGAGCACCGGTGGAGGCGGCCTTCACGTCGGACGGATCGTTCGCATTCGTATCCAACTACCGCATGTACGGCCCGGGATACGACCCGCAGGCCGGCGGCGACAGCTGCGGTAAGGACCAGGGACAGGACAGCTTCGTCTACCGCATAGACACCACGGCGCTCGAGATCGACCGTGTCTATCCGGTCGGTCCCGTGCCCAAACACCTGGCCGTGACGCCGGACGACCGTCTTCTCGTGGTCTCGAACTGGTGCGGGTTCGATGTCACTGTCATCGACCTGGTCACACATGAGACGCTTGCGGAAATCGATGTCGGTCGCCACCCGAGAGGTGTTGCCATCACGGGCGACGGCAGGACAGCCTACGTGGCCGTGATGGGGTCCACCGGCATAGCCGCCATCGACCTCTCAGCATTCTCGCCCGAGAGTGGCGATAGCGGGACAGCAGGCCCACCCGCGCCGACATACATACGCGACGTCGGAATCTCGCCGCGCCATCTGGTGCTGAGCCCGGACGGCAGGACCCTGTACGCGACGCTCAACGGAGAGGACGCGGTGGTAGCAGTCGACCTCGACTCGGGACAGGTTATCCGCCGGGTCCGGACCGGCCAGGCGCCCCGCACCATGGATATCTCCTCCGACGGCACGGCCCTCTACGTCGTCAACTACAAGTCGCACACCGTGAGCAAGATACGGACCCGTGACTTCACGATCCTCCAGGAACTCGACACGACTCCCAGGCCCATCGGGATCACCTACGACCGCTTCAACAACGAGGTCTGGGTCTCGACCTATTCGGGCACGATCCACGTATTCGCCGAGCAGGCTACGGGGCAGGCTTACGGCACCTGACCGTCCCGCAGAAAGCGCGGTACCTGAATCGAAGTCCTTCTCTTGGGGCTGTCGATCACAGCGGTGGGGCCACCGGCGACGTGCATCACTAACTCCTCGACCAAGTTACCGTCGTTCCCATGGGAGCCATCCTGATGGCGGGAAGCGTCTTTCGAGTCCCAGCCGCCGAACGGGGTGCCTCACGGCGGCGGAGGCTTCACGCTCGGGAATTCTCTTCGGCCGGAGGCTGGCGATCAGGGGGATCAGTTACCGGATTTCGGTGTCGGGGGAGTGACGCGGAGGGTAACCCCTCAGCCGGAAGACACCGACACCACCGGCATCGGCGTCAAGGTCACCAACCCGAGAGTGAGAGTTGGGACCGATCCACCACTCCCACCGTCCTCTCACGAAGCCTCGCTGGCCTGCTCCGGCCGGGGAGCGGCAGCGTGTCATTGAGCCACCAACCACTTGGCCGCCCTGTCCCCGTGTCTGGGGTCCTCACCTCTGCGGGATTCCCGGTGCGAGTGCCAGTTCGGCCGGAACCTGAATTGGCTATGCGCGACCTCTGAAAGGAGGTGAGAGATGACCGGAGAAAAGGAGTCATCCAGCAGCAAGACGGAGTCTGGCACCGTCGCCATAACAGTGGCAGGCTTCACGGTGCTGACGACAGTCGCACTGCTCACTGCCTGGCCGACCCCGGCCCTCGCCGTTGTTCCTGATCCCACCCCCGTATG
>WTGW01000034.1 GCA_011523395.1 Acidimicrobiia bacterium
GGTTCTCCACGCCGGTCGGCTACCAGACCAACACCATGATCTACAACCCCGGGGGGTACAAGTACACCGACTTCCTGCGAGCCGGGATGCCGCTCAACATCCTCTTCTGGATCCTGTCCGTCATCTTCATCCCCCGCCTCTGGGCGTTCTGACCGGACCTAGACCGGCGAGAACGGACCCACGATCCGTCCGTCCGCCCAGCGTTCCGATCGAAACTGCCTCCCGGCGCGATGTGACTTCGAGCCCGAAGATCACAGAAGAGGCAGGTGTCGCCTACCCCGATGCCGGCAACGACCTCCAGTGGGCGTTGATCTGCTCCCCGTTTGCGATCCATGCGTCCATCTCGCGGGCGAGCTTGATGGTTCGCCGCAGCGTGTCGATCCGGTATGGACGGCCTGTGACCTGGGGATGGTTGACGAGGGTGAACAGCCCACCCACCTCCCGGATTCCTTCGAGTTCGCACGACCACACGGACACGACGTGGTCATTGGTCACCACCGGATTGACGTGCGGCGCGGGGTAGGCATTGGGTGAGACCATCGCGAATCCCCAGTCGTCGGCTGCCCAGTGCATGGGCAGCTCGAGAAGCGAGAGGCCGTCGATATCGTGGAAGTACGGAATGACCGAGTCCATGAAGGTCGACGTGTACTCGACGCCCCTCTCGGCGAGGATGCGGTTGGTTGCCGAGCTGATCTCGGCCACCGGCGCGCGGTGGCCGATGGGCGCTCGACCCGACATCTCCGTGAGGATCCGGATGCTGAGTTCCACGACCTCGATCTCCTCCTCCTCGGACAGGAGGTCCGGACGCTCGTGCATGTGGCCGTGCAAGCCGAGTTCGTGCCCGCCTGCGAGGATCGCTTCAACCGCAGCCGGATGACGCTCGGCCACCCATGTGGGCACGAAGAATGTGGACGGGACTTCGAGTTCGGCCAGGACGTCGAGGATCCGGTAGACGCCGACCTTGGGACCGTACGCGGCCTGCGACATGGTGATCGGGAGGTCGGCGTTGCGGCGGTCAACGGCGAGCAGCCATGACTCACCGTCGAGGTCGAACGAGAAGAAGGCGGCTACATCCTTGCCACCGGGCCATTTCGGGTCCATCCTCTCCTCCTTAACGTTTGCTGATTCGCGGACGCTGACGGTCAGCAAAGCGACGCGGATCCCCTGCCGGCCATGTCTCGATTCTATGCCCGGGAGGCCTGGTCGCGCCTCGAAGTTCGCGAGGTGGCATGGCCAGGTGTCGCAGTTCATGGCCACAGTGGCGCCTATCGTTTCGAGGACACGGGCAGGCTCGAGACCTGCGTTACAGAGGTGGTCAAGTGAGGGTCGTCGGGATCTACAACGCGGACGGCGGGGTGTCGGGGGAGCTGCGCTACGTCGTGGACAAGATCATGGGCCGGAGCGACTGCGGTCTGTGCGACCTTACCCACGGTTGGAACCCGCTCGGCAAGCGGTCGTGGAGCAAGGCCTGCCGGGCGAGCGCCGTGCCGATCGAGCTGATCCACCGGGACATGGCGACCGAGTCGCAGCTGGCCGCGGCCGGGTCCCTACCGGCCGTGCTGGTGGGGGATGAGGGAACCTGGCGCGTCGCCGCGGACAGGGAGTTGATCACCTCTCTGCGCAAGGATCCGGCCGGGTTCCTGGAGCACCTCGAGAGAGAGCTCCGCGGCGATACGGGGTAGGAGGGTCCGGATCCCGCCCTACAAGAGGATGATCACGGGTTGACCGCCAGCACCTCGGCGTGGAGGAACGCCCAGAAGGCGTCCGGTCGGCCGGTCCAGCGCCGGAAGGCGGCGGATATCTCGAGCAGTTCGGAGCGCGTCGCCAGCCCGTTCCTGGTTGCGTGGTCGGCGAAGTCGCTCTCGATGACGCGCACCTCCCACAGACCGCCCCAGGCGACGCGTTCGTCAGGCGTGGCGTAGGTCGTGGTCCGCGTCGTGACGACCGGATCGGCGAACCCCGCCCTCATGACCCAGGACAGCAGGAAGCGCCCGGCGTCGGCCTCGCCCCCATTGGCCGAGGTCACCTGGTGATACAGCTCGCGCCACCTTGTGAGAGTCGGATCTATGGGGGAGTGGACCATGGTCCCGTAGTCGGCCTCGCGTACCGCGAGCAGGCCTCCGGGCTTGAGGACCCGCCGGGCCTCTCGCAGGGCTCGGACGGGTTCGGCCAGATGCTGGAGAAGCTGGTGGGAGTAGACCACGTCGAAATAGCCGTCCCCCCAGGGAAGGTCATAGGCCGAACCGAGCCGGAAGGTGGCGTTGTCGATCCCCTGGTCCGCCACCAGGCTGCGACCCGCCTCCACCATCTCCTCGGAGGCGTCCACGCCGATCACGCGCCCTGCCCGGCGGGCCAGCCCGGCGGTTATCGTCCCCGGCCCCGAGCCCATGTCGAGCACCACCGCGCCCGCACGCAGGTGGGGCAGCAGGAATGCGGCGCACTCCTCGGCCGTGCGCTGCGCAAAGGTGCGGACGATGGCCTCGTGGTACCCGTGGGTATAGAGCTCGTTGTCGGGCCGCTTGATCGTTGTCTCCCCGGTCAACCCTCGTCCAGAGGCTACAGCTCACCCCTAGGACTGCGACCCAGGCGTCTTCAGGGGCGTAGTGGTCCCGACCAGAGCGAGGACTACGGATTCGGGGCCGAGGCCGCCTTGCTGTCGAGGAAGTCGACAACCTCTTTCAGCGTCCTGAGCGAGACACACTCCTCAACGGTGAACTCAACGTTGAATTCCCGGGAGACAAGCCTGGCCAGCGCAATGATGTCCATCGACGATACGCCGGCGTTCACAAGGCTGACTTTCAGATCACTCGGAATGTCAAGGGCTTGGCCGTCCACCTCTACGTTCTTGCTGACGAGGTTTATAAGCCGTTCTTCGGTACTACCCATTGAGAATGACCTTCCCAGGCGGGTTGCCATTGGATGGGATGACCGTAGCTGTGTGGCATATCCGTGTCAATGAGCAGGGAGCGACCGTCCGATCCTGCGGCCTGCTCAGGAGAGTTCAAGTGTTCGCCGCGCAGAACGACGCAAACCCTCCGGCCCGTGACGGCGGCCGGCGGGATTCAGGGGCCTTTGGTCGTGTGCCGGACGATCTATCCGTCAGGGGTGTCGAGGTCTCGTGGTCAGCGGGCGGGCGGGGCGTAGATCAGGCCGCCCTCGGTCCATCGGGCGTTGATCGAACCGGCTCGGGTGATACCCAGAGGCCCCAGGTTCCGCATGTGGATCTCGTCGTAGTTGCCGACCTGGCGGATGGCCTGCGCGAAGGCGTCGGCCGGAAGGCCCATCTTGGTCTGCAGCTCGTCCTCGCCCACGCCGAGCAGGCGACCCGCCTCCGGATCGGGCGGGTTCGCCACCATCTCGTCGACGTTGGCGGAGGTAATGCCCTTCTCGTCGGCGATCACCAACGCGTACACCGTCCAGTTGATGATGTCCGCCCACTGGCTGTCGTTCTGGCGGTACATGGGGCCGAGGGGTTCCTTGGAGATGGGGGTTCTCGGAAAGATGATCCATTCGCCCGCGCTGATCTCCCCGTTCGCCATGGCCGAGAACCGCTCGCCGAACAGGCGTGACCCGTCCGATGTGATGAGGTCGCAAGAACCTCCACGGAACAACTCCATCGCCTCGGGAGTGCCTTCAGTGGTCACCAGTTCGATCTCGGCGCCGGCAACCCGGGCGCCTTCCGTGATGTTCTTCTCGGTAGTGGTACCGGCGTTGGCGCAGACCCGGGCCCCGTCCACGTCGGCCACCGTAGAGGCTTCGCTGAACCCGAGCCCGGCCTTGCCCATGATCAGCTGACCGTCGTAGAAGGTGGTCGGGCCGAAGTCGCCGCCGAGTTCGGTGTCCCGGCTCTGCGTCCAGGTGGTGGTACGGAAGAGCACGTCGACCCCGCCGGCGGCCAGCACGGTGAACCGCTCGGCGGAGGTGGTGCCCACGAACTCCACGGCGTCGGCGTCGCCGAATATCGCGGCGGCCACTGCCCGGCAGAAGTCGGCGTCGAAGCCGTTGTACGAACCGTCCTCCTGGGGTTCGGCGAAACCGATCGCGCTGTCGGATACCCCGCAGCGCAGGGCGCCACGGTCCCGGACCCGGGCCAGGGTGCCTCCGGCGGGCGG
>WTGW01000046.1 GCA_011523395.1 Acidimicrobiia bacterium
CACTGACCACTGACCACTGACCACTGACCACTGACCACTGACCACTGACCACTAGACATCTAGCCCCTCCAGTTCGGCGGGGCGAGGTAGTAGCTCGAGGAGCGCCAAACTCAGCCCACCATCGACGTAGATCGTTTCTCCGTTTATGTACGAAGCCGCGTCGGAAACGAGAAAGGCGACGAGCCCGGCGACATCTCCGGGTGTGCCGATCCGGCGTGAGGGAACGGCCGCGGCGCGGGCCGCACGTCTCGCAGGGTCGTCGTAGATGCCGGCAGTACCGGGAGTGGCGATGAGACCGGGAGCCACAGCGTTACACCTGACGCCACGAGGCCCCCATGAGATGGCTGTCTGCTCGGTCAGGGCCACCACACCCGCCTTCGAGGCCGAATAGGCCCCCGCGCCCGAACCGACCACGGACGCTGCGATCGAGGCCACATTGACGATCACGCCGCCCTTGCCCAGCATCGCGGCGCCGAAGTAACGGGTGCAGTGGAACGTTCCGCGCAAGTTCACGTCGAGCACTCTCTTGAATTCAGCCGGATCCACTTGCTCCAGCGGGGCAAACCGCCAGATGCCCGCGTTGTTGACAAGAACATCGACGGGCCCGATGGCATCGGCGGCCCGCTCGACGGCCGAGGGCTCCGCTACGTCGCACTCCCATATCCCGGGACCGGGCTCCAGGTCGAGACGGAAGACCTCGTAACCCTCCCCTTCGAGAACTTCGGCGACGGCCAGGCCGATTCCGCGGCCGGCACCGGTAACGACTGCCTTCTTCGGTACCACGGTCCCTCCCATCTTCGAGGACTGCCGAATCGTAAGCATCGAGCGAGCACTCCTCCACCCGAGGACTGTAGGTTCCTCCTAAGAGGGGCGGCGAGAATGAACCGTAGATCCGAGAGGAGGAAGATGGAGGCGACATCGTCGGCGGGCGCCGATCGGCTGCAAACGTGGTTGGGCTCCCCGGACTGGCTCGAAGGCCTCGTCGCGGCCCATCCGGTCGCCGCCGAGGGGCTCGCCAGACTCACCGATGCCGCAACCGGCGACGGTTCGTTGCCGGCCTCGGTCAAGTGGCTCTATATGGCGGCCATCGGATCCGTGAAGCTGGAAGACGACTTGAGCTCCGCCTGCCTCGAGCAGGCGTTCGCATCGGGCTTGAGCAGGGATCAGGCCGATGGCGCCGCGCTGACCCTTCTGGTCTCGCGCGGGATTCCGCCCTACCGGAGGTTCATCACCACGGCCGATCAACTGGTTCCTCGCCACGGAGCCGAAACGAGCGAACCGCCGGCCGGCAGGATAGATGTCGACGAGGCGAAGGCATATGCCGCGTCCGTGTACGGTAGGGTGCCCGACCGGATCCGGCTGATGGCCGATGAGATCCCCCGCGCGCTTGAGGGCCACCTGATGCTGCGGCGTTCGGGACTGCGTGACACCGGCCTCAGCCCCTTGCACACCGAGCTCTTGCTCGTGGCAATCAACAGCTCTCTACAGGAGCCGGAGTTCGTCGCCGCGCATGCGGCCGCCGCTCGAAAGGAGGGCGCGTCGGACACGGAACTGGCGGAGGCGGCCGCAACCTCGGTGCCCTTCGGAGGGTTGGCAGCGTGGCATGCGGGAGCTGCCGGCATCGCGGCATCACGCGGTCAGTGCTAGTTGTTAATTGCTAGTTGCTAGTGATCTGCGATAGGTTGTCTTGGATTAGATCGTTCCAGTGGCCACCGGCCACACCCGTTGGAAATACTCGGCTAGCAAGGGGCAGGCACCTGACATTCGGGGCAGGTGCTGTCGGATAGCCATACCCCTGGTCAGGAGGCTCGAAACTCGCGCTTACGCATCCCATCGGGGTCGATGACCTCACGGATGAGGCTTACCTGCTCTTCGGTCGGCTCCGGGGTGGTCGGCACATCGGTTGGGATGACCAGTTCGAACCCGGTAGCGGCGCGTATGTGGTCCACGGTGACGCCTCTGTGGGCCGACCTGAGGCGCATCCGCTTGCTCTCCGGCTCGAAGTCGAGGACGGCGAGGTTGGTGACAACCGCCTGTGGCCCCCCTGTCAGGCCCACATCCTCGCGCTCGTTACCGCCCCCCAGATACCCGGCTGCCGAGACGAAATCGACCTTCTCGACGAGGCTGCGGGGGCTGTGATTCGGGTTCCAGTAGTAGAGGAGTTTGCCGAGCGATCCCATGTCGCCGAGGCCCGCAGTACCGGGCAAGCGCACCTTCGGAGCGTGAAAATCGGCACCGATCACCGAGTTGTTGGCGTTGCCGTACATGTCGAGCTGGGCGGCTCCCACGCAGAACTTCTGCAGCCATCTCCCGTTCATGGCGTAGTTCCAGAAGTCACCGTATTGCTCCATGTACATGACCGAATCGCTCCAGAGTTGCGATTCGAGAGTCGAGGCGGGCACCTTCGCCGGTTGCGGCTCGAGACCTGTGGCCGACGCCAGCCACACAAGGCCGGGCGCGTGCGTCAGTCGGGCCAGCATGAAGGCAGACACCGGTAAGAACGACGCCATTCCGTTGCATGCCTGATCGCCGTCCTCGAAGAAGCTCGAGAGCACGCTGATCATCAGCTCGTCGACCGTGTAGTCGCCCGCCTCCTGGTGTGCCTTCCCGCTCACACGCCCTCCTTGCCACGCAGGCGGCTCATCATCGCCGCACCCCCGGCGGCGCCGAGGTATTCGGCGTGAGACCGCGGGCCGAGTACGTGCCTGTTGAAGAACTCCTGCGCCGCGTCGTCGTCCCGCGATACCTTTGCCCAGGCGAGATGGAAATCGGAGTCGTAACGGTATTCGGGAAAGAACGACGTGGGGTGGGCACCGTACGGAACCTCGGCGACGGCGTCCACGACGAATCCCGGCAGCACCGTGCGGTCCGGGTTGCGTCGAAGAATGTCGGATGAGACGATCTCCTCGGCCGTCACGATGACCTTCCTGGCGGCCTTCGGGAAGATACCTATATCCGGCCAGAGGGTCGTCGGTTTGTATTGCACGTTGCCCTCTGCGTCGACACGGTGGGCGTGGACGAGCGCGACGTCCGGAACGAGGGCGCGGCATGCCACGACCGCAGGACCGCCGAACGGATCCTCGACCAGCCGTAGGTTGTCGGGGTTCTGGCTGATCAGATCGGTTCCGATCAGGCCGCGGGTCGGCAGAAACGGCAGACTCCGGGCGCCGGCTCCGAGGCGGGCGTTCAGTGCGGTCTCAGAGAGCTCTTCGACGCGCACCCGGCCGCCTTCCACGGCCTTGCGGTAGCGCTGACACAGCCCGAACTGTTCCATCGTCACCGCGGCGCCGATCAGCCGGTCCATGACCCCTGCGAAGGAGAGCCAGTCGACGGCGATGCCCCCGACCAGGACCACGATCCCCAAGCCGCGCTTCTCCTGCCGTATGAGTTCACGCACCGCCGCCATCGGTGCCGCTTGGGTAGCCATGTTCTGCAATGCGACGACGTCGCCGTGCTGCACATGGGTAGCGATCGCCTCTTCGATCGACGTGACCTTGTTGCTCACCAATCCGCACGCTCCTCGAACAGCCTCGTCGGTCACCTATCTGCGCTCAGACCAGCTGGACGAACTCGAGGCCGCCGTGCATTTCCAGCACCTGGCCGGTGACGTAGTCCGACTCGCTGGAACTCAGGAACGCAACTGCGGCCGCGACATCCTCCGGGAATCCGGGCCGCCCTATCGGAATCTGTTCTTCGATCTTCGTAATCATCTCCGGTGCGATTCCTAATCGCCCGGCGTCGTCGCGGGGACCGGAGAGACGGGTGCCCTTGATGTACCCCGGCGCGACTGCGTTGACGTTGATCTTCTGCCCTGCCCACTCCCGAGCCAGGGACTTGGTGACTCCGATGACGCCGGCCTTCGCTGCGGAGTAATTGACGTTGGCCGGAGCGCCGTAGATTCCTTGGATCGACGCGATATTCACCACTTTCCGGTGATAGCGGATCTCACGTGGGTCCTTTCGAAGCAGCCTCGCCGCGGATCGGCACACGTTGAACGTCCCGGTGAGGCACACGTCCACCACCAGATCCCACGTCTCGTCCGGCATCCGATGAAGCCAGTCGTCTGCGGTCAGGCCGGCATTGTTGACGACTATGTCGAGTCCGCCGAACAGCTCGCCGGCAGCGCCGACCATCGCCTCGGAATCTGTCGGGTCGGTGACGCTGCCACCCACATCGCCGGCAGTCCCTCCCGATCGCCTTATCTCGTCTGCGGCTCGGCGGGCCACGTCGGCGTCGCGGTCGTTGATGACGACCTTGCAACCTTCCGAGGCGAGGCGCGACGCGATGCTCAAGCCGATGCCTCGCCCGCCACCGGTAATCAACGCCACCCTGCCCTCGAGGCCTCGTAGGCTGCTCATCTAGGAGGGTGCTGAAAAGACGGGGATGGGTGGGCCCGCGACACCTTGACCTGGGGTTTCATTGCCGGATACCGGGCCAACTGGACACTCTTAGTACCCTCCTTCAGAAGGATCTCGGCATTCCAAGAGCCTCGGCGATGGAGTTCCTTGCCATCTCGTTGGCGATAGGGCCTATGCGGTAGAGCCTTGCGTCCCTCCAGTAGCGCTGAGGGTTGGTCTCGTACGCATACCCCATGCCTCCGAACATCTGCAGGGCCAGGTCGGAGCACTTGCCGGCGTTCTCCGAACTCACGACCTTGGCCATGTTGGACTCGAGACCGCATTCGAGGCCCTCGGATTGGCGCCAGGCCGCATTGAATGTCATCAACTCGGCCTGGGACTGCATCATCTTCATGTCCGCGATGTAGTGCTGGAGTACTTGCAATTGCTCCAACCTCTTGCCGAACACCTCTCGGGCCGCCAAGTAATCCAGGGCGTCTTCCAGCACGCCGTCGATGATCCCGACACAGAGCGCGGCGAGCATGATCCGTTCGTTGTTCAGCGTTCCGAGGCTCTGTTTGAACCCGTTCCCCGGCTCGCCGAGAACCAACTCGTCGGGCACCCACGCGTCGTCCAGCCACACCTCGCACGACCCGACCGAGCGCATTCCGATCTTCGGGATCTGGCGCGTCGTCACGCCGTCCTGTTTCCCGGGCACCAGGAAGAGTGTGGTACCAGCGCTCTTTTTGGCGGTGACAGGCGCGGTGCGAGCCAGTAGCAGCAGGTAGTCGGCAACATGGGCCGCCGTGGACCAGATCTTCTGGCCGTTGATGACCCACCCGTCGCCGGCGCGGACCGCGGTCGTTGTCATCGCGCCGAGCAGGTCGGTGCCGCCCGCAGGCTCCGTGTATGCGATGGCGAACTTGATCTCGCCCCTGGCGAGTCGGGGGAGGAGTTCCAGCTTCTGCTGCTCCGAGCCATAGAGCCCGACCGACTTGGCCCCGGAGAAGGAGGAGATGCCCCATACCCACGTCAAGCCTGCCAGGGAACGGGCCAGCTCGCGGCAGAGAATCATCTGGCTGATGATGTCTCCGCCCTGGCCGCCGTACTTCTCGTCGATCCCGATCGCATGGAATCCCGCCTCGGTGAACTTGTCCCACAGCTCGTGGGGAAACTCGTATTCCTGCTGTTCGAGGCGGTTGGCATACTCTTTGGGTATCTCATTGTCTACCCAGTGCCGCATCGATCTACGGAAGAGCTCTTGTTCTTCGGTGTAACCGAAATCCACGTCAGCCTTCCTTACCGGCTATCGATCCCCATCAAGAACTGCCCGACCATCCATCAAACAGCCGGACGGAGATCGCCGTCACGCACTCGTGCGATCCACATTCGTAGCCTACCAAACGTTTGGTTGGTAGTCCTCGCAGCTAGCTTTCGCGACCCTCGAGAGCGGCTGCGATGTGAGGCGCCGACGCTATGAGCCGGGGAACGCCGACGAGGGTGGCGATGGTGGCGACCGACCCCCACACGTCATCAACCGACGCGCCGGCGGACAACGCTCGCGTGACATGAGCCCGGAACGACGCCGCAGGCGCTCCGAGCGCGACCAGGGTGGCGATCCGGACGAGTTCGATCTCTCGCTCGTCGAGGGAGTTGCCGGCCTCGCCGGCGACTCGCGCGTCGCGTAAGGCTGAGATCAGGCCCGGAACGGTGTCGAGGCCTTCCAGTTCGGCGGGGACGGCAATCGGCGTCGGTTCTGGCACGCCGGGTACGATATCAAACGCGATTCGAGCCGGAGGCAGTGTGCTGGCGCAGCAATCCGACCGCTCCCAGGAACCCGTACACGGTCTGAGCCTGGCGACAACCCACCGGCGTGATCACTCGGACTCCGGCGATCGCTGAGGCTCCGGCGCTTGTGTTCGACCACATCGCTCTCGCGGTTCGGTCTCTTGACAAGGCGGTGGTTCTCGTGCGAGACATCTTGGGCGCGACTTTCGTCAGCGGGGGAGACGACGAGAGGCTCGCCATGCGATCTCTCCAGTACAAGCTCGCTCCGGGAACCAAGATCGAGCTTCTCATGCCGCTGGACGACGAAGGGGTCATTGCGCGGTTCATCGATAGGTACGGCGAGGGCTTTCACCACGCCACCTTGTTCTTCGAGGACATCGAGGCGCTCATACCGCAACTGGAGTCAGCAGGGTTCGAGGTCACCGGCACCGACCTTTCGAGGCCCACGTGGCGTGAGACGTTCCTCCGTCCGAAGAGCGGCTTCGGGGCGTTGTTCCAGTTCGTGGACAGCAATCTCGACTGGGGCACCCCGGTCCCGGGCATCACGGAGGAGGCCGTGCTGAGCGGGAAGGTTGTCTGGAAGGGCAATCGGCCGGTTCTCCGAGGCTCCGCCGGCTGATGCGGGGCTCCCCGGTTGAGGTCACGACCTGGGGAGGTCTTCTCGTGGCGGCGGCACAGCGGTGGCCGGAACACGTGGCGCTGGCCTTCCCCGACAGTCGCCTCAGCTACTCGCAGCTGCTGGCGAGGGCAATCGGGCGGGCCCGGTCCCTCCGGGCGCTCGGGATCGGGGCCGGGGATCACGTCGGACTGTTCATGCCGAATCTGGTCGAATACGTCGAGCTTCTCTTCGGCACTGCCCTCGTCGGCGCAGTTGCCGTCCCGATCAACGCCAGGTACAAGGAACACGAACTCGGTTACGTCATCGAGAACGCGGATCTCGACATCCTCATCACCACCGACCTGGCTGCCGAGAGCGTCGACTTCGTCGAGCTGGTGCGGGTGAGCCTTCCCGGCATCGGCGAGACGGCGAACGCCACGGAACTCCGCCTCCCCTCCGCGCCGCGCCTGCGTTCGGTCGTGGTTCTCGGGGTATCCCAGCCGGACGGAATGCTCTCGCAGCGACAGTTCGAGGCGGCCGCGGAGAGGATCAGCGAGGAGGAGATCGAGCAGCTCGCAGCGAGGGTGGCGGTGCGCAGCGTGTGCATCATGATCTACACGTCAGGGACCACCGACCTTCCGAAAGGCTGTCCTCTCACTCACGAGGCCCTGGTGCGCAGTGGCCGCGCCATGGGCCGGCAGCGCTACCTGTTGACCGCCGAAGATGTGTTCTGGGACCCGCTACCGATGTTTCACATGTCGGCGATTCTGCCGATCACTGCCGTGTTCGATGCCGGCGCCACTTTCCTGTCGATGACGCATGTCGAACCCGACGCCTCGATCAACCAGATCGTGGCGGAGCGACCGACCGTGCTCTTTCCTTCCTTCCCGACGCTGACCACGGCGCTGATACACAGTCCGAGATGGCGAGAAGTCGACCTGACCCGAGTCAGGGTGGTCAACAACGTGGCCTCGCCCGAAATGCTCAAGGCGTTTCAGGCCGCATATCCCGACGCTGTCCAGGTCAGCGCGTACGGTCTCACCGAAGCCACCGGGGTGGTCTCCTTCAACGAACTGACCGATACTCTCGACGAGCGCTCGACCACGTGCGGCCGTCCTTTCTCGGGGATCGAGATCCGGATCGTGGACCCGGAATCGGGCGAGCCGCGAGGTGTCGGCGAGCACGGTGAGATCAACATCCGGGGTTACTGCCTCTTCGAGGGCTACTACCGGGACCCGGAAAAGACGGCGGAGACGATGGATGCCGACGGTTGGCTCCACACGGGGGATCTCGGCAGTCTCGACCTCGACGGGCGCATCAGCTACCACGGGCGCCTCAAGGACATGCTCAAAGTCGGAGGTGAAAACGTCGCCGCTGTCGAGATCGAGTCGTATCTCGGCACACACCCGGCGGTGAAGATCGCGCAAGTCGTGTCTGCGCCGGATCCCAAGTATGTGGAGGTGCCCGCAGCCTTCGTCGAGCTCCATGACGGCTCCGCGATAACGGCCGACGAGCTCATTGAGTACTGCCGCGGCAAGATCGCCAGCTTCAAGGTGCCCCGCTACGTGCGCTTCGTAACCGAGTGGCCGATGTCCGCGACGAAGATCCAGAAGTACCGGCTTCGGGAGTGGATCAAGAGCTAGTTGCTAGTTTCTAGTTGTTAGTTACTAGTCACCTGTGATAGCTTGTCTTAGATCAGATCCCAGTGTCCGTTGGCTGTTTGAGTTACACACTGGCCACTGGTCGATCACCGGCCACTGGCTGCAACCCCTTGGAATCAATCCTCTAGGATCGAGGAGCGTAGGTCCCGCCGATCCGGGGACCCGGCAGCGAGACGAAGGAGCTTGACCGTGCAGTATCGGGAGGTCTGCACGGCAGGTGATCTGATCGTTCGAGGCGCCGTGCGCGTCCCCGATCGCGACGCGCTGGTTTTCCCCGGCGAGCGGCGTACCTACTCACAGTTGCTGGACCGCTCCGTGAGTGCGGCGCAGTCGCTACGCGGGCTCGGTGTGCGCCAGGGCGACAGGGTCGGAATCCTCCTGCCGAACTCGTTGGAGTATCTCGAGGCATGGTTCGGAGCGATGTTGATCGGGGCGATCGTCGTGCCGATCAACGGAAGGTTCCAATCGCGCGAGCTCCAACACGTCGTGCCCGACGCGGGTATTCGGGTGCTGCTCGTGGCTGAGGAGAGTGGAGCGGTCTCGTACGTCGAGCGGATCAGCCGGGCATTCCCCGACCTCTCCAACGAGGGCGAGGCCGCCGGTGGGGCCAGGCTCGATCTCGCGGCCGCACCCGGTCTCGATCATGTCGTCGATCTCAGCTCTTCTCAAGCCCGAGGATTCCTGCCCTCGGCTCTATGGGACGCCGCCGGACGGAGTGTGCCTGAAGGGACGGTCGAGCGCACCGCGGCGCGGGTTGCTTTGGGCGACCCGGCGACCATCTTCTATACGTCCGGTACTACCGCCCTGCCGAAGGGTTGTGTTCTCACCCACGAGGCCATGGTGCGCCAGGGTCAGGAGACGGCTGACCGATTGGGTATTCGAGAAGGTGATGTTCTGTTCGGCCCGTTGCCCATGTTCCACGTCGGTTGCACCCAACCGCTGTTCGCCATGCTGTGGAGGCTCGGTACCTACTGTTCGATGCCTACCTTCGATCCGGCCGTCGGACTTCGATTGATTCGAGAAGAACAGGCCACGACTCTGTTCACGGCGTTCCCGCCCATTACCAACGCCCTCGTCGAGGCCGATGGTTTCGACGCGGACTCGTTCGGCCAAGTGCGTACGGTCATGAATGTCGCGCCCCCTGACCAGCTGCGGGACCTCGAGGAGAAGCTGTTCGGAGCACGGGTGGTCACAGGATTCGGCATGACCGAGGTCGCCGGCTCCATGGCGCTGTCGGATCCCGACGACCCGATCGAGCGGCGCGTTCTGCCAGGTTTGGTGCTCCATGGCGCCGAGATCGAGGTTCGCGACATCGTCGATGGTTCGAGGGCGCCGGCGGGGGTCGAGGGTGAGATCGTGCTGCGAGGTCCGACCCTGTTCTCGGGATACCACGGGCGCCCCGACCTGACTGCGGAAGCGTTCGACGAGGACGGGTGGTTCCACTCCGGCGACCTCGGCATGATCGACAGCGACGGGCTCCTCCATTATCGAGGCCGCCTCAAGGACATGCTCAAGGTCGGTGGTGAGAACGTCGCGGCGATCGAGGTCGAGTCCCACCTCATGGTCCATCCCCGCATCGCGATGGCAGCTGTCGTCGGCCTGGCCGACGGGCGATTGGGAGAAGTGCCCGTTGCATACGTCGAGGTAGTGCCCGAGACCGAATTGTCCGTCGACGAGGTGATCGCTTGGTGCGCGGGCATGATCGCCTCTTTCAAGGTTCCTCGTCATGTGCGGTTCGTCACCGACTGGCCCATGTCGGCGACCAAGATCCGAAAGGTCGACTTGCGGCGGCGTATCGCCGATGAATTCGGACTGCCGCCTCCCGCTTGACGATCGCGAGGATTGACGATCTTGGACATCCAGCTCGGTGCCCCCGGCCAGATCACTCCGCCTGTCGATCGCGGCGTGGCTCTCGGTGTCAAGATGGATCAAGCCGGCTACGACGCCGTGTGGTGGCCGGACCACCTCATGGGATGGCACCCGGACACCATGTGGACCGAGGACTTCACGCCACTCGCAAGGCATCAACCTTCGGGCCACGTCTACGTCGATCCCTTCGCGATGATGGCGGCAGTCGGCGCACAGACGGAACGGATCCGCCTCGGCACATGTGTGACCGATCTGCTGCGCCGTCATCCCGCGTCAGTGGCGCAGACGATGCTCACCCTGGACCATGTGACGAAGGGTCGGGCGATCCTGGGAATCGGCTCAGGCGAACAACTCAACATCCAGCCGTACGGGATCGAATGGGATCGGCCCGTCGGCAAGCTGGCCGAGGGGCTGGAGGTGATCCGGCTGCTCATGAACGCGGGCACCGAGACCGTCGACTTCGAAGGCGACCACTTCCGGCTGGAGGACGCGGTCATGGGCCTCGACCCGTACGGCGACCGACCGCCGGAGATCTGGTTGGCCGCCCACGGACCGAGGATGCTCTCGCTCACCGGCCGGTACGCCGACGGATGGCTCCCCACGAAGATGTCGCCCGCGGCGTACCGTGCTGCGCTGGACCGGATCCGCGCGGGCGCCAGAGAGGCAGGGAGGAAGCTCGATCGATTCACACCCGGGATGCTCGGCTACGTGCTGATCGGACCGGATGAGCGGTCCGTGGCGCGACTTCTCGCTTCTCCGATGATCCGGATGATCTGCATCCTCATGCCGAATCGGGCTTTCGAGAGCCTCGGGGTCACGCCTCCGCTGGGCGAAGCCGGGGGTTTCCATGACTTCATCCCGAGCCGGGTCCCGGTCGAGGAGGTGAATCGGATCGTGGAGGCGATTCCTCCGAAGGTGTCGGCGCACTATGCCTTTGCGGGCACTGTGGAGCAGCTCGCCGCTCAGATCGGCGACTATCACGCGGCGGGTCTGCGCCATCTGGTGATGTGGAACGTCACCGGTCTGGCCGACCCGGACCTGGCACGGTTCAGCTTCGAGGCCATGAACGACCTCAAGGACCTACTCAAGTCCTCCTGAGTGGTCAGTGGTCAGTGGTCAGTGGTCAGTGAAGTGTGGCGCGGGACTGACAAGAACTACCCGACAGGTCTAGGGGCCCCTGGCAACTTGATTACCGTCGAGTCGCTCACTGGTCACTGCCCACTAGCCACTAGTAACGCCAGCCCTCATCGAGCGGCCACAGTCGGCGCCCGAGGATGTCCTCGGCGCATGTCAGCCCGGCTCTGGCGGCTCGATCGACCCCGATGCCGCGGGACTTGAAGGTCTCGCTTGCGAAGTAGAGGCCCGACACGTTGGGGGCCTTCCAGTGGGGGCGGAATCGGCCGACCAGGCCCGGTTTCTGGATTACACCGAACGAGGGGTCGAAGGTGTAATGGCGCCGCTTGAAGACGTGATCCCGCAGCGCCGGCCACATGATCTCGATGTCCTCTTCGAACTCGTCGAACTTCTGCTTGACGAAGTCGATGTCGCGTCCTCTGTTGAACCGGTGCAGCATCGAACCCATGACGTAGAGGTGCCGGCCGGCGGGGGCTACCGAGGGGTCCATGGCGGTCATCTCGAACATGAACCCGGAGGTACGTCCGATCGGGCTGTGCAGCCACGTGGCGATTTCGTGCCGGTCGATGACGGCAACGGGCTCTTCGGTGGCGACATAGAGCCCTGCCCAGGATATGCGCCAGCGGTCCTGAGCGAGGTACTTGATCTGACCCACGTACCAATCCGGTAACTGCTGTTCGGGCACGATCCGGAGAACATGCCATACCGGCACGGTCGAGACCACTACCGGGGCGGTGACGATCTCGTCGTGGAAGATCTCGTTCGGCAGCACGGCATCCGGTCGGGCCAATGCGATCCCCTTCACTTCGCCGCCGGCGATCAGCACGCGGCTGACCCGCCTCCCCAGCCGAACCTCCCCACCCCGAGCAACGACGACGTCTCGCAGAGTGGTGAAGATTCTGTCCCAGCCTCCCTCGGGCCAGAAGGAGTAGGCCGCCATGCGCCTCTCGGAGTAGTGCATCTTTCGATTGAACAGGTTGTCGCTCGCCGAGTGGTCCCACCAGTCCTCGGTCATGCACTCCATCACGCTGATGAACTCGAAGAGGTCGCTCACGCCCTCGTGGTCGGTGTGTTGGGAGATCCAGCTGCGCATCGGCCGGTCATCCCACCGCTCAAGCTCCTCGTACGGGGTGGCCAAGAGCGCGTGGATCACCTTCTTCAGCTGATCCTTGTTCCCCGAGTAGCGGTCCCGAATCGACCCCCATGCTTCCGTTACGTGATCCCAGACCGGCATGTCGGTGTTGTGCGGCCCGTGGCGCAACTCCTTCCCGACATGCTGGAAGATCCTCGTTATCCCCGAGCCCGGGTCCTCGAGAAGATGCGCCCCGAGGTTCAGCTCGTAGCCCTCGTCGTTGGTGGCCATGCCGCGGCCGCCCAAGAAGTTGCTTCGCTCCACGACCAACACACGCTGGCCTTCGGTAGCCAGCAGGGCCGCAGCGCTGAGGCCGGCGGCTCCTGCTCCTACCACTATGGCGTCGTAATCGGTCACCGACACACCTCCGGGTGGCGCTGGCGCCTGGTCAATCTTCGCCGAAGGGGGCTTCGTCCCAACGCTGCCGAAGCTCCGCAGCGAGATGGTCGTTCTCGGCGTTGCCGGGATGGGGGTACCAGCGATCGCCCACGGCTTGGTACCGGGTAGCGAGTTCGATCAGCACGCCGTGCGCTTTGTCCTCCCCGATGAAGTTCCACTGCAGCCATGGGATGTTGGGGGGACCGCTGTTCTCGTCGAGAAGAACCGGTAGTCCGGCTTGACGGCATTGCTCGACCGTATGACCGAAGTCGTCGGAGAGGAATGCGATGTGGTGGACGAACTCGCCGCGGCGGTCGAGCAGTTTGTCGACCCAGGTTCCCGGCGTTCCCGGCGCCCACAACTGGATGCTGACGCCGAGGGGATCGGGATTCTGGAAAGTCGCCCACACCATGTGAACGCCGTCGGCCGTGCCCTCACCCCGGGTCAGCTGCAGGGTGTGCTCCGGCGAGAGAACCTCGAGAATGTCGTGCCAATCGGCGATCGCCGTTTCCAGATCGCGCACACACATCGCGACGTGATCGATGTGGACAGCCGGCATTCGTTTGCCCCTCGGACGGTTGCGACGGCAATCTAACAGGGCCCCCTAGTCCACTCCGGCAACGACGACTCGGACCGAACCCGCCCGGTTCGCCCCGGTCAGCGAAGGTCCCCTCCCGCGAACCAGCGCTCGAAGGCGGCCCGCGCCGCGGCGTCCACCAGTTCGACTCTCAGCCCGTGGGCCGAACGGTGGTAGGTGAATCCGGAGGGTTGCTCGCCTGACCTGCTGAGGCCGGCCACCTCGAGAGCCATCCCCCGATGCTCCAACTGCGCCGCGTCGATCTCGAGCTGGTGGCTCCACAGTCCGATGTGATGGAGTCCACTCACCGGCGCCCAGATCGTGTCCGCGGCGCCCTCGATGAGTTCGAGGTGGGGAGGGCCTTGCCGGGAGTACGTGAACCGGATCTCCGTAGTCAGGTCACCGGCCGCGGCCCGGATGCTGACTGCTCGTTGCTGGGGGCGTGCCCATGTCAGGCCGAGCGCGTTCCCGTACACGCTCATCGCCGCATCGAGGTCGGCGACCGCGAGCGCGGTATGGCTGATGCCCGCGATATCGAACGACATGGTCGGCCTCCTCGTACGGATGGATCGTATACATCGGTCGCGGTCGCGCAGTCCCCGGATCCGGCCTAACCCGGCCCGCCCGCAAGCCAGTCATCGAACGACTGCCGGCGAGAGTCATCGAGGATCTCGACACGGAATCCATTTGCGTCGGTGAAGTATGCAAAACCGAGCAACCCGCCATCCTCGGCGTCATAGGTGGCTTCGAGCCTCATCCCGGCCCGGGCCAGTTCGAGGCCGGTGCCGCGCAGATCCTGAACCCAGAACCCGGCGTGGTGTATGCCTCCTCGGGTGGGTTCCCACGGCGAGCCTCGGGCTTCGCCGATCAGTTCCAGATGCGGCGGGCCCTCGATCGAGTAGGTGAGTCGGAGGTCGGTCGTCACCAGCCGGCCGAGGTGGCGCACGGTGCGTTCGCCATGCCGGATCGGCGCCCACGTGAGGCCCAGCTGGGTGCTCAACTCGCTCATCGCACCATCGAGATCCGACACGACGATCCCGATGTGGTGCATCTGCGACAACCCGATGCTCAATGCGCGCCCTTCTCGACGAGTTCCTTGAGGGCGGCGATGCCGAGCACCATCTCGTCCCAGGCTCTCGCGCCGCGGACCACCGGGGTGACCAGGACATGGTCGAGCCCGGCTTCCGCGTAGCCGCCCAGGAGTTCGGCGACATCCTCCGGACGCCCGGTCACCGGTCGCCGATCGCCGTAGCCGTCGCCGACGGACGACCAGCCCGAGTAGTCGAGACCGTCACCGATTGTGACCTCCATGTGGATCGACACGGTGACCTCCGCACGATGGCGCTCGATCTTCTCCATCTCGGCGAGGAGCATCACGACTCTTCGCTTGAACTCGTCGAGGGGCGCCCAGGTGCCGTGCCAGCCGTCACACCATGCGGCTCGACGCAACGCACCCGCTGATGAACCACCTATCCAGATGGGGATCGCCTCGGACGGCCTTGGTTTCACTCTGACCGCCTCGAACGAGAAGTGTCGGCTCTCGAACTCCGTGGCTCCCGTCCAGAGGGCCCTCCACCCACGGATGTAATCGTCGAGTCGCTCGCCGCGGCCCTGCATCGGAACACCGACGGCGGCAAACTCCTCGGTCAGCCACCCGGCCCCGACCCCCAGGATCGTGCGTCCGGGCGCCAGCCAATCCAACGTCGCCCACTGCTTGGCGAAGTGCATGGGATTCCGGTAGGCAGGAACGATGACGCTGGTTCCGAGGCCGACCCGGCGTGTGTGAGCCGCCGCAAGCGCCAGCAGCGGAACCGGCTCCGGGAAGAACGAGGGCATGCCCTCGATCGACGTCGGGACCGCCACGTGATCCGACGCCCACACATCGGCAAAGCCGAGGTCCTCGGCGGTAACAGCCGCGGCCCCCACCCTCTCGGGCGAAGCCGCTCTGCCGAGCTGGGGGAGGTGCAGGCCGAACTTCAAGGCGTCACCACGATCTTCAGCGCCCCCGTCGACTTGTCCGCGGCTGCGAAGAACGCCTCAGCCGTCTCCTCGAGAGGGAATCGGTGTGAAACGAGACCGCCGAAGGCCTCCGGATCCGACTCGAGGAATTCGAGCGCGACCTCGAAGTCGTGGCGGCCGTCGATGACCCCGTAGGTCATCGAGAAGAACAGGCGCAGTTCGCGAAACAAGGCCCGGCGCGTGTCGAGGTGCGTCGGATCGTCGAACAGCCCCAGCACCAGCACCTCACCACCCGGCTTCACGGTTCGAACTGCGAGATCAAAGGTCTCCGGCCCGCCCCCGACTGCCTCGACTACCACATCGGGCGCGAAGCTACGTATTCGGGAGGCCACATCGTCGACAACGGGATCCAGGACCTCGATCGCCCCGAGGGTCTCGGCCGCCGCGGCCTGTCGAGGGTAACGAGCCACGCACAGAACGGCAGCGGCGCCGAGGCGGGCCCCAGCGGCGATCGCGAGCAGTCCGATCGCGCCCCCTCCGATCACGGCGATCTTGCGACCGGCCAGCGTCCCGTCCTGCGCGGCGAATGTATGGCTTGCCCGGTAGGCGTGAACTGCGCACGCAAGCGGCTCCGTGAGGATCGCCAATTCGTAGGCCATTCCGTCGGGAACGTCGAACAAGCTCGAGGCGTTGACCGCCATCCGCTCCGAGAATCCCCACGACCGGAGAGCGGCGCGGTTGCTGCAGAACACCGCCTTGCCGGAAAGACACGCCCCGCACTTCCCGCAACTCCCCGCCAGATTCGGCTCGACGACAACTCGGCGGCGGCGCCCTCCATCAACTCCTGGTGCCCGGGCGACGACTTCGTGTCCCCCCATGCCGGGGATCGATGGTTCGATCTGCCCGGCCATCATGTCCGGACGGCGCCATCGGTGAAGGTCAGAACCGCAGATCCCGCAAGCGACGACGTCGATCTCGACGAGATCGCCTTCGGCCGGGATAGGCGGTACCTCGCGAACTGTGACTTCCTCCGCTCCGTCGAGGAAGGCGGCTCTCATTAGTAGTGGTCTGTCTGCGAAACAGCCAGGTGTGCTCTGGCGGTCATCGGCGCCCCGTCGCTGCGTTCCGCTTCCTCAACGTACCCTGCGGGTACGCCTTCGTCAGCGGGCCTTGCGAGGAACACCGCTGCCGACGCCATACCACACCGCCGTTCCACAGACAGACCACTAGTAGCGGAATCGGGGCATGGGCGGGTTGATGGAGTATTCGACCACGCCGTAGCCACGCTCTCCGGTCTCGAGCACCTCGAAGTCGAAGAAGGGCTCGTAACAGTCCAGGCGGGCCTCTGCGTCGTTCTCGTCACGCATCAGACCGTTGCGAGTCTGGGCGTGCTTTCGGCCCGTCGCAATGGTGAGTTGCTCGTCGCCCAGATCGAACCGGATGTCGAACGACATGGCCGTGCGGCGATCGTCTTCGAGACGCGGCACGCATGAGGCGTCGACGATCGGTCGAGACCCGTCGGCGTCGCCGATCCATCCTCCCACCCGGTTGGCGCCCTCGGGCAGCTTCCGGTCGGGGTTCATCCAGCCGAACGCATTGAGGTGACGGTTCTCGAGCTGGATCGACGGCCAGA
>WTGW01000024.1 GCA_011523395.1 Acidimicrobiia bacterium
AGGAACACCGCTGCCTCGCCATACCACACCGCCATTACACAGACAGACCACTGGACCTAAGCCGAGGACCGCGCCGCCGGGAGGGGTTCTCCTAGAATCACCCTATGCGCGCCGAATCCGGGACCGTCACGAGCATGGTGGTGGCCGAGCGACCCTCACCCAACGCCCGCGCCCATCCCTACCGGGGATTGTCGGTCCAGCATGTGGACGAGGTTCCACACCCCGACTTCATGCGGGAGTATCTCAGCGGGCGGGAGGTCTACCGGCGCACCGACTACATCGCCCTCATCCACGACGAGGCCGTGGGCCTGGCGGCGGTGGCGAGGGCCCCGTCGGACGAGCTGTTCGTGCCGGTGGTGGATGTCGAGGTCTGGTCGGGTCCCGACCGGACCCAGCTGATCGAAGCCCCCACCGTTGACGTGGGAAACGCCACCGCCCTGGCTGGGGCGGCGATCAGCCATGGACGCCCCGGCGTCTCCGCCTTCGTGGTGAAGGGCCGGTTCGAGCACATCAACTTCATCTGGGAGCCCGATCCGGTGCGCGTGTTCGTGACCGAGGTGACCCCGCCCCTGCCGCCCAAGTTGCTGGACCAGGCCCGGCAGGTGGTGGAATTCGATGAGGACATGCCACCTGTGGACCTGGTCCTTGACGCGGTCACCTTCGACGATCTGGCTGCTACCGCCCCGTCGGACTCCTACCTTCTCCCGTGCCGCGGCGCCGGCACCGAGTTGGCAGCCGACATGGCATATCTCGACACCCGGCCGCCGGCGCCCGATGACTGGGTGATGATCGGGTGCGAGCGCTCGATGCAGTTCCACCGTCACTTCTACGGCAGCGAACCGACCCAGGTCGACATCTGCCCGAAGCGGCGGGTGGAGGAAGCCCGTCCGGATGGTCGCTGGCTCATCAAGTGCTGCATGCTGGAGCGGGGCGTGGAGCTCGACGGCAACCGGGCGGTGGTGCCGTGGGGCGCCAATCTCGACGAGGTGAGGCAGGCATTACGGTTGCTGGTGGGCGTCGACGCGCTCGTTCCCGCCGGATGAGCATCCACCTGGGCGACTCCGTCGTCTACGGGCACCTGTGGAGTACCGAAGAGGCCCGGTCCATCCTGGGGGAGGAATCCCGCTTCCGGGCCTGGCTTGACATCCTCGCCACCCTCGCCGAGGCCCAGGCCGAGGTCGGCCTGGTGCCGGCAGGGGCCGCCCGGCACATCAGGGACCATGCCACCGGGGCCGAGATCGACCTGGACCGCATCGCGACGGAGACCCGGGCGACCGGCCACTCCACCCTGGGCCTGATCCGGGTGTTGCGCGCCACCCTCCCGGAGCCCGCCCGGGAATGGGTCTACTACGGCGCAACGGTCCAGGACCTGACCGACACCTGGACCGCAACGGTGATGCGATCCGTCGGCGATCTGCTGGAACGGGACCTGGCCCGCCTGGAGGCCGCTGCCTTGGTGCTGGCCCGTGATCATCGCACCACCCCGATGATGGGTCGCACGCACGCCCAGCCGGGCCTGCCCATCCCGTTCGGTTTCAAGACGGCCGTCTGGGCAGCGGAGCTGGGCAGGCACCGGCAGCGGCTCGCGGACGGGCGGAGTCGCTGGGAGGTGGTCCAGTTGGGCGGCGCTCTCGGCACGCTGGAGTTCTGGGGCGAGCAGGCGCTCGATCTGCTGGATGCCTTCGCCCGCCGGATGGGTCTGGGCGTTCCCTCGATCCCCTGGATCACCAGTAGGGACGGACCCGCCGAGTTCGTGCACCTGCTGGCGATGGTCGCTACCACCATCGCCAAGATCGGCAACGAGATCATGGAGCTCCAGCGGTTGGAGATAGGAGAGGTCCGGGAGCCCTTCATCGAGGGCACCGTGGGGAGCATCACCATGCCCCAGAAGCGCAACCCGGAGTTGTCGGAGCACCTGGACACGCTGGCCAGGCTGGTGCGCGCGGGTGCCTCCGTCATGACCGAGTCGATGATCCAGCTCCACGAGCGGGACGGTCGAGCGTGGAAGGCCGAGTGGATCGCCCTCCCCGAGGCGGCAGCCCTGACCCTCTCGGCCACCCGCTACGCGGTGATGCTGGTGGAGGGACTCGAGGCCGACGCAGAGCGGATGCGGGCCAACATCGATGCCCGCGGGGGATCCGTGTTCGCCGAGCCGGTCATGCGGTTGCTGGCCGACCGGGTCGGCAAGCACACCGCCCACGACATCGTGTACGAGGCGGCCATGCGGGGCGTGGAGGATGGGGTCCCGTTCACCGATGCCCTCATGAGCGACCCTCGGGCGCGCACCCACCTGAGCCGTTCGGACATCGAGGAGCAGGCGGATCTCGTCCGGGTCATGGGCGCGGGCCCCCTGTTCGTGGACCGGGTGATAAGGGCGGCCGGTTGACGGCCCCGGCTCGGATGGCCCTGGCGAACCTGCCGACGCCGCTGACGTTCGCGCCCCGGCTCTCCGAGGAACTCGGCTCGTCGATCTGGCTGAAGCGGGACGATCTGACCGGTGTCGGCCTGGGTGGCAACAAGGCCCGGGCGGTCGAGTTCCATATGGGCGCCTGCCGCGAGGCCGGCGCCGACGTGTTCGTGACCGGCGGAGGACCGCGTTCCAACTGGGTCCTGGCCGCGGCCGCCGCAGCGGCCGCCAGAGGCATCGACTGCGAGCTGGTGCTGTTCGGAGACCGGCCTCCGGCCGGAACCAGCGGGGTCGATCTGCTCGACCGCGTGGACAACCTACGGATCCACTTCACCGGTAGCCCGGTGCGGGCCTCCGTAGATCCGCTCCTCGACCGGGTGGAAGCGTGCCTGCGGGAAGAGGGTCGCCGTCCATACGTGGTGGGCCGGGGCGGCGCCGGTCCGGTCGGGGCACTGGGGTACGTCGCCGCGGTAGACGAGATCGACGACCAGGCGCAAGGGGCAGGAGTCCGGTTCGAGGCAATGTGGCTGGCGGCGGGATCGTGCGGCACGATGGCCGGCCTGGTGGCCGGCTACCGGCGGCGGACCGGCGGCCCGCGGGTGGTGGGCGCGGCGGTCCATCGCCCCGTCGAGGAGTGTCAACGCCGTATCGAGGACATATCCGAGGCCTCCCTCGACATCCTGGAAGTGGCTCACCGGTACCCGGTCCGGTGGCAGGTCACCGACCACTTGGACCCCGACCCTCTGGAGGTCGACGCCGCCGCCAGGCTGATGGCCAGCACGGAGGGTGTCTTCCTCGATCCCGAGTACGGATCCTGCGCGCTGGCCGACCTCATCCGGCAGGCCGGCGAGGTCCGGGGGCCGGTGCTGTTCCTGGTCACCGGCGGAACCCTGAACCTCTTCCACGGGAGTTCGGCGGCATGATCCAGCCACCCGAGGGCTATCTGGGAGCGGACGGGCCGCTCGGGTCAGGCCCATCCCCGGAGCTGGTGGCGGCCGGTTACCGCCTCGAGATGGCGGACGCCGCCATCCTTCACGAGGGCTTGTGCCTGGCCGACCTCAGCCACGTGATCGAGCTGGTCGCAGCGGGCGTGGCGCCGAGGGCGGCGGCGGCGGCGCTCTGCCGGGAGCTGCTCGACTTCCTGGCTACCGATCCGGCGTCCTTCCCCTATGACCCGGTCTACGGGGACGCCTACAACAGCCGGGAACGGGAGCTCGAGCGCCGCCTGGGCTCCGAGGCCGGATGGCTGCCGACCGGTCGTACCAGGCGGGAGGCCGGGCGCATCGCCATCCGGCTGGCGCTCCGGGACCGGCTCCTGGCGCTCCATGAAGCGGTTGCCGCGTGCGCCGAAGTGCTGGTCGGGCGGTCCGAGGAGTTGGCGGATGCGCTGTGGAACGACACCACCTATCTGCAGCCCGCCCAGCCGTCGTCCTTCGGCCACTACCTGGCCGGCTTCGCCGAGCATGGGATCCGGAACCTCGACCGCGTGCGCCACTGTTACCGGCTGATCAACCAGTCACCCGCAGGGTCCGGTGGTGTCGGCGGAACAGCCATCCCGGTGGACCGCTCCCGCATGGCGAACCGGCTGGGATTCGACCGGCCCACCGACCACATCCGCGACGGCATGTGGTCGGGTGATCCGATGATCGACTGTGG
>WTGW01000211.1 GCA_011523395.1 Acidimicrobiia bacterium
GAGGTGGAGCAGTCGGCCCGCGACGCCGGCGAGTGGGCGCTGCTCGACGTCGGCATCTCCCGGATGCATCCGGAGTTGGTCACGCTGCTGGGACGCCTCAAGTACCGCACCTCCTACGGCCAGAACGTCCTCAATCACCTGGTCGAGTCGGCTCACATCGCCGGCATGCTGGGGGCGGAACTAGGGGTCGATCCCGTACCGATAAAGCGGGCGGCGTTCCTGCACGACATCGGCAAGGCGGTGTCCTACCAGGTCGAAGGGGCGCATGCGTTGATCGGCGCCGAGATCGCCCGGCGGTTCGGCGAGGAAGCGCCAGTGGTACATGGCATCGAGGCACACCACAACGATGTGGAGCCGCGCACCCTGCTTGCCATCCTCGTGCAGGCGGCCGACACGGTGTCCGCGGCTCGGCCGGGCGCTAGGCGGGTGGAGTTGGCGTCCCACGTGAGGCGTCTGGAGAAGATGGAGGATCTGATCAGCGAGTTCGACGGGGTGGACCGGGTGTTCGCCATGCAGGCGGGCCGCGAGGTCCGGGTTGTGGTGGATCCGGTGAGCGTGACGGACCTGGAGGCGTCCGACCTGGTACGGCGCATATCGCGGCGGCTCGAGCGCGACCTCCGCTACCCCGGCCAGATCGAAGTGACCGTGATCCGGGAGCTCCGGGTCACCGACTACGCCCGGTAGGAGGACGGAAGGGTGAGCCAGGTCGTACAGCTCGCGCCACCCACGCGCCGCTCCGTGGAGCGGCGCCGGCCCACCCGCGCCGGGCGGAGCTACTTCCTGCGCACCTTCGGCTGCCAGATGAACGAGCACGACAGCGAGCGGGTAGCCGGGTTGTTCGAGGCGGACGGCATGGTGCGGGCGCGCTCCCTGGACGAGGCCGATGTGGTGTTCGTGAACACCTGCACTATCCGGGAGAACGCCGACAACCGGATGTACGGGAACCTGGGTCAGCTGAAGCAGCTGAAGGAAGCCCAGACCGGCCGGATGCTCATCGTCGGCGGTTGCGCCGCCCAGAAGGATCGCGAGCTGGTCCGGGAACGCGCCCCGTGGGTGGACGTGGTGCTCGGCACCCACAATCTCCATCGGGTCGTCGACCTGATGGACCAGGCGGAGGAGTGGGGTCCGGTCACCGAGATCGTGGATGCCCTGGACACCATGCCCTCCGAACTGCCGGTGCGCCGGGAGTCGCCGTACTCGGCGTGGGTGACCATCCAGATCGGGTGCAACAACACCTGCACCTTCTGCATCGTGCCGGCGGTCCGGGGGCCGGAGATCAGTCGCAGGCCCGGCGACATCATCCGCGAGATAGAGCAGTTGGCCGCGGAAGGCGTGATCGAGGTCACCCTGCTGGGCCAGAACGTCGATACCTACGGGCGGGACCTGGCCATCGACGGGCGCCGCCGCCCGATCTTCGCCCAGCTGCTCGCCCGGGTGGGTGAGGTCGAGGGGATCCGGCGGATACGGTTCACCAGCCCGCATCCCAACGACTTCCGCCGCGATGTGGCCGAGGCGATGGCGGGCACCGAGGCGGTGTGCGAGCAGCTCCACTTCCCGCTCCAGTCGGGCTCCGACCGGATCCTGGCGGCCATGCATCGGGGCTACCGGGCCCGGAAGTTCCTGAACAGGCTGGCGATGGCCAGGGAGGTCATCCCCGATCTGACCGTGTCCACCGACGTGATCGTGGGCTTCCCCGGCGAGACCGAGGAGGACTTCCGGAAGACGCTCGAGGTGGTCGAGGAGGCTCGTTTCGACCAGGCCTACATGTTCCTGTTCTCGGCTCGCCCCGGGACCAGGGCGGCCGCCATGACAGATCGTTTCGTCCCCGACTCCGTGGCGAAGGAGCGGTTCGGGCGCCTGGTGGAGCTGCAGACCCGCATCGGGTCGGAGCGCAACCTGCGCCACATCGGCCGGCGCATGGAGGTGCTGGTGGAAGGACCCTCCAAGCGCGATCCTTCGGTAGCGACCACGCGGAGCCGGGGCAACAAGATAGTCCATGTCGAGGGGGAGTTCGCCCCGGGAAGCCTGATGGATGTGACGATCGAGCGGGCCGGGGCGCACTACCTGGTCGGCGCTCCCGTCTGAGGCTCGGAGCGGGTCGGTGGGCTCGCCCCGTCCCTCGGCGCGGATCATCGCGGTTCTGGGACCTACCGCATCGGGCAAGAGCGACCTGGGGATGGAGTTGGCCAGGCGCTCGGACGGGGAGATCGTGTCGGTGGACTCGATGCAGGTCTACCGGGGGATGGACATCGGGACGGCCAAGCCGTCGCCGGACGAGCAGGCCGAGATCCGGCATCACATGATCGACCTGGTCGACCCGGATGAGGACTACGCGGTGGCGGAGTTCCAAAGGACGGGCCGGGCAGCCATAGCCGCGATCGCGGCCCGGGAACGGCCGGTGGTGATCGTGGGAGGCTCGGGCCTTTACTTCCGGTCATTGGTGGATCCGCTGCGGTTCCCGCCTTCGGACGCGGCGGTAAGGGCTGCGGTCAGAGGAATGCTCCGAAGCGACGCGGTGGCCGAGCTGCTGGAGGCCGATCCCGGAGCGGGCGACCATGTCGATCTGGCCAACCCCCGCCGCGTGAGCCGAGCCCTGGAAGTCGTACGGCTGGGGGGAGGGACCCCGACGGAGCGGGCGGCCGATCCTCTGTTCGAGCAGGTGAAGGACTACCGGCCGGAGATGCGGTTCACCGCCATCGGGGTGGACCCGGGCGACGCGCTGGGCGACCGGGTGGAGCGCCGGATCGATCTGATGCTCCGAGATGGGCTGGTTGAGGAGGTGGCCGGGTTGGCCGACCAGCTGGGCCGGACCGCTTCCTCCGCGGTGGGGTATCGCCAGATGCTTCCGGTCGTGGCCGGGAGTTGGTCGGTTAGGGAAGGGCGGGAGGCTACCGTGCGAGCCACCATGGCTCTTGCCCGGAAGCAACGCACCTACTTCGGGCGGGACCCGAGAATAAGGTGGCTGGACTGGCATCCGGATCCGGCGGCCCGCCACGCAACGGCCAGTCGATTGATCGGGGAGATGACGTCTTGGAGTTCTTGAAGATGGAGGCGCTGGGCAACGACTTCATCGTGATCGAGGGGTCCGCTCCGGACCCCGGTCAGGTACAGGCTTGGTGCGACCGGCGCCGCGGCATCGGGGCTGACGGGGTTCTGGTGGTCTCCGGTCCCGGTCGTTCTGGCGCAGCCGCTCGGATGAGCCTTTGGAACTCGGACGGCTCGTTCGCCGAGTCATGTGGCAACGGGCTCCGGTGCGTGGCCCGCTACGTGTTCGATCGGGGATGGGCGGAAGGCCGCGCGTTCACCGTGGAGACCTCCACCGGCCTCAGCGAAGTGGAGGTCATGGCAGACGGATCCGTCCGGGCAGGACTCGGCACCTACCGCATCGGCAGCTCGGTGACCGCCTTCGGGCACAGTTTCGTTTCGGCGAGCGTGGGCAACCCCCACGCGGTCACGTTCATGGACTCGCCGGCCGGGATCGACCGCGTGGACCTGGGCGAGATCGGCCGCCTCATGCAGGATCATCCGGCATTCCCCGAGGGCGTCAACGTGGAGTTCGCCGCTCCGCTCGAGCAGGGGGTGTTCCGGGTGCGGGTCTGGGAGCGAGGGGCTGGAGAGACCCGGGCATGCGGCACGGGTGCGGTGGCCGTAGCGGCAGTGGCGCACGCCCAGGGTCGAGCGGGGCCGGCGGTCGAGATCTGCTATCCGGGTGGCAGCCTCGGTGTGGAAGTAGCCGGCGACACGGCTTGGATCAGGGGTCCGGCCGTATCGGTCTTCGCGGGGACTATCCCGGCCTGAACCGGGCGGGACCGGCGGCCAGGCTGCGGAGCACGGCCACTACCTTGCCGAGTACTTCGACCCCCGAGGTGTAGACCATGGGCGGATAGTCGGGGTTGGCGGGGTGGAGGACGACCTTCCCAGGCCGCCTCTCCAAACGCTTGACGGTGGCTTCCTCCCCTTCGATCAGGCACGCCACGATCTCACCGTTCTCGGCGTGGGGCTGGCTCCGCACCACGACCATGTCACCGTCGAGAATGCCGGCATCGATCATCGAGT
>WTGW01000094.1 GCA_011523395.1 Acidimicrobiia bacterium
GGTGGGATGGGCCCGCCGGGTGGGGGCGGGTTCTCGCGATTTTCGCGTTCTCGCCGTCTCGGGTTCGGCTAGACCTCTACCGGATCCGGGTCAGCGGCGCCTCCTGCGGAAGGCCATCTGCATGGCGTTCTGGTCGAAGTACCCGGAGGGGACGCTTCCGGCGACCGCGAAGTGGTAGAGGGCCGTCTGGTAGATGGCGCTCAGGGCCGCCACCGATGCCGCGGCGATGATTATCCAGATCACCCCGATGAGCAGCGCCACCGCCGCGATCGTGCCCCCTGCCGAGATGCCCAGGAGGATCACCGCGATGCCCGGCAGGATCAGGAGGAACCCCACCAGGCCCATACCGACCTGCGCGGCCAGGTTCTCGCCCCAGGTGCTGCGGAGCAGCGACCCGGACTTCTTGAAGGCGGCGCCGGCGCCGGATCCCTCGATGACGATGATCGGCAGGACCAGGAACGTGAGCACCGACCAGGCCAGGCCGAGGGCGCCGACGATGAGCTGGCCGATCAGCCCGACCCGCTCCTCGATGGCCCGCAGGATGACCGACACGGTGGCCGACAGCAGCGCCCAGGGAACGATCTTGCCGGCCCGGCGGGCGGCGCCGCGGATGGCGCTCCCGATGGTCGGATCCCCACCCTCCAGCCGCTCGTTGGCGGCGCTCACCAGGGCGGCATTGAAGAAGATGGTGATGTAGGCCAGCACGAAGTACATCAGGAGTAGTACCAGCAGGCTGGATCCGCCCACCGTCGCGCCTCCCTGTCCAGTGAAGAAGATCGGAACGATGAAGGTGGCGGCGACGATCATGGAGGCGATCCCTGAAATGATGGGGAGCAGGATCAGCTCCTTGTCGGCCTTGAGTACGTGCCAGGAGGACCTGGCGAGGGCGAAGGAATTGGCGATTCGTGACATCGGCCCATGCTACCGGAGATCACGAGTTTGCAGAACAACCTCGCAGGTCCCGCGGCCGGTCCGGAACCCTCCGATCAGCGGTCGGAGACCCGGAGGACCCGGCCGGCCGGAGTGTGGGACAACCGGCCGGAGTCGATGGCGGCCTCGCCGTTGACGAAGACGTGACTCACGCCCTCGGCGGTTGCCCGGCCGTTTTCGAAGGTGGCCCGGTCCCGGATGCGGTCCGGGTCGAACACGGTCACATCGGCCGCCGCGCCGGGGCGGATCACCCCTCGATCGGCCAGCCGGTAGCGGTCGGCGGGCATGGAGGTCATCCTCCGGATGGCATCCGGTAGCTCCAGCCATCCGCGATCCCGCACCAGGTGCGCCAGCACCCGGGCATGGGCGCCGAAGCCCCTGGGGTGGGGGTGGGTTCCCCGGAAGAGGCCGTCGGACCCCACCATGCCCAACGGGTGGGTCATGGCCCGCCGGAGCTTGGCCTCGTCGTCCCACCGGTAGATCATCAAGACCCGGAGCCGGCACTCGGCCAGCAGGGTGCAGACCACATCCGCCAGGGTGGGGCCGACCTGCCCGATGGCGTCGGTGAGGGAGCGTCCCTGGAGATGCTCGTAGGGGCCGGTCGGCAAGGCGGAGAAGTAGGCGTTCCTTGGATCGGGTACGTACTCACGGAAGAACTCCTCGATGTGCGGCGCCGCGGCGGCCCGGACCGCCGGGTCACCCAGCCTGGAGATGAGGCGATCGGGAGGCCCGTCGTCGAACCACCGGGGTAGGCAGAAGGCCAGGTGGGAGCTGGCAGCCATGTAGGGGTAGGCATCGAAGGTGACATCGACTCCGCTATCCCTGGCGTCGGTCAGTAGCCGGTACAGCTCGTCCGAACCGAAGAGGTGGGAGATGTGGACCGCCACTCCGGACTTACGGCCCACTTCCAGGGCCTCCTTCACCCCGGCCGCCACATCGCCCCGTATTCCCCGCACGTGTGACGAGTAGACCCCGCCGTACTCGGCCACCACCCGGGCCACCGCGATCAGCTCGTCCGTGCTTGCATGCCCGGCCGGGAAGTAGTCGAGGCCCACCTGGATCCCGGAGGCGCCCGTCTCCATTCCCTGGCGGGTGAGGTCCTGCATGCGCCCGATCTCGGCCGGGTCGGCCGGACGGGGGTCCCATCCCACCGCCTCGGCCCGGACCGCAAGGAAACCCACCTGGGGCACCACGTTGATGGCCGCCTGGCCTTCGAACAGGGCCAGGTACTGCTCCGGGTCCGACCACTCCCAGGCGTCGTCGGGCGGTCCGTTGAACACTTCCAGGTAGGCCAGCAGGTCCGCCACGCGGGATGGGGACGCCGGCGTGTAGGCGAACCCGTCGGGTGACAGCAGGTCGGTGGTGATCCCCTGCCGCAGCCGGGCCTCGACGTCTTCGCCCCGGAGTATCGAGAACTCGGAGTGAGCGTGGACATCGATGAATCCGGGACAGACGACCGAGCCCTCCACGTCGACGGTTCGCCGGGACTGGCGACCCGCCAGCGAGCCGACGGCCGCGATGCGCCCGCCCGCCAGGCCCACATCGGCCCGGATGCCGGGACTGCCCGTGCCGTCGACAACGGTGCCGGAGGTCAGCAGCCAGTCGAGCATGGCTGTCAGCCGCCCGTGGCCGCTGCCCGGTGGGGCTCCAGGAACGGCATCAGCGGCGCCGCGGCGCACAGGCTCTCGATCCTGTCCGGATCGGTGGGCACGTCGCCGGTCAGGACCTCGTGGCCGGACCCGGTGATCAGGACGTCGTCCTCGATCCGGATGCCGATGCCCCGGAGCTCCTCGGGGATCGGGTGCACCACCTTCGGGGCCTCTTCGCGCTCCTTCTTCTCGAGCTCGCGGGCCTTGGCCGGGCCGAGCAACATGCGCCGTTCCATCTGTTCGTCGATGTCGAACTCGAGCATCGCCAACTCGACCGTCTCCCGCTCGGGATCGACGTAGATGCCGGGCTCGACCGTGAACACCATGCCGGGCTCCAGAGGCCGGGGAGTGCCACCGACCCGGTAAGCGCCGGCGTCGTGGACGTCGATGCCGAGCCAGTGCCCGGTGCCGTGCATGAAGAACTCCCGGTAGTGGTGCATGGACATCGCATCCCGGGCCGGGCCCGGCAGCAGGCCGAGCTCGACCAGGCCCTCGGTGAGGACGCGGCTGGCGGCTTCCTGCTGGTCCTTCAGGCTGCCGCCGGGACGGGCCAGGGCCAGAGCGGCCTGCTGGGCGCTCAGCACCAAGTCGTAGACGGCCCGCTGCGGCGCCGTGAACCGCCCGGAAGCCGGGAAGGTGCGCGTGATGTCCGCCGAGTAGTAGCCGTACTCCGCGCCGGCGTCGATCAGCACCAGGTCGCCATCCGCGATGCGCCGGTCGTTCTCCGTGTAGTGGAGGATGCAGGCGTTGGCCCCCGACGCGACGATGGACGGGTAGCCGTCGCGGCGCGCCCCTCGCATCCTGAACACGTACTCCAGGGCCGCTTGCACCTGGTACTCGTACCGGCCGGGGCGGGTGAAGCGCATGGCCTCGGTATGGGCCTCGGCGGTGATCTCGCAGGCGGCGCGGAGCAGGTCGACCTCCCGGGGGGTCTTGACGAGGCGCATCTCGCCGACCAGCGAGCTCACGTCCCTGAACTCGCTCGGGACGAGCCTGCCGAAGCGTTCGCCCAAGCCCGCGACAGCTCGCGTGAGGCTCAGTACCCGGCGGTGGAAACCGGGGTTCCCGAACGGCAGAAACACCGTCCGGCGTCCCACCAGCCTCTGGCGGAGGATGGATTCGAACTCCTTGATCGGGTAGGAGGCGTCGGCGCCGTAGCGTTCCCTGGCGCCGTCCGTTCCGGCCCGCAGGCCCGTCCAGATCTCCTTCTCCCGGTCCCGGGGGCGCACGAAGAGGACGTACTGCTCGTCCGCCGCCCGGGGGTCGAGCAGCATGATGGCGTCCGGCTCGTCGAATCCGGTCAGGTAGTGGAAGGCGGAGTCCTGGCGGAACGGGTGCTCCACATCGTTGTTGCGGAGGGTCTGTGCGCCGGCGGGCAGGAGGGCGATGCCGTCACCGATGGAGGCGGCGAGGCGTTCGCGGCGCTCGGCGTGGAGGGTGAGGCTGTCCATGGGGGCGGAGCCTACCGAGGGCGCGTCCGGTCACCCGCGGCGCCGGAGGTGAGCCAGCCGACCAGCGCCTCACCGATCGGGTCCGGGGAGTCCTCCTGGACGAAGTGGATTCCCCTCACGGTGACCTCCGTCTGGTTGGGCCAGGACCGGCACACCTCCCGGGGGCGACCCACCAGGATGGAGCCGGGGTCGGCGTTCACGAACAGCTTCGGTACCTCCCAGCGGGCCAGCTGCGCCGAGTAGTTCGCCACCACGGCATGCACATCGGCCGGCCGGCCCTCGATCGGGATCTCCCTGGGCCAGGTGAGGGTGGGCCGGCGGTCCTCCCCGGACCGGAGGAAGGGCCGCCGGTACTCGTCCATCTCGTCCTCGGTCAGGTCGCGCATCACCGAAGCCGGCAGGATCCGCTCGACGAAGATGTTCTTCCGCAAGACCATCTCCTCACCGGCTTCCGAGCGCATCCCCCGGAAGACTCCGCGGGCGGCCTCCGGCCAGTCTTCCCAGGTCAGCGGGGTGACGATGGCCTCCATGTAAACCAGGCCGGCCACCGAGCCGGGATGGCGCACCGCCCAGTCGAAGCCCAGCGCCGAGCCCCAGTCGTGAACCACCAGCGTCACGCGCTCGTTCACGCCGAGCAGGCGTAGTAGCTCGTCGAGGTAGTGGCGGTGCTGGCCGAAGCGGTAGCCATCCGGACCGGAGCCCGGCAGCTTGGCCGAGTCGCCCATCCCGATCAGGTCGGGGGCTATACAGCGACCCAGGCTTGCGACATGGGGGATGACGCCGCGCCAGAGGAAGGATGAGGTCGGGTTCCCGTGCAGGAACACGATCGGATCGCCCGAGCCCGCGTCCACGTACGCCATGTCGAGGTCGAATACCCGGCGGGTCCGTTTCTCGAGCTTCATGACTGCTCCGGCCGGAGTGCGTCGGGTCAGCCGGTGAACCCGGCTTCCTTGTGGGACCCGTCGCAGAGCGGCTTTTGGGCGGAGTGCCCGCACCGGCACAACGTGACCCGGTTCCTGACTTCGAAGGGTTCACCGTCCGATCGCTTCACGGGGATCCCCCCGGTCAGCCACAGAGGGCCGTCGGTGATGACCGAGATCTCGACGGGCAGAGCCGGCTCGATCTCGGCGCCGTCGACCGTGTACGAGAGGGCGCCCGAGGGGCACCGTTCGATCATCGCCATCACCTGGGCCCGGACGACGCTGTCGTCGGTTTCGGGAGTCATCCTCCAGATGTTGGTCATGCGGTTGCCGCAGAAGCCGGCGTGCACGCAGATGCTGCGGTCGTCAGTCACCTCGATCCCGGTACCGCCCAGATCAGCACAGCGTTCCCGGAACGAATCGGTGGGCGCCGCTTCGGTACCGTCGAATCCCACCTTGCGGTGCGTATCGTCGCAATACGGTTTGCGGGACGACTCCCCGCACCTGCACAGTGCGTAGACCTGTCTCTGATCGCTGGCCTCCTCGCTCCGCCACGTGAGGGGCTCGCCGTGTTCCGACACGACCGCCTGCCTGACGCGCAACGGCACCGAGCCCGAGACCACGTAAGGGCCGTCGGGAATGACGGTGACGGTTACGGGCTGCTCGGCCACTGTCTCCTCCTCGGGACGAAGTGACCGCACTATACGTAGCCCCGAGCGCATAGGCGGGCGGCGCGGCGCCGGTCAGGCCAGCCGGCGTTTGAGGATCCGGAGTTGCTCCGCTACCGAGGCGAAGCCGGCCCCTCCCGTCGAACGGCGCCTGCTCACCGACCCGGCCGGGTCGGTAAGGGAGAGGTCGGCGGGCTCGAACCGGGAGTCGGCCTTCACCAGATCGGTGATGGTCGCCTCGGAGAGGGCCCTCTCGCCGGCCGCCAGCGCCGCCAGCAGGGCGCCCACCACCCGGTGGGCTTCGCGGAAGGGGACCCCCCGTTCGACCAGGGTCTCGGCCAGGTCGAGGGCGGTCACCGACGGGTCGGGCGGGGGCGGGTGGAACTCGGCGCTACCGATCAGGGCCGTCATCGCCTCCAGCGCGCCGGCCAGGGCGTCGTCGATGGCGAACAGGGCCGGCTTGTCCTCCTGCAGGTCACGGTTGTACGTCATGGGCAGGCCCTTCTGGAGGGCCATCAGGCCGGTCAGCTGACCGATGGCCGTGGCCGCCCGACCGCGGGTCAGCTCGGCTATGTCGGGGTTCTTCTTGTGCGGCATCGCCGACGAGCCGGTCGTCAGCGCGTCGCCGAACGTCACCCAACCGAATTCGGTGGTGGTCCAGAGCACGCACTCCGTCGCCAGCCTGGACAGGTGAACCAGCGCCTGGGTGCAGGCGAAGGCGTATTCGGACACGTGGTCCCGGGCCGCCACCGCGTCCATGGAGTTCATGAACCGGCCGGCCATCCCCAGAAGCTCGGCCGAACGGTCCGGGTCGAGCGGAAGGCTGCTCCCCCCGAGCGCGCCGGCGCCCAGGGGAGACACGTCCATTCGACGGCTCACATCCTCGAACCGTTCGATGTCCCTCAGCGCGGTCGACGCGTATGCCAGCAGGTGGTGGGCCAGCGGGACTGCTTGGGCCTGCTGGAGGTGGGTGTAGCCCGCCACCACCGTGTCCCCGACCTGCTCTGCGGCCTCCACCATCGCCAGGCAGAACCCACGGAGACCATCGATCCTGGCGCCGGCGGAGCGGAGCAGGTAGAGGCGGAGGTCCAGCGCCACCTGGTCGTTCCGGGACCGCCCGGTGTGGAGCTTTCCGGCCACCTCGCCCACCAACTCGCCCAGCCGCCGCTCCACCGCCGAATGGACGTCCTCGTCGCTCTCCAGGAACCGGAAGGCGTTCCCGTCCGCCTCGGCCATGATGGCTTGCAGGCCTTTGGTGAGCGTGCTGGCCTCCTCGCCGCTCAGCAGCCCCGTCTCGGCGAGCATGGCCACATGGGCTAGGGAACCGGCGATGTCCTCCCGCAGCAGGCGCCGGTCGGAGTGGTCCACGGTGAAGTCCCAGAGGATCCGGTCGGGACCCTCGGAGAAGCGTCCCCCCCACATCTGGGTGGTCACGGGATCACTCCGGGGCCGCGGCCGGCCTGCAGGCGGAGGCGGAGGGCGTTGAGCCGGATGAAGCCGGTGGCGTCGGACTGATCGTACGTCCCGCCCTCCTCGAAGGTGACCGTTTCCTGGTCATACAGGGTATGGGAGTCGGATCGCCGGCCCGTCACGGTGGCATTGCCCTTGTACATCCGGAGACGGGCCTCACCGGTGACGTTGGCCTGGATCTCGTCCATGAACCGCTGGAGGGCCTCTCGCTCGGGGGCGAACCAGAAGCCGTTGTAGACCATCTCGGCGTAACGCGGCATCAGCTGGTCCCGGAGGTGAGCCAACTCCCTGTCGAGGGTGATGGACTCCACGGCCCGGTGGGCGTGATGGAGCAGGGTGCCGCCCGGGGTCTCGTACACCCCCCGGTTCTTCATGCCGACGTAACGGTTCTCGACCAGGTCGACCCGACCGATCCCATGAGCACCGGCTATGCGGTTGCAGTGGCCCAGCATCTCGGCCGGCGACATCCGGACTCCGTCCACCGCCACCGGGGTGCCTCCCTCGAAGGCGATGACCACCTCCTGGGCCTGGTCGGGCGCCGCCTCGGGGTCGCGGGTCATCTGGAAGATGCCGGCCGGTGGCGCCACCCAGGGATCCTCCAGCACGCCGCCCTCGTAGGAGATGTGGAGCAGGTTGGCATCGGTGGAATAGGGCTTCTCGGGCGTGACCGGGATCGGGATGTCGTGCTTGTCGGCATACGCCACGAGGTCGGCGCGACCCCGCATCGACCACTCCCTCCAGGGGGCCACCACCCGGATCTCGGGGTTCAACGCGTAGGCGGACAACTCGAAGCGCACCTGGTCGTTGCCCTTCCCGGTAGCGCCGTGGGAGATGGCCTGTGCCCCGTACTCCTCGGCGGCCCGCACCAGCCCCTTGGCGATCACCGGGCGGGCCAGAGAGGTGCCCAGCAGGTAGTAGTTCTCGTAGACGGCGTTGGCCCGGATGGCGGGCCATACGTACTCCTCCACGAACTCCTCTCGCAGATCCTCGGCCACGGCCTCGACCGCGCCGGTCGTGTACGCCTTGGCGACCGCTTCCTCGACCTCCTCGCCCTGGCCGACGTCCGCCGTGTAGCAGACGACCTCGTAGCCACGCTCCTCGATCAGCCACTTCAGGATGACCGATGTATCCAGTCCTCCCGAGTACGCCAGTACCACCCGGCTCATTCGCTCACTCCCAGCTCTTCTATCAATTGCGCTACCGCCGGTCCGCCGGTCTCTTCCCCGGCCACGACCAGCATCGTGTCGTCTCCGGCCACGGTACCCAGGATCCCTCCGAGGTCGGCGTCGTCGATGGCGGCCGCCACCACGTGGGCAGCTCCCGGTGGGGTCTTGATCACCACCAGGTTCCCGCTCGACCTGACCGATGTCACGTAGGTGGACAGGGTCATCGCCAGGGCATCCCGGGTATCACCGGGGTCGGAACCGGGTTCCCAGAGGTACCGGAACGAACCATCCGCCGTCCTTGTCTTGACCGCTCCGACCGCCCACAGGTCCCTCGAGACCGTGGCCTGGGTGACCTGGAACCCTTGCTCCGCCAGCAGCCGGGCCAGGTCGGCCTGGCTCGATACCGCCTGTTCGGAAAGGATGTTCCGGACGGCCCTCCGGCGCGCTTCCGTACCCATATACGCAAGAGTATGCACACCTGTGCATGATTATGCAAACTTTTCGAAACGCCGGCCGGCTAGTACTTGTAGTCGTCCCGCTTGTAGGGGCCGTCCACGGGAACGCCTAGGTAGTCGGACTGGTCCTTGGTCATCTCGGTCAACTCCGCCCCCAGATGGTCGAGGTGGAGCCGGGCCACCTCCTCGTCCAGGTACTTGGGCAGGCGAAGCACTTCGGCCTCGTACTCGTCGGCGTTGTCGTGCAGGTCGAGTTGGGCCAGCACCTGGTTGGTGAACGAGGTGGACATGACGAAGCTCGGATGTCCGGTCGCGCAGCCCAGGTTGAGGAGACGGCCCTCGGCCAGGATCAGCACGCCGTGGCCGTCCGGGAACACGTACTCGTCGTACTGGGGCTTGATGTTGCGGCGCGTCACGCCTTCGGCGGACTTCAGAGCCGCCATGTCGATCTCGTTGTCGAAGTGGCCGATGTTGCCCACGATGGCCTTGTCCTTCATCCGGGACATGTGCTCCAGGGTGATGACGTCGCGGTTGCCGGTGGCGGTGATGAATATGTCGGCGGCCTCCACCACGTTCTCGATGGTGTTGACCTCGAACCCGTCCATGGCCGCCTGCAGGGCGCAGATCGGGTCGATCTCGGCGATGACCACCCGGCACCCCTGGCCGCGGAGGGCCTCGGCGGATCCCTTGCCCACCTCGCCGTAGCCGGCCACCAGCGCCATCTTGCCCCCGAGCATGACATCCGTGGCCCGGTTGAGGCCGTCGATCAGGCTGTGCCGGCATCCGTAGACGTTGTCGAACTTGGACTTGGTAACCGAGTCGTTGACGTTCATAGCGGGGAACAGCAGCTGTCCCATGGTCTGCATCTCGTGGAGGCGGTGGACGCCGGTGGTGGTCTCCTCGCTGACGCCGCGAACCGACTCCGCCATCCGGATGAAGTAACCGGCATCGTCCGCGATCCGGGCGCGGAGCAGGTCGAGTATCACTCCCCACTCCTCGGGCTCGCCGTCCGGGTCGAACGAGGGCACGGCGCCCAGCCGACCGTACTCGGCTCCCTTGTGGACCAGCAGGGTGGCGTCCCCGCCGTCGTCCACGATGAGGGAGGGGCCGTCGGAACCCGCCCAGGCCAGCATGCGATCCGTGCACCACCAGTACTCCTCGAGGGTTTCGCCCTTCCAGGCGAAGACGGGGATGCCGCGCGGGTCTTCGGGGGTCCCGCCCGTCTCGGGCCGGCCGACCACCACCGCGGCGGCCGCCTGGTCCTGGGTGGAGAAGATGTTGCAGGATGCCCAGCGGACCTCGGCGCCCAGTTCCGCCAGGGTCTCGATGAGAACCGCCGTCTGGACCGTCATGTGGAGGGAGCCGGAGATGCGGGCGCCGGCCAGGGGCTTGGAAGCCCCGTACCGCTCCCGGAGCGCCATGAGCCCGGGCATCTCGTGTTCGGCTAGCTCGATCTCCCGCCGACCCTGCCCGGCCAGGCCGAGGTCGCGGACCTTGTACTCGAGCGGTGCTCCCTCGCGGTTCTCCATCATCGCTGCGTTCTCCTGATCGGTCGGGGTCGGGCGCGCCCACCACCATGATGCCGGGTTCGGGGGATCTCGCCGGCGTCTAGCGCGGCGCGGTGACAGGTGGGCGTGCGATCGGATCCGGTTCGCCGGATTATACCGAGACTGGTCCAACCGAGATTCACCTGCCTGGCACTCTCGGGAACAAATGGCCCGTCTACCGGCCCCTACGCGTAGCGGCTGGTATAGCATCGCGGCCCTGTCGTACCAGCCGACTCGTTCTGTGCTTGCGGAAGTGCTGCATTTCGGGCGGGTGCATATGTCCGAGTAGGGTACGCCAGCTACACGAGGGGAAAGGCTGCCTGGTCAGCCCTTTTCCGGCGGGTAGTCGACGCAAGTTTTCGAGGAGGAAAAGCATGAAAGTGAAGTTCGTACGGCTCCTGGCGCTGATGGCGGCGCTTGCTCTGGTGGCAGGCGCCTGTGGCGGAGATGAGTCGGATACGCCGTCAACTCCCGAGACCGTGGTCGTGACGTCCATCGTTACTGAGACCGAGACGGTGACCGAGGTGGTGACGGAGACTGTTACCGAAGTCGTCACCGAGACGGTCGAGGTCGAGATGGTCAACCCGCTGGCCGGAACCACGGTCACGGTGTTCGGACCGGAGAGCTCGGATGCCGAGGCCGGTTCGCACCAGGCGGCACTGGACATCTTCGCCGCCCAGAACGGCATGACCATCCAGTACACCGGGGAGCGTAGTTTCTCGGATCTGATCAACGCCCAGGCAGCCGGTGGCAATCCGCCGGACATCGCGGTGTTCCCGCAGCCCGGCAAGATCGCCGACTTCGCCCGCGAGGGCTGGCTCCTGCCCATCCCCGACGACGTCATCGCCACCATGGACGCCAACATCGGCGCGGCGTGGAACGCATTCGGCAACGTCGACGGCGTTCAGTACGCCATCCCGACCAAGGCGGACCTCAAGTCACTGGTGTGGTACCGGCCGGCCGACTTCGCGGCCAACGGGTACGAGGTCCCCGGGACCTGGGCCGATCTGAAGGCTCTGACCCTGCAGATGATCGATGACGGCAACGTGCCGTGGTGCGTGGGCATCGAGTCCGGTGGCGCTACCGGATGGGCCTTCACCGACTGGGTGGAGGACCTGACCCTCCGTTACGAGGGTGCTGACTTCTACGACGAGTGGGTGGCCCACAGCATCCCGTTCAACACTCCGGAGATGAACGCCATCTGGACCGAGATTCTCGAACTCTGGAACACTCCGGGCGCCGTGTACGCGGAGGGCGGAACCATCGCCTCGACCTTCTTCGGGGACAACGGACGGCCGCTGGTGGAGGGCGACTGCATGATGCATCGTCAGGCCTCCTTCTTCTCGGCCTTCTTCCCGGATGGCACCGGGTTCGGTCCCGACGGTGTGGACGTCTTCTACTTCCCGTCGGTGAGCGGTGACCGGCCGGTGCTCGGCGCCGGGACGCTGGTGGCCGCCTTCAGGGATGCCCCCGAGGTTTGGGCGGTGATGGAGTACTACGCCAGCCCCGAGTACGCGGACAACCGGCAACGGTTCCAGAACCTGTCCAAGGGCGGCGGAGCCGTGCTCAGCGGCTTCCTGTCCCCCAACCTGAACGCCGACCTGGGCCTCTACCAGCCTCTGGAGCAGTCCTTCCTGGACATCCTGTTCACGGCTGAGGTGGTCCGCTTCGACGGCTCCGACCTGATGCCGGCCGCAGTGGGCGCCGGGACCTTCTGGTCCGAGGCGACCAGCGCGGTGAACGGGGACAAGACGGTTGACGAGGCCACCGCGGCCATCGAGGCCTCTTGGCCATCCTGATCCACTGACTTGCTGTGGGGTAGGGGGCCCGACACGGGTCGGGCCCCCAACCCTGGCGGGATCTAATCGGGATCTGATCTAGAAGGAGAGGACGGCCCGGTTATAACGAGAAGACAGTTACCAAGCCCGGTTGACGGGCCGGCGTCCGGCAAGGAGGCCGGCGGGTGGTAGGCGTCATGAGCGTGGCCGTCAACCTCCTCATGGCCCTCGGCATGGCCGGGGGCGCCGGACTGTGGATCGACCGCACGGGCCGGCCGTCCCGCCCCCGGCGGGTCATCGCCGTGGTGGTCGGCGTCGCCCTCGGCGCCCTCACCTGGTGGGGTATCACCTCGGTCGACAAGCTGGAAACCACCGCCACCGGGGTGGTGGTCTCGATTCTCGCCAGCGGGCTGATCTTCGTCGCAGCCAACAAACTCTTCGACCTGGCACCCGAACGCTGGGCCGTCTTCACCGCCCTCGTGGGTGGGGTCGCTGGCTTCACCGGGTTCGCCATGCTGTGGGGCAACCGGGCCATCGACGATCCGGTGCTCCGCACGGTCGTCGCCACTGTTATCGGAGCGGTGGCGGGCTACCTGCTGGGCACTGTCGAGCGACCTGGGCAGCGCCTCGCGATCGGGATCGGCGCCGGAGGCGTCCTGGGCGTGCTGGCGGCGTCGGGGATGCGGAACGTGGGCCTGAAGTTCAAGGTTGAGCAGGGGGAATTCGTCGTGTGGCCGATCCTTCCCGACATCGACTACAGCGTTCTGGTGGGCGCCATCCTGGTCGGGGCGGTGCTCGGGCTCCTGCTGTGGCAGGCGAGGGGACGCCGGAACCCGCTGGTCCGCTCCCTGTTGCTCAGCGGCACGATCGGATTCTTTTTCGGTGGGTGGCTGCTTCCAAGCCTCGGCTCCGTAACCAAGACGGACGCCTTCGTCGCGGCCGTCGGGGTGGGGGTGGGTATCGGGGCCTACCTCGGCCTCAAACCCATTCCCGACCACTCTGCCCGGGGCCGGATCGAGGTGTCCGCCCGGGCCTACATCTTCCTGGTGCCGGCACTGGGCTTCATCGCCTCGACCCTGATTATCCCGACTCTCCGCACCCTGTTCCTCTCGTTCCACGACGCCAGGGGCCAGGAGTACGTCGGCTTCGTCAACTACCGTGACGTGTTCGGGAGTCCCAACATCTTCAACGTGGACGGTTGGGCCGGCATCTTCGGCAGCAAGCTGTTCTGGGTGGGTGCGGCACTGCTACTGATCGGGGTGGGCGTTTCGGTCATGCTGGGCCGCCAGAGCGGTTACAGGATCAGCTTCTCGCCCGGATCCGGTGGCCTGGCGGCACTGGGCGCGCTGCTGGCTCTGTTCGCGGTGTTCGCGGCCCTGCGGGGCACGGTGTTCAACAACCTGTGGTGGGTGGTCACGGTCACCGTGATCTCGACGACGGCGGGCCTTGCCATAGCGGTCCTGGCCGACCGGTCCAAGGGGGAGTCGGTCGCCAAGTCGCTGATCTTCATGCCGATGGCGATCTCGTTCGTGGGCGCCGGCGTGATCTGGCGCTTCATGTACCTGGCGCGGGACGTGTCGAAGCCGCAGACGGGAGTGATCAACACGTTCTGGGTGGGCCTGGGCAATCTCAGCCTGTCCCGTGGTCCCGGGTTCTGGATCGCAGTCCTCCTCAGCCTGGCTCTGGCGGCGCTCCTGGTGCGTCTGGCGATCCGGGCCTGGCGGGTGGGGGAGCGAGGGGTCGGGGCCGGCGCCGCGGTCTGCGCCCTGCCCCTGGTCTGGTTCGCCTACGCCTTGTGGCGCGGGGTGGGCGGCTTCGAGGTCAGGGACAACGGCGATGTGGTGGCGTCCACCATCCAGTTCGCCCAGCAGGCGCCCTTCAACAACGTGTGGCTGATGCTGGTGCTGATCTGGATCCAGACCGGCTTCACGATGGTGATCTTCTCGGCGGCCATCAAGGCCGTCCCGTCCGATCTGATCGAGGCGGCCCGGGTGGACGGCGCCTCCGAGGCGCAGGCCTTCTGGCGGGTGATCATCCCCCAGATCGCTCCGACCATCGGGGTGGTGATCACCACCCTGATCGTCCTGGTCATGAAGGTGTTCGACATCGTGAAGGTCATGACCAACGGGAACTTCGGAACCCAGGTGATCGCCAACGAGATGTGGCAACGCGCCTTCACCGAGCTGAACTTCGGGCTCGGGTCGGCGCTGGCCGTGGTGCTGTTCATCGCCGTGCTGCCGATCCTCTACGTGAACATCCGTCGGATGCAGAAGGCAGCGAGCTGATGACCACCCTCAGCAGCACCGGCGGCCCGGGCCTCGGCAAGCGCACCTATGGCTTCTTGAGGTCCATTCCCACCTGGGTGCTGTGGATGCTGGTCCTGCTGTGGACCATTCCCTCACTGGGACTGCTGGTCAACTCGTTCCGGACCCGCAACGCCCAGCGGGCCAGCGGATGGTGGGCCGTTGTCGCCGAGAACCCGTCGGAGACCTTGACCCTCGGCAACTACGTCGACATACTCTCCGCGGGCGCCCAGGGCGGCCTATGGCGGGCCCTGCTCAACTCCCTGGCCATAGCCCTGCCGGCCACGGTGATCCCGATAGCCTTCGCCGCCTTCGCCGCGTACGCGTTCGCCTGGATCGACTTCAAGGGACGGGAGTGGCTGTTCATCGCCACCGTGTCGCTGCTGGCTATTCCGGCCCAGATGTCGCTGATCCCGCTGCTCCAGCTCTACAGCGGCGGAGGCCATCTGACCCTCCCGATCCTCGACAAGACCCTGACCCTGTTCCCGGATCTCGACCTGGCGGGAAGGCACGTGTCGGTCTGGCTCACCCACACGGGCTTCGCGCTGCCGTTCGCCATCTTCCTCCTGCACAACTACATCAGCGGGCTGCCCAAGGACATATTCGAGTCGGCGGTCATCGACGGGGCCGACCACTTCAAGATCTTCTGGCGGCTGGTCATCCCGCTGTCGGTCCCGGTGCTGGCGGCCTTCGCCATCTTCCAGTTCCTCTGGACCTACAACGACTACCTGATCGCGGTCACCATGCTGGGAGGCGCGGGGCAGAACTTCCCGGCCACAGCCCGTATCGCGGCCCTGGCCGGCGAATTCGGCCAGGCCGAACACCTCCTGACCGCCGGCGCGTTCCTGTCGACGCTGTTACCGATCATCGTGTTCTTCGCGCTGCAACGCTTCTTCGTCACCGGCATCCTCGCCGGCTCCGTAAAGGGCTAAGAGAAGGCTCTGGGGTTCACCCGATCACACGACGGTTAACCGGATCAGGCCATCCGGACGTCGTGCATGACAACGCCGAGGCCGGAAGCTCTGGCCAGGCGGCTGTCCGCAGTCAGCAGGGGAATGCCGTAGAGGCGAGCGCAGGCGACGTAAAGAGCGTCGTAAGACGTGACGTTGCGACGGTAGTACCAAGCCCATCGCGCCAGCTCTCTATGGCGAATGCGAGCCACCGGCCAGCGAATCAGGTCCTCTACAACCATGCGCGCCCGTTCCTCCTCGACGCGTCCTTGGAAGACCGCTTTACGTAACACCGATAGCACCTCGGCATCCATCAACTCGGGCGCGACTAGGGAAGCCCTCTCGATCGTGTTCGCGACCGTCCTCCCGAGCGGTGTTCTCAGCAGGTACTCGAAGGCGACCGAGGCATCGATGACATAACCTGTCATCCGATGTCGATGCCGTCCATGCCCCGGCTCGGCCGCTCGCCTCGTGGTAGATGATCGTCCGGGTACCAGGATCCGATCTCTCTGTCGCGGCTTAGCCGCTCCTCCGCGATCAGTGTGGCCGCGTCCACGCCGAGATCGGACTCGGGGCGGCGGGCCATGTGCCCGCGCCACTCCCACATCGCGAGCTCGCGCTCCAGGGCGGCCAGCACCGCCGCGCTGATGGAGCAACGGTTCTCCCTTGCGTAGGAGCGCAGGCGCTCGTGCAGGGTGTCGGGGATATTCTTGACCTGTAAATTCGCCATGTCATGATGCTAGCATGAACGTAGCATGAGTATGGCACCTCTTTGCGAAGTCGCCAGGCACGTTCCGCTCCAAGACAATGGAAACGGCTCCTTGAGGCCTAGCCCGATAGTTCCGGCCGGTGGTGTGCTGGTCAATGTCAGGATGGATCGGGACGGTTCATCGGTCCCAAAGCCAGTCGAGGTCTGAGAAGGCAAGGTTGTGGCCGAGGCTTCGATGTTGTCCTCAATGTTGAGGATTAGGCACCGGTTATCGAGAGTTGGTGGCGACGCCCATGGCCACGGCCAGGCATCCGTCGTAGGTGCTGACCTGGAGCGGGGGTATCGCTGCGGATGGCGCCGAATTGTTCCAAGAGTTCACGACGCTCCGGCGGTGCGCTCACTCGTCGTTGTTCAGCCGTCTTCTAGAACAATCACCGCTCCGATGTATGGGTGTTTGGTACATCAATCACCTTGGTTGTAATACATCAGCAGTCCGACATTTGATACACCGGCGAGGTGTCGGACATTGGATCAGGTGATGCCGGGAGGCTTGGCGGTTACGTTCCGCGCGTTGTCGATTCCGACGTGGCGGCGGGGGGCGTTCCGTCCCGGCGGCGGTCATCGAAGGCCCGCGCTCTGGGCCCTAGAGGCTCGGGTAGTTGGCCTTGATCTCCCGCCTCAGGTGCTCGGCCCGATTACCTCGACCATGTTGATCGGGCGGCATTCCTCGATGGATTGCTGGGCGGCTACGCCCATGGCTACGGCCAGATAACCGTCGTAGGCGCTGACCTGGGGCGGGGTCTCGTTGCGGATGGCGCTGAGAAACTCCAGGTGCTCCAGGTATGACGCTCCGTGGTGGCCGCCGGTGTGGGCGATCCGGCTGTCGGAGGCGGTCTCTACCTTCGGGGAGAACCATTCGCCGTCCCTAAGACCGGTGAGCACGAGGCCGGACGGTATACGGGCCTCCACCTTGCCGCGGTCGCCGACCGCCACCAGTTCCTCCTGGTTCTCGC
>WTGW01000169.1 GCA_011523395.1 Acidimicrobiia bacterium
CCACTTCAAGCCCATAACAGAAACCCTCACATGTGCGCGCTGTTCGGAGAGCATACAGGTACGGGAGCCGGGATCGCATTCCCATGTCCCGCCCGACCCGATAGGAGGATGACCATGGCCGCTGGGTGCGGTCCGGATGACGAAACGGGCCATGCTCCTTGGTGGCGAAGCCACCCGCGGGATCGGGACTGAGGAGACCGAATGTTGAAGCCCTCGCCCCTTGTCGAACCCCTCCCCGAACCTGCCGTATCACCGAACCGGTGGCACGCCTGGGCAGACCGGCCTACAACCTGATCGAACAACCATGCAGGCTGATCACCGTGTCCGTCTGCACCGTCCCGGTACCTGATGTTCACCTACCGAAGGTTGCCGCGTCAGCCCTCGATTTCTTTCGCGAGACGGTCGTAGGCCGGTAAGACGCTAAGGACCCCGCGGGCGGCTGCTCGCCGGGCACGATGTATAGCGGCCTCGTCGGGTGGATTGTTGGTCTTCTTGACGGCCCTTCGGGTTTCGTCATCAAGGACTAGGAGGGCGACACCGGCGCCCACAGCGTATCGGTCGCGGGCTTGTTCCTTACCTTCATCGGTTAGTACGGCCGCCCGAGCCTGGATGTAGGACTTGAGCGGCGAGAACAAGCGGTTTAGGACGATTGTCGTAATCTCGGCGTCGGCTTTGGCAAGGTCCTTGTACTCGGGGTGTCTATCGGCGAGATCGCTGCCGGACACCGTCTCAATCTCGCCGACGGTCGCAGGGGTCCAGTCAACACCGTCATCGGTATGGTCTTTCCAGACCAGCGCCACTAGTCCACCCTTGTCGGGCCCGGGCTTCGGACCTGGCGGTCTTGGCTTGGAGTGTTCGATGATCTCGACTTTGGTTGTCCACTCGAAGCGGGGACCGAGCCCGCCTGAGGTTTTTGGCCAATTGTCCAGCTCAAGTTCGAGCTTGTAGTTACCCAAGTCGGCATTCTCGGGAACGGCGATCGCTACCCGAAACCGTCCCATGTGGAGATCGCCCACGGTGATCTCATGGGATCCTATGTCGGGGTGGTCACAAGTGACCAGGGGTTTGGCGCGCCGGCTGATGAATCCATCCTTGGCGTTGAGCTTGAAGTGAATGCCTTTGACTGTGCCCACGACAGCCTCGACCGTATCGGGTCCCTCAAGGTGCGTCGGGTTGTCATAGAGGTCCTCAGCAGGCGTGGGATCCGGGGGCTTCGGGACGTGACGGCGCCCGCCAAGAGAGAATCCCTTGGCCTTGAAGGCGCGGGCGATTTGCTCCGCGATCGCGAGGGTGGGACGGTCGTTGTTGCCTCCCATTATGGCCTCACGGATGAGGGCCGCGTTGGCTTCGATCAGCGCTGGCCAGTCGTTGAGGAAGGAAGTGATCGCCTTCTCGAGTCCCATGGCGGCGTTGCTATGTACAAGCTGGGCACGGTCAGCCGTGAAGAGCTCAGTCCGGATCTCAATGGGTAGGGCATCGCTTTGGACCTCAATGAGGACGCGGTCATACAGCTTCTTGAGCTCGGTGCGGATTTTGAAGTCTTGGGGCGTCCAATGAGAGTGGGCCTGTCCGTTAGAGGTAATGAGCAATGCGTGACCGTTTGCGACAAAGTTACGCCGCTCACCCTTGCCGCCGGGTTTGGCAAAGAGATAAAACCGGATCGGCAGATGGTACGTCGTGCCGCCGTGGTTGAACGGCAGGACGGCTCCTCCCTCTGTCCGGGTGTCGCTGGGGTTGTCCTCAAGCCGGCGCGCGAGCCCGTCTAGGACTTCGTCGCGGTCTGGGCGGGTGAGGTTGTTGCGGTAGCTGATAGGCAGCACCGGTCTGAAGAGCCGTGTGTTTAGGACGGTGTCGAACGACTTCTCATCGCCTGACCGGCGGCTAAACCCTGCGGTGTCGTAGCCGACGAGCGCTAGATGGGTTCCCGGTTCGAAGTCGGGAATGTCACTCGCGGGTATCGAAAACGGCAGTGCTTTCTCCCACGTCGAGGGATCATCCTCGTCCCACTCCCTCGTGACAAGGTAGTAGGCGTTGGTGGTGGTGCGATGCCGCTCCCACAACACGACGGCCACGGAGATGAGATCACTTTGGCAGGATCCGAGCAGATCCGGATGACGGCGCGTGACGAGCACGACTGCCCTTGCGTTCCTATAGGTTGTGGCACCGCCGAGCCCGAAGGTGCCCTGCTGCCAATCGATGCCGTCTTTGTTCTTCGCCCCGACGCAGAAGATGCCTCGAGGGATGCCAGCGGGAGCGATTCCGCATCCGAAGTCGCGCGTCACCAAGGTAACCTGCTTCTTGTTGTACCCGGGGCTGGCCCTCTCGATCGTAACCGTTGCCAGTTCGCCTCTCTCCCTCCTGTCGAAGCCGGCGAGAAGGGAAGCTGCAGCATCGTGGGGGGTCTTGAAGGGGGTGTCCTCCCGGGAGCCATACTTGCGGATTGCCGCCAGCTCGAGAACGGCGTCTTGCATGTTGGTGACGATTTCGAGTGCCTTGTGGTCGTAGCTAGCACCTGATCCGGTCAGGATCCCTTGGTTGTTCCACCGGTCGCCGAGCGGCCGCTGGTAACGCTGCCCGATAGCAAAGGCGATGAGGTCCTGAACGGCAGTGGCTTCGTCCAGCGTGCGGACACTCAGAGCCTGCTCTACGATCTTCTTCTTGTCGTTGGTCATTTCTTTCCTCCCATGAGTTGTTCCACGCCGAACGGCGTGAGGTGGTAGCGAGACTTGGATTGCTTCGGTTCGACGAGTCCCCACTCTCGGGCACGAGCGATGTAGCCCGCGGCGTTGGTCGAGACCATGTTCTTGGTCCAATCAGGCCACTGGGTCGCTGCGTACTTGAGAACGTTCTGGCGTGTCGCACCGTCGGGACCAATTGCTCTCAGGATTTCGGTGAAGCCTCTCTTGTCGGATGGGGCGTGTTCGTGGAGGTGGGTAAGGAACGCCACGGCGGATGCCGTGGGGTGGGGCTCCCCGACCGAGAGGCCGGTTAGCCCCGCGAGGAGTTGCCATCCGCTAGGGGTGAGGCTGATCCGGGGACGGTCAATCGAACCGCTGAGGCCGACCGTTCGCCACTCGAAGAGTGGGCCGCTCGTGATGATTGTGTTGTCCGCGCTGATCCGGAAGGTGCCTATCGCGAACATTCCGAACCTTGCCTCCGCGGATTGCCGCTTGTCGGGGTTGGTGGGGAACAGTGCTGTGCACTTGCTCCCTGTGCTCTTCTCGATCGCCAGAAGGCGCTTACCGAAGTCCCATGCCTCCTGAAGGACCCGTGACTGGTAGTCCGTGACGGGTATTGGCTCTTCGTTGGCCATCTCGGCTAGGCGGCTGAGTGCCCACAGGGACGGATAGTCCCTGTTGTGCAGACCGAACAATGCCTCGCTCTCGGGTCGGCTGAGATCGTCGGCGGGCGAGAGGCTGAACCCGGCCTCTCGGGGAGCCAACTCGGTCATCCCCATCGTCGCGAGCGTGCCAGGATCCGATGGTGGCTGACTCGCCATCGTGTCGGGTGACCTCGGCTTACCTGGGGTGCCACGCCGGGGCGCAGGTGGGGGGCCGGCGTCCTCGACTTCTTCGATGGTCAGTTCCAAGATGCGTTCGTGGATGGCGTCAACGATGAACTCGGCGCGCGTCGAATAGCCCCCAACGCCGTCGATAATGACCGCGTCCATCTCGCGGATTAGAGAGACTGGTAGCGGGATCCTCATGATCCGCCTTCCCTGGTCGGCCACAATACACGCCCCTTATGCTTGAGTCACAGGATTATACCCCCTATATAAGCACAATACTTAGCCCAAGGCAACCCCATATTCACGTGGGCGGTAGTTAATGGGGGTTAATTGGGCTCGAGACGAACCAAAGTTAACCCACGTCGGAAACTGACAGGCTGCGGCGTAGGGCACAGGGCCGTCGGCGAAGTTGCTGGCATCCAGGACCTAAAGATTCCACCCAGGTGGAGCACAGACGGCATCACCGCACCGATCGCGACACCCATTCTTGAGAGCAAAGCCACGCCCTGTCCTGACACCGGCCTTGTATGGCCTTCAACCAGGAGACGCGCGAGAAGGCGGGCATGAACCTTGCCAGCCGCTGGTTGCCCTACCAGTCCTCGGTGCGGCGCCTGAGGCCCGCCATCGAGGAGAATTCCACTCGAACCCTCCGGGTAATGGGCGGCCTACCGGTTGGCATATACTCCGCCCAACAATGGAGCAGGACGCTAACGGGACACGAGCGGATCACAGGGCGCGAATACGACGAGGCCCTGCCACCGATTACCGGTGATGGTCTGGGACAGTGCTCGTCGACATCCGCGGCGGCTCTCGCCCATGAGGCTGTCGCAGTATGAGTAGCGCGAAGGACCGGCTGAAGAAGTTCTTCCTGGAGCATATCGGTGAGGTCGTCACCAAGGAGCAGCTAAGCGAGGTGGCCTCGGTCACGGAGTGGGCGAGACGGGTGCGCGAGATTCGTTCCGAGGAGGGGTGGCCCATCTACACCCACCATGACGACAGCAGCCTCAGACCGGGGGAATACTTGCTGGTGTCCGAGCCTCCGAAGCCGGGAGAGTACAAGTTTTCTCGGCCGATATCGGCAGCACTGAGAGCACAGGTGCTCGAGCGGGACGGCTACATCTGCCAAATGTGCGGGGCGGGAGCTGGCGAGGCCGACGCGGTTGACCCGACCCGAACAGTGCGGCTTCACATTGGCCACATCGTTGACCGATCCCACGGTGGTCAGTCGATACTCAGCAACCTCAGGGCGTTGTGCTCGACTTGCAATCAGGGAGCCAAGGACCTGGTTCAGGAACCGCCGAGCTGGACATGGCTGCTCGGCCGGGTCCGCGTGTCAAGCGTGGAGGACCAACGAAAGCTCTTGGAGTGGCTGCGTAGAAAGTTCGGTGACTGAGAACGGACAGCGGCGACCGCCGGTCGCCATGGGGTGTGTGATCTACCGTGTCTTGCTCCGATCCAACCATGCCGATGCCGTCCGATGAGGATCAACAGAGGGACGTGTAAGGAACCGAGCCGGCACAGTCAGGTACTGCCCGGAGGACTAGGGGAGGTTGTGCTACCGGGTTCGTACGATCGTTTCGACCAGGTCGGCCGCGGTGGCGATGTCCTCATGTTCCCAGATTCGGAGCACCATCCAGCCGGCTTCGGCGAGCGCCTCGTCGGTCGTACGGTCGCGTCTGACGTTGGCGTCGAGCTTCCGTCGCCACCAGTCAGCGTTCGACTTGGGGCTGGATCCGTGTTCGGGGCAGCGGTGCCAGAAACAGCCATCAACGAATACGGCTACCCGAGCTCGAGTGAACACGATGTCAGGGCGGGTCCTGCCCATCTGGGGGAGGGACATGTTCACACGGTATCGAAGTCCTCTGCGGTGGAGTTCGCGTCGGATAGCCATTTCGGGGCCTGTGTGGACGGTTCTCACCCGGCTCATCTGAGCCGACTTGGCGGCCGATGGTGGTGCTGGCTGTGTCACGACCCCGACGGTACCCGTTCGTGTCGGTGGGCCGCGCTATGTTTATAATCACTGGGAATCACGTGAATGTGATTCCATGTGTGCGAGGTGGAGCCTGTGAGGCTTATTGATCTGTTCGCAGGCTGCGGTGGACTCACCGAGGGATTCCGCCGTGCCGGGTTCGACCCGGTTATGGCTGTGGAGTGGGACCGCTCGGCGGCAGCTACCTACGCGGCGAATTTCGGCGACCACGTCATCTGTGACGACATCGCCGAAGTGCCCGACGACAGTTTCCGCCCGGCGGACATCGTCGTGGGCGGCCCGCCCTGCCAGGGATTCTCTAATCTCGGCACGCGGAACCCCGACGATCCCCGTAATCTCCTGTGGCGTGAGTACGCCCGGGTGGTTCGGCTCTCCCGTCCGTCGGCCTTTGTGCTGGAGAACGTGCCGCAGTTCCTCAAGTCGGACCAGTTCAGGATGCTGGTGGACTGGTCGCGGAACGGCCCATTGCGAGGGTACGAACTCGTATCTGGGGTGTTGAACGCGGCGGACTACGGGGTTGCTCAGCGAAGACGGCGAGCCATCGTTGTCGGATCCCGACGCGGCAGGCCTTCGCTTCCGCCGGCTTCCCACGGCAAAGACGACCCGGTTGCCCCGTGGGCGACGGTACGCGACGTCTTTGGGGGCATCCCCTTCGAGACCGGCCCCACCGTGCTACCGGCCCGCTGGCTGGAGTCCGGTATAGCGGGCCCGTTCAAGGTGAACGAGTTGCACCTGTCACGGAGACCACGGGAGTTGTCCCTGAGGCGCTACGAACTCATACCGCCAGGAGGGGGAAGGTTCGACCTCCCGGATGATCTCCTTCCCAACTGCTGGAGGAACAAGCCGACAGGGACCGTCGACGTGATGGGACGGATGGAATGGGACCGTCCGTCGCTGACTATCCGCACTGAGTTCTACAAGCCGGAGAAGGGTCGTTACCTCCACCCGCAGTGGGACGCCCATGATCCCGACAGGTGTGTGAACCGTTCCATGAGCCACTGGGAGGCAGCGCGACTCCAGTCCTTCCCAGATGACTTCGTGTGGTGCGGCAGCAAGATCGAAATCGCCAAACAGATCGGCAACGCCGTGCCCCCGCTGCTGGCAGAAGCGATAGCACGCCACCTCACAGCTACTGTGTTGGCATAATTGAGCAACGCCGTACCGGAACAAGTCCTCGAGCTCTTGGGTTGGCGGAACGCCAAGGGCAAGGGCAGCGACGACAGCAAAGTGCCCACATCGCGGACAAACACAGTGGTCCCAGCGTGAGGATAGCGAGAGCAATCTTCGAACAGCTCGAAATCACCCGATCAATCGAAACTCCGGCCCAGACAGCAGGGAAAAAGTTCGAGACTGCAATTCAGCAGATTCTCGAAGAGCGAATCCGGAAGCTAGCCCCAAACCGCAAGTGGACTACCGACCGCAACCGTGAGATCACAGACCTCGCGCAACACGAGCACCTAGGACGCATCAAGCAGGTAGCAAAGAAAAACCCCACCCTCAATTCATCGCTCGGCACCGACTACATCATCAAACCAGACATCACGATCGGCATCGAAGCCGATCCCCACCCACATCTTCATGCTGCGATCTCCTGCAAATGGACTATCCGCTCCGACCGCGGACAGAACATCCGTCACGAGGGCGTCGTCCTAACCAGACACAGACGAGGCCGCCAACCCCACTTTGTAGCCGTCACAGCAGAACCACACCCCTTACGGCTCGCTGCCATCGCCAGCGGAACCGGCGAACTGGACTGCGTCTACCACATAGCACTACAACAACTCCAGTTTGCATGCCAAAACAATCGCAGAGCATCAGACACCCTTCAGGAGCTAGTCAAACAACGGAGACTCCATCCACTCACTGAGCTGCCTGACGTGATCGCCGCCTACTAGAGCTCAGGTCTAGGTCGATGGGGGTATCTGGTCCGGAGGCCCCGAGTACGTCAAGCGGTTTGGCTCTCCGGGATCACCGGAGTCGGCCCCGAAATTGAATTCGGGGTGATGCTCGGTTCGAATGGTCCCGGTAAGTCCTCTATATTCGACGCGTTGCTCGTCTGGGTACCCCGATCTGGCAGGCGCCGAGTCCGGCGCCAATTCAAACGTGTACTTCACTCTGAAGGGGCGCGTTCGGAACACCAGAGATCAAAGCCCACCTCTCCCAGGGGGCAAGCCAACTAAGGCCTCAGTTTCATGTCCGTAGTGCTCATTGGAAGATGCCAGCTGTGCTATCGATCCCTGTGAGTAGTTTCTCGACTCCAGCCATGGGTCCACTGGGAGACCCATATGGCGCTGAGAGACATGGTAAGCTGCCAGCCACAACGCATCCGGAGCAGAGACCTCCCTCACACGGGACTGGAACAAGGGGACGACCCGTACTGTGCCCATCTACAGAATCGGCTACGCCATTCTCACACAAAACCCGCAACAATTACCCTTCGCTAGTTTTGAGGATTCTTTGATAGAGTCTTGGGCAGCTGGCCCAGACCAAACCGGGATACATCCGAAGACATGGTATCTAATAAAGCGAGACCAGGTACGGAAAGACTTGTGGGGTGGCTGTGTTGGCTACATAAGGGAGAACGACCCGATCGGTCTCCAATGGGAGAACGGTACGTTCAAGGAACAACAGGTCTCATCAGGGGCATACAGCCGATTTATTATACACCTACCCACTCGGAGAATCTACCACCATGTAACCAGACACATACCCAGCGACTCGTTCAGAAGGAGACTTGAAGCGCTACTGAACATTGTCCGGGCAGACCAATGGAAGGTTGAATCGCTACACACTCGTGTGCTCGACTATCCCGACTGGCTGAGAACTGTCGAAGGTGTGACAAAACTCCGAGCTAAGCTCAAGGCACCCAATCCTCGATTCCCCGAAGAGTCGACAGCCATACGCTGGGTATTCGAAGATACACACGCAGATCGTATCCGTCTGGCCATTGTGAGTGACGAAGGCGGCTATCTAGAAGCAGACTCCGATCTTATCAGTCAAATTTTGGCCTATCAGGAGGCGTTTCCCACAACTCAGCTAACAGTAGAAGGCTTAATCAAAGGGACACTAGAACCGACCAGCTACAGAGTAGGTGAAAGAGGTGCCGATCGGATTGAGAACATTGATACGTCCGAAGAAGAACTAGGATATGAAACGCTCAGTCGCCTCTCCGAAGACATAGAAGAGCATGAAACGCCTAGCAGCGAAGATAGTTAGAGTCTGGAATACCATATGGTATTGGGACTTTCAGACATCAATCCTAGCTGGACTTCTTGCCGCCGTAGCTTGGCCGTGCATTCAGTTCCGTCTACAATGGATTGCCGCGCTCGCCTTACTATCCCTTTGCATAGCCTGTTTTACCATCATAGAACGCAGCAAAATCGACATGGTAGCACTACTATTCCAAACATCATATGGAGAAGCTGCCCTGGCTAATGACACCCAGTTAAAGGGATTCCTCGCCGTGTTTCCCATTACCAGAGTCATCATACTGCTAGCAGCTGTAGGTGGTACTTCATTCATTTGGTCAGTCTCGGACTCCGACATACAGCTCACAATGGAGCGTACAGCAGCAGGAATCGCGACCGTATTCATAACCTGGATGCTGCTCAGTCTCGTTACAGTTCAGATATATCAGGACAGAGTGATTGCGAAGGCGGCGGAACTGTTAGCGCTGGAGCAGAAAAAAAGGCGGACTCGCCTGATTAGGAAGCGACTGATATCTCAGGAGAAACAGATGCCGGGAACGGATGATTCAGAAGAGGAAGCACCACCTGCGCCCACTTCGACTTAGGCAGGGTGTCCTCAAGTCGTAGAGCGTGGTCCAGATGCGTGGAGCAGAGGGCATACCCTGATCCGGTGTCGGGGGCGCGGTAGAACAACCTCAAGGATGTGAGTGTCGAGACCGCCAGCGCTAGCTGACGGTGTTCACGGGGTGTCGGGGTCGGGGAAGAACTCTGTTCGTCAACAAGATCGCCCCCGAGTCACAGAGGTTGATCGGGTGGAATGCTCATCTGGCGCTTGGGTCGTCCCCTGAAGCGAGTATTCTACGAACGATGAATCCCGGCCCGCCTGCCTCACTCACGATCGAACAGGCACCGGACCTCACACCGAGTCATGGACTCCCGATGTCCTTCTGCATAGCTCGACCAGCCGGTTCGGTTGGCTAGGTAGGACGGACATGTTGTCATCGGCCGACTCGGCCATCTGACGCCTGAGCCCGAACGGGAATCGTCCATACGGCAACACGCGCGCCTATGTCTCTCCTGGGCCTAGGCTGCTGGCATGCAATCGAAAGGCTCAAGAATGGAAGACGAGATCGCTTGGCCTCGGCCGGGCATGAGTCTCCTCAAGACGACCAACGAGCGAGACTGGCGTCCGAACGCGAATATGACCTGGGGACCTAATTGGACGCTCTACCAATACGGCTATGCAGAGGCGGCCAAGCTGCTGATGAGGCGCACAGCGTCGGGCAGGGATCAGGACTTCTTGATTTACCCGATTCTGTTCACGGCGCGTCAGGCGATCGAGTTGGGTCTCAAAGAGATCATCCTGGCCGGAAGTCGGCTTATGGGCCGCGGCGAGCCGGATCTAATCAGCCACGATCTGGGCCATCTGTGGGAGCTTGCCAAGATTCTGCTCGCCGATGCTGAAGCCCTCCACCATCCCGGAGCTTCAGACGAAGCTGCCACCACGGCCTTTGAGGATCTGATCAAGCAACTTAGTGCCGCGGATCCTAAGTCGATGACCTTCCGCTACCCGGTCGACACGAAAGGCCGCCCATCCTTCGTCGTCGGTGCCAGCGATGGAAAGGTCCCCGAGTTGATCAACACGCGTGACCTCAGCAACACACTGGACGCGATGTTTAACTACCTGACGGGCGCTGGTGCCTGGTTAGAGAACATCCTCGAAACAGTCGACGGCCTGGATGCCGACTTTAGGGCAGACCAAGAATGGTAGGTAAGAAGTCATAGCCGGGACCATCCACGGCGTCCACCGCGTCATGCGTTGATACCTATGACCTGGGAGAATCCAGATGGTTTGGAATGTTGTCCTACGGGTATGAAACGGAGGTTCGGTTACCCATACCTCTATTGACAGGGGTGATCACCCCGCGTTCCTGATGCGGATGGCGGTCGAACGAGCCGGGATCCTCACCGACTATGGCGCCGGAGGCACAGCCGACCGACCTGGCGGCAAAGGTCATTTACGTAGAGGCGGTTTGGGCTGGCGCAGCGGTGAGTGGGTAGCGTAACCACGATGGGTGTCGCGGGAGGCCATGATCTAATCCGGGTTTCGGGGGCGCGGGAGAACAACCTCAGGGATGTGTGCGTCGAGATCCCGAAGCGGCGGTTAACGGTGTTCACGGGGGTGTCGGGGTCGGGGAAGAGTTCCCTGGTCGTCAACACGATCGCCGCCGAGTCGCAGAGGTTGATCAACGAGACCTACAGCGCCTTCGTGCAGGGGTTCATGCCGGCATTGGCGAGGCCTGATGTCGATGTGCTCGAGGGGCTGACCACGGCCATCATCGTGGACCAGGAGCGGATGGGGTCCGACACCCGCTCCACGGTGGGTACCGCCACCGACGTCAACGCCATGCTGCGGATCCTGTTCTCCAGGTTGGGGGAGCCGCGCATCGGGCCTCCCAATGCGTTCTCGTTCAACGTGCCTTCGGTGCGGGCATCCGGTTCGATCACGATCGGGATGGGTTCCGGCAAGACCGCCAGGAAGACCTACAGCCGGGCCGGTGGGATGTGCCCGCACTGCGAGGGCCGGGGCACTGTGTCGGACATCGACCTGACCCAGCTCTACGACGACTCCAAGTCGCTGGCCGAGGGGGCCATCACCATCCCGGGGTACAAGAAGGGCGGCTGGGCGGTGAAGGCGTTCACCGAGTCGGGGTTCGTGGACCCGGACAAGCCGATCCGGGACTACTCGGAGACGGAGCTGGCGGACTTCCTGTACAGGGAGCCGACCAAGGTCAGGATGCTGGACATGAACGTCACCTACGAGGGGCTGATCCCCAAGGTGAGGAAGTCGTTCTTCTCCAAGGACCGGGAGTCGATGCAGCCCCACATCCGGGCGTTCGTGGACCGGGCCGCCACCTACATCGCCTGTCCCGACTGCGGCGGCACCCGGCTCGCCGAGGCGGCTCGCTCGTCTGTGATCGGGGGGATCAGCATCGCCGATGCCTGCGTGATGCAGATCAGCGACCTGGCGGAGTGGGTGCGCGGCCTCGACGAGCCGTCGGTGGCGCCGCTGCTGGAGGCCTTGGGGCGCACGCTGGAGTCGTTCGTGGAGATCGGGCTCGGCTACCTGTCGCTCGACCGGCCGTCCGGGACGCTGTCGGGCGGCGAGGCGCAGCGCACCAAGATGATCCGCCACCTCGGGTCGTCGCTCACCGACGTGACCTACGTGTTCGACGAGCCGACCGCCGGATTGCATCCCCACGACGTCCAGCGGTTGTGCGACCTGCTGCTGCGCCTGCGCGACAAGTCCAACACCGTGCTGGTCATCGAGCACAAGCCGGAGGTGATCGAGGTGGCCGACTACGTGGTAGATCTCGGTCCCGGCGCCGGGAAGGCCGGCGGGGAGGTCACCTTCGAGGGCTCCGTGGAGGGATTGCGGGCCACCGACACGACCACCGGGCGGTACTTCGGCCATAGGGCCTCATTGAAGCCATCGGTGCGGACGCCTTCGGGAGTGCTGGAGGTGCGCGGGGCCACCACCCACAACCTCAGGGATGTGGACGTGGACATCCCGCTCGGGGTGCTGGTGGCGGTGACCGGCGTGGCCGGGGCGGGCAAGAGCTCGCTGATCGGCGGTTCGGTGTCGGGCCGGGACGGGGTGGTGACCGTCGACCAGAGCCGGATCCGGGGGTCGCGGCGGAGCAACCCGGCCACCTACACCGGCCTGCTGGGCCCGATCCGCAAGGCGTTCGCCAAGGCCAACGGCGTGAAGCCGGCCCTGTTCAGCTCCAACTCCGAGGGCGCCTGCCCGAACTGCAAGGGGGCGGGCGTCATCGACTTCGAGATGGCGATCATGGCCACCGTCCCCGTCATGTGCGAGGAGTGCGGGGGCAAGCGGTTCCAGAGCGCCGTCCTCGACTACCGGCTGGCCGGGAGGGACATCAGCCAGGTCCTGGCCATGCCGGTATCCGAGGCCAGGGACTTCTTCGCCGGGGGCGACTCCAGGGTCCCGGCCGCCTATCGCATCCTCGACCGGCTCGCCCGGGTCGGTCTCGGCTACCTGTCGATCGGCCAGCAGCTGACCACCCTCTCCGGAGGCGAGCGCCAGCGCCTCAAGCTGGCCATCCACATCGCCGAGAAGGGCGGCATCTACGTGCTCGACGAGCCGACCAGCGGGCTCCACCTGGCCGACATCGACCATCTGCTGGCGCTTCTTGACCGGCTGGTGGACTCGGGCAAGTCGGTGATCGTGATCGAGCACCACCAGGCGGTGATAGCCCACGCCGACTGGATCATCGATATCGGTCCGGGCGCCGGCCAGGACGGGGGCCGGGTGGTCTTCGAGGGCACGCCGGCCGACCTGGTCGCCGAGCGGTCGACCCTGACCGGACGCCACCTGGCCGGATACGTGACTCCCGGGTAGCCCTCCGGAAGTGCGTAAACCCCGGCTCCAGTCCTAGGCGATCCTGACAGATCCTCGGACCGGCACTCCGGGGTTTGCGACTTCCTCCCGGAGTATCAGCGGAAGGCCATTCCAATCTATCAAAGGCTGGAATCCGTTCGACAGCAGGTTCGAACGCTGTCTCATGGTCTCGGACAGGTCGGGGTCGATTCTGCGTTAGTAACAGGCACTCAACGTTGTCACGGGCGCGAGTTCGGGGACAGGTCCCCCGGAGCCGGTCTCGTCACGAAGCGAGGCGGGGATCAGTCGGGGTTCCCCGGCAGGCTGTCGAAGGAGGCCTCGAACTCGACTCCACCCTGCTCGATAGCCTCGGCGCGGGCGCTTTCGATCGCCGCATGGTCGGCTTCGTCCCTTGCCGTATCCGCCAGCCATGACCCGATTGCTTCGTTCACCACCTCCTGCACAGGTCTGCCGCTGCGATGAGCGGCCGCCTCCAAGGCGGTGAACAAGCCGTCATCCACTGTCATCGTCTTCATGGCTGGTTCCTCGAGAGAGACTTCATTGAAGCATCCCGTCCAGCGCCGATGGGATCACCACTTACGTTGCCCATCATGCGGTCGGTAGCTCTAGGCGCGCGGCGTAGGCGTCAGCAGGCGGGCTGGGGTGCCCGGACCGTCGCCTCCCACGACTTTGGCGATACACGGCCACGGACCAGACCTCTGTGGATTTCGATCACCACCCGCAGGCTTCCAGCACGGGCTCGACAGCCTCCTCGAATCCCGCCAGATCGATTATCTGGTCCTCAGGCATTCCAGGAAGGGGAGCTGAGAAGGCAAAGACATCGGAACTACGATCACGGAAGAGATTTATTACCCTTCTCTGCTGGTTCTCGGGAATAAACAATAGATAACGCCCGTCTTGGCGGGCCATATTCCAACTCGCACTCTCGACGACCTCGTCCCCAATACGGTACGTGACCTCCGCCCTCCGATACCTATCCAAGCTCGAATCGACTGGGACTTCTTCTCCCCAAATGACGATCTCCAGATTGTTTGAACCGGGACAGACGAAGAACAGATAAGCGTCCCCCTTGTACCTCGCCGCACCAATTACCTCTTTGTTTGTGACCGTATCGGTGTATCGACTGGTGTTCCATTGCCGCTCAATCCAGGGCAGAGTGGTCGTCGTAGGCAGGAGACTGCCACATCTAGTCTCCCAGACCTCTTCCTCGGAGCGATCATCAGTCCAAACAACACTTCGACCCGCATGAGCTCGGTCACTTGGACATACGGTGGTCTTCGCCACGATCGTTGTGGTTGGTGCTGCGGTCGTTGTTGGTGCGGTTGTGGTCGCAGTAGCGATTGTTGTGGTTGGTGCCGCGGTAGTCGTCGTAGGAGGCATCGTTGTGGTTGGAGCGGTGGTCGTGGTCGCCAAGACGGTTGTTGTGGTCGGTGCCGCTGTGGTCGTTGGTGAAGCAAGGGGTCCGCACATCGCTTGCCAGATCTGAGGCTCGGTGCGGGAGTCAGTCCAGATGATGCGGGTGCCGGCGTCCTCGCGGTAATCGGGGCAAATAGTGCTCTGCTCGATAATGGTCGTCGAATCGCCCGAGTTGTTCGCGCAAGCGGCCAAGACGACCACTACGGACAAGAGGGCGACGCCGTGCCTGGAGGTTGAACTAAACAGCGGAAGCACTCGGTGCGATTCCCTGGCGCAGACTGATGGCTGCTGCGTGATCCTAGTGTGGCATTTCTGTGAACCTGCACCGCCGGTGCGTGAGAATCAGTTCGTTCTTGTGTTGCCCATCACGCCTTCGGTAGCTCTAGGCGGGAGGCTTCGGCGTTGAGCAGGCGGGCCGGGGTGTCGGGGTTGTCGATGGTCACCACGAACACTTTCCCGTCGAGCAGGTCGAGGCGCAGGCCGGGGCCGGCGCGCAGGACCACCGCGGCGCGGTTCATGAGGGTGAGGTTGCCCCGGTATCCCCATCCGCCCCATTCGGCGGGGCGGACGTCTATGGCTTGGGCGGTGGCGATGCGGCGGAGGGGCACCAAGGTGCGGGGCCAGCCGAGGAACCCGTATCGCACGGTCAGCCCCGATCGGTCGGCGGTGACTCGTATGCGGCTGAAGGTGATGACGGCGATGCCGGGTAGCAGCAGGGCGATCGAGGTCCATAGTCTGATCGATGGTTCCATGAGCTGCGCGAGGATTACTCCTACGACGAGCACGGCCGCGCCCAGCAGCAGCGGCCATCCGGCGGACAAGGTCGCGGTCCAGAGGGCTCGCTCGCCGGGGGCGAGGTCCATGGCGGGCGGTGCAATGTCGCCAAGGTCGGCTTGGTGTGGCAGGGACGAGGCGATCCGAGCCGCCGCACTGCTCACGATCAGGCTGCCGGCGAGCCAGGGGATCAGCGCCCAGGGGGAGAGCGAGGCGTCCTGCCAACTGTCCAGGCCCCGCTGGCCGATGGCGGTGGTGGCGAGAATCCCCGAGCCGAGCGCCACCAGGAACGCGCCGACGAACGAGAGGGTCGGGGCGACCATCGGCTGGAACCGCCGCAGGGTGAGGGCGATGAAGGCGCACGCCCCCCATCCGAGCACCATGAGCGCCCCCACGACGATGAGGAACTGCTCGGCTGTCATCGATCCGTCCGGCCTGCCGGCAATGCCGTAGTGGGTCGCCACGCGCTCCGGGAGGTCGGAGCGGTAGGCCAGGTATGTGGCGAGGCCCAGGGCCGCCACCGCACCGGGGATGGCGGCGCCCAGGAGCGCTCTTCGTGTCCACTCGTTCATAGTTGCACCTCTACCAATTGAAGGATCTCGCGGTTGCCCAGACCCGCGCGACGTGCTTCTTCGACCAGCCGCCGGGCCAGCTCCACGTGGCGGGCCGCCGATTCGGCGTCCCGCGCCACCGATGTGCCCCGGCCTCGGCGGACTTCCAGCAAGCCCTCGTCGCGCAGTGTCTGGAACGCTCGGAGGACCGTGTGCATGTTCACCCCCAGGCCCTTCGCCAGGTCACGAGCCGGGGGCAGCTTCTCGCCTTCCGCGAGCTCGCGGGCGGCGATGCCACGGCGTATCTGACCGGCCAACTGTTCGTGAAGGGGCTGGGCTGACTGCGCATCGATCTTCCAGAGCATAGTTCTATTATAACTAGAACTATCCATATAGCAACTTCTCGAGTCCGGCCCCCGCTTGTGCCCTGGGCGGCACGGGTCCTGGACCGGCAAACGTGGGTCATGGTCTCCGCGTCGTGCTAATTTCGTCGAGGGTTGGCGGGCCTACCGAGGAGGCGCTAGTGGGTGATACGGTTGCCCTACTGGACCGCGAGGTCTATGGCATGGGCCAGGTAGACCGTTTGTTGGGCCTCTCCCGTGGTACAGCGTGCCGTTGGATCGATGGATACGAACGGCCGGGTCGGCACTACGAACCCCTCGTAAGGGTGGTGGCTACCGGTTCGGACACCGTCACATGGGGAGAGTTCGTAGAGGCCCGCCTCATTTCGGAGTATCGGCAGCAGGGTGTGTCCGTTTTCCGGATGCGCCCGGCGCTCATGGCGCTCCGCGAAGAGTTCGGCACGGATTACCCGCTGGCCGCCGCTCAGCCGTTCTTGAGCACTGAGGGCCGTGAGTTGGTTCTGAGGGTGCAGAAGGAAACGAACCTGCAACCATCGCTTCGCTTCGTAATTCGTAGCGGGCAGGCCGTCTTACCGTCCCTTGAGGTCCGGCGTTTCCAGCAGGCCGCGGACTATGAGGATGCCATCGTGCGCCGGTTCCGCATCGCGGACAGCATCGTGATCGATCCGGAATACGCGTCGGGTGAGCCGACGATCGCCGGACGCCGTCTACGGGTTGCCACAGTCGCCGAGTC
>WTGW01000041.1 GCA_011523395.1 Acidimicrobiia bacterium
GAACCCCCCGGCCAGCTAGCTCCTGGCCCCGCGAAGGCACGGCTGATCCACGATGATCCCTCATGTCTAGGGCACGGAGCCGCAATGGAGGGGCAACGCAGGAGTAAAGAACCCTGCACGTTTCAGTGCGGGTTGTCACTACAATGACAATCTCGGCATTGGCGCACGCGATAGTGGTGGGGGACGGGAAGGGAAGTTGTTCATGGATGCGGTAGCGATTACAGCTGTTGGTTGGGTAGTTGTGATCTCGCTGAACCTCTTCACCGTGGTGATGAGCCGGCGCGACAAGGTGGGCGAGCGTCTTGGGCAGTTGGAGCAACGAGTTGCGCGGATCGAGGGTCATCTCCGCGTAGGCACCGGCGACGTCACTTGACGACTCCCATGCTGCTGGAGGCGGGGCAGGACCACCAGTAGCAGCTATCGTGCGACGATCCGGTCCTTGAACACCTTCCGGTCGTGGGTGGGCGCCCGGACGGGCCGCCCGAAGCGGATCAGACGGGTCGCTATCCCCGTGGTGATCCTGACGCTGATCTATGCGGCTGTGTCCTTCTACATCGCTGACAGCGCGCTCGACGCGGAGGCGAACCCGCTCGAGGAACGCCCCCAGGACTTCGCCCTGAACTACGAGGAGGTCGAGTTCACGCCGCGCGGTTGGCCCACGATCGTCCTCCGAGGGTGGTGGCTACCGGCCCCCGACGCCCGCGCGACGGTGATCCGAGTGCACGGCATCGACAGCAACCGCAGCTCCATGCTCGCCATGGCTCCGGCTCTGATCGAGAGCGGATACTCGGTGCTCGCCTTCGACCTGCGCGGCCACGGCGAGTCCGACCTGGCCCAGATGGGCGCCGGAGTCCACGAGCAGGACGACCTGCTCGGCGCGGTCGACTACCTGATCCGCGAACGCGGGGCGGAGGCCGGCGCGATCTTCCTGCATGGCAATTCCTACGGCGGCGCGATCGCCCTGATGTCGGGATGGCGCGAACCTGCTGTCGCCGGTGTCTTCGCCGACTCGGCCTTCGCCTCGCTGTCCGATCTGGTAGTCCAGGAGGTAGCGCGGCGCACCTCCGCCCCTTCCTGGCTGGCCTCCGTCCTGCGGCCGGGCGTGATCCTGATGGCTCGCCTCTCCAAGGGCATCGACATCGGAGGGGTCTACCCGGCTGGAGACGCTGCCAGATACTCCTACGCCATCGGGCTTGCCCACTGCGACATCGACGACCGCATCCCGATCAGCCACCTCGAACGTATCCGGACCGGGCTCCGGTACCCGCCACGCGTCACCGTCTACGAAGGCTGCTCCCATGGAGACGCCTGGGACGACTACCCACGTCGTTACGAGGCAGCCTTGATCGCCTATCTCGACGCGCGGCTGGGGTACTGATCGACCGGCGGCCCGGACGCAGCGGACGGGCCGGGGCGAGATCGGGAAAGCTCCCCCGAGGAGGCGATCACCCATGAAAAGTCCGGTCTCGCGGTCGCGAACGCACGTCGGGTGATACTGTCGAACTGAGGTCTGGAAGAACCGGACTCGGTAAGCGAAGGAGATGACCGTGGTGGATTTCGACGATCGCCTCGATGAGGCACACAAGGCCGTTCTCGAGATGATTCCGGATACGCTGCTGGATCTCACGGACATACCCACGGCGCGGCTAACTCTCGAAGGCTTCATGGCCGCCATGGCCGCGCAGGCTCCTGAGTTTCCCGGCGTTGAGGTCGAGGACCACTGGGCTCCCGGAGCGGACGGGGATCCGGACGTGATGGTTCGGGTCTACAGACCTTCAGATCTGGAAGCGGGCGCGCCGGCGCTCTACTGGATCCACGGCGGTGGAATGGTGATGGGCGATGTCGCCACGAACGACACCGACTGCAAGGGTTGGGCCACCGATATGAGGTGCGTGGTGGCGTCTGTGGAATACCGCCTCGCCCCCGAGCATCCGCATCCCGCACCAATCGAGGACTGCTTCGCCGGCCTGAAGTGGTTGGTCTCCAACGCGGGCAGCCTCGGGGTCGACGCTGATCGCATAGCCATCGGCGGCGCTTCTGCCGGGGGTGGCCTGGCGGCGGCTCTGGCCCTGGTTGCGAGGGATCGGGGTGTCGGCATCATCTTCCAGCAGCTGATCTGCCCGATGCTGGACGACCGCAACATCACCCGTTCCAGTCACTGGGTCCACCATCCGAAGGTGTGGAACCGCAAGGCGAACATCATCGGCTGGAGCTCCCTGCTGGGCAAGCCGGCCGGTTCCGATGACGTTTCCCCCTACGCGTCCCCCGCCCGAGCCGAGGATCTGTCCGGGCTGGCGCCCGCCTTCATCATCATCGGCGACTTGGACCTGTTCGTGGACGAGTCCATCGAATACGCCCAGCGGTTGGCAGCGGCCGGAGTGCCGACCGAACTGCACATCCTCCCCGGAGCAGTCCACGGCACCCAATTCTTCCTCCCTACGGCGGAAGTAAGCATGCGCTGGAAGGCCATCGAGGCGGACGCGCTGCGCATAGCCCTCCACGGAGCGGGGTGATCCCCGGGCCGGTCATTGTCGGAAGGCCGCGCATCGCCGCTACCGCATGCCGCCGATTCGACCCGTGCAACCGCCACGGCCCGCATCATTAAGCCCGCCTGGGATTTGCAGTCAGGCAACCAGCAGTTGGCCAATCCCTGGTTGAGCCGCAACACCGGATGGTGTAAGTCCGGCGGGATAGCCCGACGGGTGAAGAGAGGCACTGGATAGCGCGGGGCGGTCAGGGTTAGCTCGTACCGGCATCATGTCCAAGCGGGGCCGCTTCCGGTGCTAGGGGTTGGCCACTCTTAGGACAATGGACAGGTTGATGCCCACGAGTGCCATGCTCAGCCCGACCATGAGGCCGATAATCCAGCGGGTCTGGATGGCGACAGACCGCTCGACCCTTAGCAGGGCCTCGGCGACCGTGGTCTGGGTCTCGGCTCGTACGACATCGGCGCGGGCATTCACGTATCCCTCGGTGGCAGTGGCCATTCCTTTTTCCTTCCTAGTCATCGTGACTTACCTCGCGCCTACCGTGAGTATATGCCAGAGGGGTGTCGTACGGGCTGGCCGATGGAAGTACAGGTGGCCCGGATGTGGCAAGATCGGGGGGACATGACGGGTTCTGAAAGCATCGCCGGGGACCTGCCCGAGGGCGCGGAGGAAGAGTTCACCTCGCTGGCGGGACGGTTGCTGGTGGCCATGCCCGGGATGGTCGATCCCAACTTCAACCGGACGGTCGTGCTGATGATCGAGCACACCCCCGAGGGTGCGGTCGGGTTGGTATTGAACCGACCCACGGAGGCCGACCTGCTGGATCACCTACCCGGATGGTGGTCGGTGGCCGCGAACCCACGCGTCGTGTTCGTGGGCGGCCCGGTCGGGGAAGGCGGCGGTCTGGGTCTGGCCAGGGGCGCCGGAACGCAGCCCCTGGAGGGCTGGCCTGAAGTGGTGGGTGTCCAGGTGGTCGATCTGGAGGCCGAACCAGACTCGGACGCCGGTCTGGAGGCCCGGGTCTTCTCCGGTTACAGCGGGTGGGGTCCCGGGCAACTCGAGTCGGAGCTGGAGGCCAGGGGATGGTTCGTGGTCGATGGCGAGCCCGAGGACGTCTTCACCCCGCAACCGGAGAATCTGTGGGGAGAGGTGCTGAGGCGGGCAGGAGGCCGGTACGCATTCTTCTCGACCTACCCGGAGAACCCTCGGTTGAACTAGAGGTCTGCCGGCTGCCTTCCTCGCCGGTTCGCTTGTCGCGTGGTAGGGACCCGCCGAGGACAACTAGGGTATCCCGACAGTGCGTTCGACCGACCCGGATCTCCTCAAGGAATACGCCCTCAGGATCTGGCACTACAAGCAGGGCGAGGTGGTCAGCCTCATGGTCCACCTGGGGGATCGGCTCGGCCTCTACCGGGCGATGGCCGGAGGCGAGGAGATGACCCCCGATGAGCTGGCCGAGCGGACCGGCCTGTCGGAGCGCTGGGTCCGGGAGTGGCTCCTCGGCCAGGCCGCGGCCGGGCTGATCGACCGCACCCCGGAGAACAGGTTCTCGCTCAGCGCCGAAGGCGCGCAGGTGATGGTCGACGAAGACGCCATGGCCTTCGCCGCCGGCGCTTTCATCGGGGGGTTCCATCCCGGACGCATCGATGACATGGTCAACGCCTTCCGCACCGGAATCGGCATCACCTACCACCGGATGGGGGAGTCGGTCGCCCGCCAGGTGGACCGCATGAACAGGGTCGGGGTGGGCCCCTTCCTGCTGGAGCGGGTGCTGCCCTCCGTGGACGGGCTAATGGGGAAGCTGGAGGCCGGATGCCGGGTGGCCGAAGTGGGGAGCGGAGGGGGCATCGCCCTCCGAACCCTGGCCGAACGATTCCCGGCCTGCACCGTGGATGGCTACGAACCATCCGGTATCGCATGCTCCCGGGCCCGGCGCCGCATCCGCCACCTGCCCAACGCCACCATCCACGAGGCCGGCGGCGAGGACCTGGCGGGTGAGGGCCGCTACGACCTGGCGCTGGCCCTCGACTGCATGCATGACGCGCCATTCCCCGATCGCATCGCAGCCGCAGTCCGGCGATCCCTGAAGGACGACGGGGTGTGGCTGATCAAGGACACGTATTGCTACGAAACCTTCGAGGACAACCTGAGGAACCCCATGCTGGCCATGCAGTACGGCTACAGCCTGTCGGGTTGCCTGCTCTCGGCCGCCTCCCAGGAGGGCGCCGCCGGGCTCGGTACCCTAGGATTCCATCCCGCCGAAGCGGAGCGCATCGTCAGGAATGCCGGTTTCACCTCTTTCCGCATGTTCCGCCTCGAAGACGACCCCATCCACAACTACTACGAGGTCCGTCCTTGACCGCACCCGCCCCCGAGGGTAAGCGCCGCCCATGGCAGTAGACATCGCCGGCTTCATCACCGACATGAAGGCTCATGCGGTCGACCACGGGTTTCACGTGCACGCCGAGCGTCATTTCATCGAGTCCTTCTCGCTGGGCCAGGCCTGGGAGGTGGACCTGCATCCTGAGGAGGCCTGCGAGGGACCGCTCGAGATGCTGATGGTGCTGGAGGTGGAGCCAAGGGTGATCCTGGCCTTCGAGGACCTGATGGCGCAGCATCTCGAGATGGACGAGGAGCAGGAACGCCAGCTGGAACTGCCCCTGTTCTTCAAGTGGGCCTTGCCGCCGCTGCCCAACCCTCCCGACCTGCTCATCCTCGCCACCGAGTTGGCCGGGGTCTCGGGCACGACCCTGCCGGTGGAGGTGTCCGCCACCGACACGTACATGTCGGTGACCGACCCGGCCCGGCGAAGCCTGTCGCTGGTGGGCCGGCTCGACTTCCGGCTCCGGGACATGTTCCGGCGGGAGATCAACGTGTGCGACGTCCTCGAATGCGCGCACGGCCTGAGCATGTGGCTCCTGGAACAGTCGGAGTCATGGCTGGAGGGACTGGAGCCCCCCGGCCTCTGAGATCTACCGGGACCCGGCCGGAGGTCAGGAGCGGCGGCGGCGCAGCACCAGGTCGAGATCCTCTACGAAACGACGGTTCTCGGATTCGGTTCCTATGGACACGCGGGTCCATTCCTCGGTGCCCTTGCGGATGAGCGTTCCCATCTCCAGGAGTTCCTGGACTATCCCCGGGGTACCGGCGCCGAGGCGCAACCAGATGAAGTTGGCCTGGGTGGGAACGTAACGGATGCCCCGGTCGGACAGGGCGCCCTCGAGGTATTCGACTCCCCGGCGGTTGAGCTCGAACCGTTCCCTCACCCGCTCGGGGAAACGCAGGGCGGTAGTGGCGGCCACCTCGGCCAGGGAACCGACCACGAACGGGCTCTGGGCCTTGCGGAGAGACCGGAGGGTGGGGGCCTGGCCGACCATGTAACCGACGCGGAGGCCCGCCAGCCCGTAGATCTTGGAAAAGGTGCGGGCCACCACCACGTTGGGACGTTCTACGGCGAGGGGGACGATGCTGGACTCCTCCTCGGCTGCCACGAACTCTCCGTAGGCCTCGTCCACCAGCACCAGGACCGACTCGGGAACCCGATCGGCGAACTCGTGGATCTCCGCTCGGGTCACGTAGCTCCCCGTTGGGTTGTTCGGGTTGCATACGATCACGAGGGTGGTGTCGTCCCGGATCGCCCCGTACAAGGCCCCGAGGTCAACCCGGTGGGCTTCGTCGAGCGGGACCATGATGCTCTCCGCATCGGCGTACACCGCGTTGATGGGGTACATGGCGAACGAGGGCCACGGGTAGACGATGCTGGTCCCCTGGCCTCCCAAAGCCCGGGCCGTCGTGGTGAGGTTCTCCGAGCTGCCAGCGCCGGGCCACACACAGTCCGGGGTGATGCCCAGCGTCTCGGCCAGGGCCTCTCTCAGGCGGGCCGTGCCCTCGTCCGGGTACCGGTTGATGCCTGTGGCGGCGCCGGCGATAGCGTCCAGAACCTCGGGAAAGGGAGGAGTCGGGTACTCGTTGCCGGCCAGCATGGCAATCCCTCTGGCGCCGAAACGGTGGGCGAACTCCTCGAAGCCCGGGCCGCCGTCGTAGGGAACGAGGTCATCGATGGCGGCTCGTATGCGGACCACTGACGGGAGCTTAGTTAGACCGGCAGGGACCGAGCCAGGGTCTCCGAATCGTCCCCCGTGGGAAACTTTTCGCTAGCCCCGATGGTCATAAACGAGTCGGGGGCTTTGGAGCCCGCCGTAGACTCGGCGGATAGCGGGCGGGGGGTCTTGGCTCCCTAAAATGCCGCCAGCAAGCGGAAGGAACAGTTCGGTGTTGCAGATCCTGGACCCGGCGGGAAAGCTGGTCGGCGAACCGCCCGATCTGGACGCCAAGGACCTATTGGAGATGTACCGGTTCATGGCGCTGGGACGGCGCTTCGACCGACGCGCCATGAGGTTGCAGCGCCAGGGCCGTCTCGGCACCTTCCCACCTGGAGAGGGACAGGAGGCAGCCCAGGTGGGTTCGGCGTACGCGCTCGAACCCGACGACTGGGTCTACCCCAGCTACCGGGAGCATGCCACCCAACTGGTCAGAGGGATGCCGTGGTCGGTGATGCTGTCCTACTACCGGGGCCTTCCCAACCGTGACTGGGATGTGCACCGGTACCGCATGAACATCCACACCATCCCGATCGCCACCCAGCTGCCCCACGCTGTCGGGCATGCCCACGCCGCCCGCCTGGCCGGGGAGAACCTGATCACCATGGTCTACTTCGGCGACGGGGCCACCTCCGAGAGCGACTTCCACTCCGCGATGAACTTCGCAGGGGTCTGGAAGGCGCCGACCGTGTTCCTGTGCTCCAACAACGGCTGGGCGATCTCGATGCCGACCCGGCGCCAGACCGCCGCCACCGACCTGGCCGACAAGGCGATCGGTTATGGAATGCCGGGCGTCAAGGTCGACGGGATGGACGTGCTGGCCGTCTACTCGGCCACCAAGGAGGCCGTGGACCGGGCCCGCCGCGGGGAGGAACCCACCCTCATCGAGGCCATCACGTACCGGTTCGGCCCTCATGCCACCGCCGACGACCCGAGCCTGTACCGGAGCGAGAGCGAGGTGGAGGCCTGGCGGGCCCGTGACCCGCTCGACCGCATGCGCCGCTACCTCGACAGCCTGGACCTGTGGTCGGACGACATCGACGAGCAGGTGACGGACGAGGCGAGCGAGATGGACCTGGCCCTGGCGGAGATAGAAGGGCGGGAGCCACCGCCCCGGGAGGAAGCGGTGCGGCACGTCTACGCCAAGGTGCCCGACGCGCTGTCCCGCCAGTACGAGACGGCTCTGAGACGCGAGGACTCCGGCCCTTCCGGGCTGGAACCGGGCGAGCGGTGGCGGATAGGGCACGACCCTGTGCTCGAGGGCCCCACCGCCCACTGGAACATGGCGGAGGCGATCAACGCCGCTCTTGCGGAGGTCATGGACCGCCATCCGGAGGCCATCATCATGGGCGAGGACGTGGGCCGGACCGGAGGCGTGTTCCGCATCACCGCCGGCCTCCTGGACCGATTCGGCGCCGGCCGGGTCATCGACTCCCCGCTGTGCGAGACGGGCATCGCCGGCACCGCGGTGGGGATGGCCATCGGCGGGGCGCGTCCTCTGGTCGAGATCCAGTTCGACGGGTTCGTCTACCCGGCCTTCGACCAGATCGTCAGCCACATGGCCCGGTTCCGTTTCCGCACCAGGAGCAACGTTTCGCTCCCCATCGTGGTGCGCTGGCCCAACGGCGGCGGCATCGCGCCCCACGAGTTCCACGGCGACAGCCCGGAGGCCTACTTCGTCCACACTCCGGGCCTGACGGTGGTAATCCCTTCCACCGCGGTCGACGCCAAGGGCCTGCTGGCCGCGGCGGCGGAGAGTCCGGATCCGGTGCTCTTCCTGGAGCCCAAGGTGCTGTACCGGGCCGGACGCGAGGACGTCCCCACCGGCTACTACACCCTCCCGATCGGGCGGGCGCGGATCCGCAGAACCGGCGACGACGTGACGGTGGTCACCTACGGGGGAATGGTCCGCGTGGCGATGTCCGCCGCCGGCGAGATGGAACGCGAGGGGGTGTCGTGCGAGGTGATCGACCTGCGCACCCTGAAGCCCTGGGACCGCGACACCGTACTCGACTCGGTAGCCAGGACCGGGCGCCTCGTACTGGTTCAGGAGCCCCCCCGAACCGCTGGAATGGCCGCCGAGGTGGCGGCCACGGTGGCGGAGGAGGCTCTGTACGATCTCGAGGCCCCGATAGTGCGGGTGGCCGGCTTCGATGCCCCCTGGCCCCAGTTCGGGGTGGAGGAGCACGCCATCATCACCCCGCGCCGGGTGGTCTCGGCCGTGCGGGAGACCCTCGGCTAGCCGGGTGCGGCTCGGCCTCCGGGTCGGGCGCCCACGTCAGGTTCCTATGCCGGGCGCCCCGCCTTGAGGAATCTCGAACCGAGCATGATGAACCAGATCACCCACGGGAAGTAGCAGGCGCGTCCGATTGCGATCATGGCCTCGCTCGGGGTGGTGTAACCGATGATCAGCGCTGCGACGGAGATGGCGGACACCACGGCGATCACCAAGGCGGCCGTCCTGTGGAGGCCACTACGTTCCCTGGCCGCCAGGCTCAGGCTGAAGGCCAGCAGGCCCAGCGATACGGCAATACCGGATACCAACGTGACGCCCAGCCCGGTCCGGTAGGTCGGTATGGCGGCTGCCAGAGCCTCCGCTGACGACACCTTGGTCTGCGCGAGCAGGTGGTCGAGCCCGGTGGCGAGTATCCATCCGACACCACCCACGGTTGCGCTCAGCAGACCGAACCTCGTTCCGGCGGCGGCGTAATCAGGCCCCGTGGTCACCCGGCTCACTCCGGACAATCCGTACAGCAGGAGGAGCAGGCCGAGCGGTACGAAGAGCGCGGACAGATGCGCCAGGAAGGGATTCGCGGCCAGAGCCGTGATCCTGCCGACGGAGTCCATCGAATCCGCCGGCTCGACGAGCAGCCCGCCGGGCTCGACCAGGAAGAAGACCAGGGCCATGGCCGGCCCCACCATGAGCGCCCAGGCCTCCAGCCTGTGTATCGCATCGGTTCTCATGGAATCGGTTCTCATGGTTCACCCCTTTCCCCCGAACGCACTGAAGGAGAACCCCTCTGCTGCGCCGGATGGTAGCGGCCGCCCGTCTCGCCCTCCGGGGTTTCGGGGCCGGCGAGCCGCGGCGGAGGGAGCACACGGGCCGGCTCCTGGCTTCCGGACCAACCTGCACACCCCACATGGTTCGGAACGACGAGTAGGCGCACGGCCGCTGCCCATCGAACGGCCATCCACCCTTAGCTTGCGGTCAGAGGCGACCCCACCCTCCCCAGAACGCGAAAATCGCGGGCGCCTGCCTCCGGCCTAGGGCCCTCCCCCGCCACCACCTGTCCTGCCTGGAGCGTGGCCGGCCATGCCCGACCGGCTGCCGGGCGATCGGCCTTCGCTCCTCGAAGCTCGTCTGACCCCTTGGCCGGCAAACCGATCGGTCGGTAGCTGTTCACCGGCGTAGGTGATTGGCGTCAAGCAAGGTATACCGGGGTTGTGACAGATCCGGGCCATCCCGGGGAGAACGCGAAAAATCGGGTCAGGACCGGCGGGCGATGGCGTCCAAGGATCTCCTCGTCACCCGTTACCCGCCTAGCCGGATCCGGCGGCCGCGCTCGGGTCAGGCCAACTCTGCGGTCGTGAACACCACGTGGAACGGCACGCAGTAGATCACCAGGGTCACCTGCTCGGGTATCACGTAGTCTGCCGGCACCTCGTAGTTCTGCGAACCGATATTCCCCTTGAGGGGGCCCAGATCCACGTAGCCGGCCTCCCGGAGATGATCACGACCCGCCAATCCATGGACCGGAGTCAGGAGGACGTGGAGTTGGGGACCATTGGTCACCTCGATGTCCTCGAGACGGATGATCCTCGACCCGTCCTCGAGCTCGTACAGGACGACCTCGCCGGATCCCTTGTGGAACGAGTCGGCATCCACCAGGTTCCCCGAGAGCAAGGCCACCGGGCCGGTGGGCGCGGGCGGCAGGGTCGTGGTCGGCTCGTCCTCGGTCGCCGCCGTGGTCGCCGGCGCATCGCCATCAGGGGCCGCGGTCGTGGCCGTCGAGGTGGTGGTCGCCACCGCGGACGCCGCGGTCGTGGGCATCTCGGGCATCTCTTCGTCGGCCGGCGTGTCCGTCGCTGCGGCCTCGAGCATGATCTCCTCCACCTCCTCGGCGGTCATGTCGTCGGGGACGACCGCCATGGCGGCGAGGGGGAACGGTTCATCCACTACCCGGTCGATGAAGAGCGGCGAGCCGAGCCACCAGCCAAAGGCCAGTGCGGGTATGGCGACGATCACCGCCGCCACCTGGATGGAACGTCGCTTGTAGAACGGGGTGCGGTCGCTGTTCATGCGGGCCTTCCTGTGTGCCTCTCTATACATGACAACGCCTCGCCCGCATGAATTGTTCCCCAGCGAGGATCGCCATCCGAGGTGCTGTACCCTGACCCTCCTATGGGAGACAGGATTGTCGCAGTCTACGGCTCCTCGCGGGCTCTCCCCGGTGACGGCGTCTACGAGGAGGGCGTCGAGCTGGGCCGCCGGCTGGTAGAGGCCGGGTTCGGGGTCACCAACGGCGGCTACTCGGGGCTGATGGAGGCCGTGTCGAAGGGCGCGGCGATCGCGGGCGGACGGGTCGTCGGCGTGACCGCCCCGGTGCTCTTCCCGCACCGGCCGGGCGGGAACGGGTTCCTGACCGAGGAGATACAGGCCGCCGGACTGCTCGACCGGATCAGGACCATGTCCGAGCTTGCCAGCGCCTACATCGTGATGCCGGGCAGCATCGGAACCCTCACCGAGTTGATGATCGCCTGGAACGACGCCTACCTGGCCGCCGCTCGGAATGCGGAACCGATGCCGATCCTCGCCTTCGGGAGCGCCTGGAGCGAGATCGTCGATCGGCTGACCGGGGAGCTACGGACCACCGGCGGCCTGGTCACCATGGTGGACAGCCCTGCAGAGGCGGTCGAGGTACTGCGGCGCCGGCTCGGAGACGGCGCGCCATAGCTCTCAACCGTGCTGAGACGGCCGATGGCCCCGATAAGATGACGCATACCTCGATGACCCGACCTGCTCCCCGGTACCTGCCCGAATGAGGGATTCTCCTGTCGAACAGGCAGCCGGTGGCGTGGTGTGGCGCGAGGGACCGGGAGGGATCGAGGTTCTCCTGGTCCACCGGCCCCGATACGACGACTGGACGTTTCCCAAGGGCAAGCTGGAGTCCGGCGAGTGCCTGGTGGAGTGCGCCAGGCGTGAGGTTGGGGAAGAGACCGGAGTGCGCCCCCTGATCGGGCGCTACCTGGGTCACATCTCCTACACCAAGCGGGAGAGCCTCCGGAAGGTGGTTCATTACTGGGCGATGCAGGCCGGTGAGGTCGACTTCGTGCCCTCCTCCGAGGTGGACCGGGTCCGGTGGGTCCACGAAGCATCGCTGGCCGATCACGTGTCGTACCCCACCGAGCGCAGTCTGGGCGAGGGCCTGACGGACGGCTGGCGGGACCCGGCCGACCGTATCTTGCTGGTCCGCCATGCCGATGCCGGCAAGCGAGACCGGGGGCCGCGCCCCGACAGCGCCCGGCCTCTCTCGGAACGGGGCCGCGCCGAGGCGACCGGCCTGATCCGAGGACTGGAGGGCTTCCCGATCGACGCCGTACTCACCAGCTATGCGGCGCGTTGCCGCCAGACGGTCACTCCCGTGGCCACCGCCCGCAAGCGCGTCCCCCAGCTGGCGATCGAACTCTGGGAGGAGTCCGGGCCCGCCGAGGTAGTGGAGCTATTGGGCAACCGGCCTGAGGGGACCAGCCTGCTCTGCTCGCATCGCCCGATAGTGGGAACGATCCTGCGGGCGCTCATGGGCGCGGACCAGGCTCTCGTCCTCGAGAAGGGCTCGACCTGGGTATTGGACTTCGCGAACGGCGAGTTGGTCAGCGCCAACTACCTGTCCCCACGCCGCTAGGCCGGAACTCGCGAAAACCGGGTGCTCCGCACCGGGCCCCTCCCCCGCCACCACCCATCCTGTTCGGAGCGTGGCGGGCCGCGCCCGGCCGGGAAGCGGGTCCTCGCTCCACGAGTTTCATGTTCCCTCGGGCCGGCCGTTCCGATCGGTCTCATCTAATCGGCCGGTACTGGTGCTTGGCGATAGACACCATACATCAGGGGTGTGACACACTCTGCCCTCCCACTCCCGGGCAAGACCCGCCCGGCCTCCTGGCAGGACGATCGCCCGGGTTGTCACCGTGCTGGGTCGGTTGGCCTGGCAGGGGAATATGCTGTGCCATCGGATGGGTACTGGTCACTCGGCTGGGAACGCATCGGCACGCCTGCCGACACTTCGCACGAGCCGCATCGCGTGGCTCGGAGTCCTGGTTGCAGGGTCGTTGCTGGTTGCGGGGTGCGGGGCCGCCGACAATGGATCCGGCGTTCCGGCCGAACCGCCGGCCACCACGGCCGAACCTGCCGCAGTCGAAGGTTCTGATACCGCCCCGGCGTCCACACAGCCGACTACCGCGACCGGCGCGGCGGCGGCTCCTGAGCCCTCCACAACCATGGTACAGCAGGGAGACGAGACGGAGCAGGAGGTAACGGACCTGGTCGAGGTGGATCCGGAGGCCGGACCCGACCCGAAGCAGGGTCTGGACCCGGTGGTGGCGTACGCCATCGAGGCGTGGCCCACCGACTGGGCCAACCGCACCATCGACCTGTCGGAGCTGCTGCTGGGGATCGGCATGATCGATCCGCGGGATGCCATCCCACCCATCGATGACCCAGTCTTCGAGCCCCTCGATGAGGCCGGCGAGTGGCTCGACAACCGGGCGCCGGGGATGCTGGTGTCCATCGGCGGCGAGTCGCGCTTCTACGCGCTCAGCATCCTCCACCGCCACGAGATCGTGAACGACCGGATCGGGGGCATCCCGGTCGCGGTCACCTACTGCCCGCTATGCAACACCGCGCTGGCCTTCGACCGCCGGGTGGACGGGGAGGAGCTTCGCTTCGGGGTGTCGGGACTCCTGCGCAACTCCGACCTGGTCATGTGGGACGACGGGACCGTCTCGCTGTGGCAGCAGATCACCGGCGAAGCGATCGTGGGCGCCGCGGCGGGAACGGTCCTCACCCACATCCCGAGCGCCATCGTGTCGTTCGGGGACTTCGCCGCCGCCTATCCGGACGGACAGTCCCTGTCCCGGGACACTGGATTCGGCATACCGTACGGTTTCAATCCCTACGAGGGATACTCGAGCCGGGCGGCGCCCTATCCCTTCTTCACCGGAGAGGTCGACCCCCGCTATGGAGCCTTGGAACGGGTGGTGGGGGTGACCATCGCCGGCGCCGCCACGGCCTATCCATTCCCGCTGATCGCTGAGGTCGGGGTGGTCAATGACTCCGTAGGAGGGGTTCCGGTAACGGTGTTCTGGGGTGGCGACACCGCCGATGCGCTCGACAGCGGGGTGGTGCGCGAGGGTCGGGCGATCGGGACGGGCATCGCCTACCTGCGCCAGGTGGATGGGCGCCCGCTGACATTCGTCAAGGAAGGTGAGGTGTTCCGGGACCAGGAAACCTCGTCGACATGGACCCTGCTGGGCGAGGCGGTCAGCGGACCGCTGGCGGGAACCCGGCTGGAGATCGCCGTCCACCGGAACGACTTCTGGTTCGCGTGGGGAGCCTTCTTCCCGGAGGGGGACGCCTACGAAGGATCACCGGGTGCGGGCTAGGTCCTGAAGTCACCCAGATGGTGTCGGCGCCGCGGGCGCGTCGCTTCCGGAGGAACGCCGGAGGTGACGGTTAGGTGAGTGGTGGCTATATGAGGTCCTGCTCGCGGATCCCGAACGACGGGTGGCGGAGCCGGCAGAGGGCCAGCTTCTCCAGCTGACGGATCCGTTCCCTGGTGAGGTTGAACTCCTCCCCGATCTCCTCCAGCGTCCTGGGCACGCCGTCCAGGAACCCGTACCTGAGCGAGAGTATCCGGCCCTCCCGGTAAGGAAGCCGGTCGATCGAGCGGCGCAGGCAGTCGGACACGTCCAGCTCCACGGTGACCTGCACCGGATCATCGGCATCCTGGTCCTCTATGAAGTCACCGAGCTGGGCGCCGTCCTCACCGACCGGCTTCTCGAGCGAGGCGGCATCCGAGACGCTCAGGGCCAACTCCACCTTGTCGAGGGTGACGCCGGCCTCCTCGGCGATCTCGGCCGGCTTCGGATCGCGACCCAACTCCGCCTTGAGGCTGGCCTGCGCAGCCCGGACCGCCGCCAGCGTATCGTGGAGGTGGACGGGGATGCGCACGGTTCGGGACTTGTCTGCGATGGCACGGGTGATGGCCTGGCGGATCCACCAGGTGGCATAGGTGGAGAACTTGAATCCCTTGCGCCAGTCGAACTTCTCGACTGCCCGGATCAGACCCAGGTTGCCCTCCTGGATCAGATCGAGGAAGTCGATCCCGGAGGTGTTGGCATACCTCCGGGCGTTGGCGACCACCAGCCGGAGGTTGGCTGTGAGGAACTCGTCCTTGGCCCGGCGACCCCGGTCCCGCTTGCGCTTGAGCCTGAGCCGGTCCTTCTGGAGCTTCTTCCGGTCGTCCCTGAGCCTGCTCCAGGACCTCTCGAGCTTGTGCCGCTCCTCCTCCGGAAGCTTCATCTCCCGGTTACGGAGCCGGCGCTCCCTGGCCCTTAGCCTGTCCTCCCTCTCTTCGAGATCGCCGTCCTCCAGCGCGGCGCCGGCCTTCAGCCCCTCCTCGATGGCCTGGGCCAGCTCGACCTCCTTCTCGGCGTTGAGCAACTCGTACTCGCCTATGGCGGCGAGGTACTGGCTCACGAGGTCGGTAGTGAGCCGACCCTTCTCGTCGGTCAGCTTGTTGGTGTTCCTATCCCGCTCCCGCTTTGTTACCGAACCTGCGGGTGCCACCGGTTTCTGCCGGGTCGGGTTTGCGACAGCCATGCGGTTCCCTCCACTCATCGCCCGCCGGCCGTTCCGGCGATTAACTCCTTGCGGTAAGACCGGCCCCGGGGCCGGTCTTACCGAGACTACTCAACTCCTGCCTGCCGCGTGTCCAGCGCGTGAAGCCGACCCCCCGCCGGTCCCTCAACACCGAACACGTTCATGCTACGCGCACCGGCGAGGTAACGAGGGCGCTGGTCGGTCGGGCTCTCGCGGCAAGCGATACCCGTGCGCCGACATACTCCACAACGCCTTTCCGGCCGCGTTTCTTCCGTCTTTTCGATTGGCGATGCCTTTCAACGCCCGGAGCCGCCCCGGACGGCAAGCACACGCACCTACGTAACATGGTGCTGACGACCCCAGGGGGATTCAATGCGCCGATACCGTGACCTGCCATGGCGCTGCTGAGGGACCTGCCGCTCGAGGGGTTGTCCCCTTACCTGATCCAGCACCGGGACAACCCGGTCGACTGGCACCCATGGGGAGAGGAGGCCTTCGAGGCCGCCAAGACCGCGGACCGCCCGATCCTGCTCTCGGTCGGATACTCGACCTGCCATTGGTGCCACGTCATGGAGCGGGAGTCCTTCCACGACCATGCAACGGCCGATTTCATGAACCGGCATTTCGTATCGGTCAAGGTTGACCGCGAGGAACGACCCGACGTGGACTCCATATACATGGACGCGGTCCACACCATGACCGGGCGGGGCGGCTGGCCCATGACCGTGTTCCTGACGCCCGGCGGCCGCCCGTTCTTCGCCGGGACGTATTTCCCCGATGTGGACCGCCACGGCATGCCGAGCTTCCGCCGCGTGCTGGAGGCGATCGAGCACGCCTGGCGGAACAGACGGAAAGACGTGCGGGAACAGGCGGACCAGCTGACCGGGGCGATCGGGCTCGCCCTCCCACCCGCCGAGGACCTGCCCGGCCGGGGCCGGGTGAGCGCCGCCTACGAGACCCTCTCCCGGCAGTTCGACCTGCAACACGGCGGCTTCGGCGGCGCCCCCAAGTTCCCCCAGGCGCCGATCCTGGAGTTCCTGGCCAGGATCAGCGGCCTCGCCACGGCGACCAAGGCCAAGCCGATGCTCACCACCACGCTGACCCGCATGGCGCGGGGCGGCATCCGGGATCACCTGGGCGGCGGGTTCGCCCGCTACTCCGTGGATCGGGTCTGGCTGGTGCCCCACTTCGAGAAGATGCTCTACGACAACGCCGACCTGGCCCGCCTGTACGTCCGTGCGTGGCAGATCACCGGTGCCCCGTTCTACCGGGAGGTGGCGGTCGACACCCTGGGGTACATGTTGCGCGACCTCGCCCATCCCGGGGGCGGGTTCTTCGCGGCGGAGGATGCCGACTCCGAAGGCGTGGAGGGCAAGTTCTACGTATTCGATCACGAGGAGTTCCACGAAGTGGTCGGCCCGGACGACGGGTCCGTGGCCGCCGCCTACTTCGGGGTGTCCCCGGGCGGGAACTTCGAAGGCGCCAACATCCTCTACGAGGCCGTCACCGTGCCGGAAGTGGCGGCACGGTTCGGCGCCCGGGTGGAGGAGGTCGAGGGCGCGATCGGGCGAGCCAAGGAGAGCCTGCTGGCTCGCCGGAGCACGAGGATCCGGCCCGGCCTGGACCACAAGATCATCACCGTGTGGAACGGCTTCGCGCTCCGGGCGCTGGCGGTGGCGGGCGCGGTGCTGGGGACAGGGGCCTACCTGGAGGCGGCCCGGGCGAACGCCCGGTTCGTCCTAGGCGAGATGCGCCGCCCCGACGGGCGCCTGGCGCGGGTCTGGAGCAACGGTCTGGCGCCGATTCCGGGATTCCTGGAGGACCACGCGTCGTACGCCCTCGGGCTTCTGGAGCTCTACCAGGCCACGGGCGAGGTCGAGTGGTTCGTGGCCGCCCGCGAGCTGGTCGACCTGCTGGAGGAGCACTTCGGCGGCCCGACCGGGGTGGTGTTCGCCAGCGCCGCCGACGCCTCCCACCTGGTGGTCCGGCCCTCAGACCAGCAGGACAACCCGAGCGCCTCGGGAGCGTCGCTGGCGGCGGAGTGCTACTTACTGCTCGGTCATCTCACCGGGGACTACCGGTATCACGAGTGCTTCGAGCAGATCGTCCGGGCCGGTGACCGGCTCCTCGAAGCGGCCCCGTCCGCGGCCGGTCACCTGCTGGCGGCGCTGGCCACGTCCCAGATGGGCATTCGGGAGGTGGCCATGACCGGCCCTCGCGCCCTGGAGTGGGCCGGCCGGCTCGCCGGCGCCTACCGGCCCGACCTGGTGTTGGCCCCGTCCCCGGGTCCTGGCGAAGAGGTTCCGGTGGTGGCCGGCCGCCACCGGGAGGGCGAGACCCTCGGCTATGTCTGCGAGCGGGGCGCCTGCCGGATGCCGGTCGGATCCTACGCCGAGCTGGAGGTCCAGGTAGCTGGGAAGGGCTACGATCGACCCTCGTGATACACGAGAACGCCCTCGACGCCATCGGCTGGACACCCCTGGTCCGGCTGGCCCGACTCCATCCACCGGGGAACCTGGTGGCCAAGCTGGACTACCTGAACCCGGCCGGGTCGGTCAAGGAGCGGATCGCGGTCAACATGATCGACCACGCCGAGCGGCAGGGGTTGCTGGGTCCGGGAGGGACGATCATCGAACCGACATCGGGGAACACCGGGGCCGGCCTGGCCATGGTCGGGGCGGTCCGGGGGTACCGGGTGATATGCACGGTTCCCGACAAGGTGGCGACCGAGAAGATCCGCTTGCTCGAGGCGTACGGAGCGGAGGTCATCGTCACCCCTACCAACCTGCTCCCGGAGGACGAGGACTCCTACTACGGAGTCGCCCGCCGCCTGACCGAGGAGATCGACGGCGCCTTCAGCCCCGACCAGTACTCCAACCCCTTCAACCCGGAGGCCCACTACCTGACGACCGGTCCGGAGCTGTGGGAGCAGACCGGCGGTGAGATCGACGTGTTCGTGGCCGGGGTGGGCACCGGCGGGACGATCTCGGGGACGGGACGGTACTTGCGGGAGCGCAAGCCGTCGGTGGAGCTGGTGGGGGCCGACCCGGAGGGATCGATATACACGGCCGCCCGCGAAGAGGACATCCACCAGTACCGGGTGGAGGGCGTAGGGGAGGATTTCTGGCCCGAGACCCTGGACCAGGACATCGTCGACCGGTACATCATGGTCGACGACCAGCAGTCGTTCGACATGGCGCGGCGGGTGGCCGAGTGCGAAGGGGTGCTGATCGGCGGCTCCGGGGGCATGGCCGTACACGCCGCCCTCGAGGTGGCGGAGGAGGACACCGGCCGCCTGGTCGTGGTACTGCTGCCCGACTCGGGGCGGGGCTACCTGTCGAAGATCTGGGACGAGGAGTGGCTGGCCGAGCACGGCCTTGAGTGAGCGGCTCGGCAATTGCCGCTCCTGAGTAGAAAAGAGGCCGGGGCCCCGATCATGGGGCCCCGGCCTACGTTCGAGAATCCAGAATGCCTACCCGTTCTTCATCGTGAGATCCTTAGCCTCACTCGATGCCGCATGAGGACCGGCATGCGGACGGGAAAGCCCGGTGGTCCGAGTTGGAGTCGCCACCGGACCGGCGGTCACGCCCAAGGCGCGGCCACCGGAAGCGACCCGTGGCCGCTAGCGCTCGGCCACCTCCAGGGTCCTACTAGAACTGTCTAACAAGTCGGATCACCTCCTTTCTCTGGTAGGCGCCAATTTAGCGGCCCGTTGTGCATGAGAGGTGCATGACGGGCCCGGCGATCGCGGGCGGGACCTTCCCGAGGACCCCAGCCCGCAGGCGACGACCGGCCAACCTCAGGCTCACAACGTCACACACGGTGCCGTGAACCTCAGGAACAGGCCACCTAATGTGACGCCCTCCGCCTCAAGAACCGCCCAGGTGCCAAAACTCGCGAAAAACCGGTGCTCCGCACCGGGCCCCCTCCCCCGCCACCACCCATCCTGTGGGAGCGTGGTCGGCCATGCCCGGATGGATGCCGGGAATCGGCCCTCGCTCCATAAGCCTTTGATGTTCCCTCGGGCCGGCCGTTCCGATCGGTTATCAACGCATCGGCCGGTATCGGTGCTTAGCGATAGGCAATATATACCAGGGGTGTGACAGGTCCAAGCCCCTTCCGCCAGTCCGCGAAAAAACCCCCGGAAACCGAGGGCGCCTGGCTGCTAGTCACAACCTCCGGGTGGCTTGCCCGGGACGGGTAACCGGAATCAGAGGGCGTCCGCCAGGGCGCCCCAGAGGTCGGCTACGGCGGAGCCCAGCCCTCCCAGCGCCCAGCGCAGGACCAGCGCCACCACGGCTACCCCGGCGGCGGCGAAGATCATCCGGAGCCGGTAGGTGATCGTCTCCTCGCTGTCCTCCAGGTAGGAAGGATTGGCGACCGGCGCCCGGGCCATGGCGCGCCGGCGCCCGAGCGATTGCCTGGCGGCCGAGATCAGCTTCGTCCCGGGCAACTCGGGTAGCTCGAGAGGCTCGCTCCCCGGATGAGTCGCGAGATCCGGCTCCTCCAACTCGACGATCTCGATGTCGTACAGGGTGTCCTCGTCCAGCCCGGCCTCGGGCTCGGGTGGCGGCGACAGCAGCCTGTGCTCGTCGACCCGCCGCAGGGCTTCCTCCAGGAGAGGCATCGGCAACTTCAGCGCGGCGGACACATCCACCAGCTCATCGCTGTCAGGGATGGCGGAGCCCTTTTCCCAGCCGACCACCACCTCGATCGGCCGACCGGTTCGGGTGGCGATGTCCACCACGGAGACATCCATCTCCTCGCGGCGCTTCGCGAACAGGCGGGCGAACGCCAGCCCTCCGTCCGGAGACATCAGTGGGTCAGGATCTCAGGAAGGCTGTCGGGCTCAGGCCCGGCGGTCACCCGTAGCAGACCCAAGTCCTTGACGTTCCAGCACAGGGTCATGCCACCCGGGACCTGGAGCCGCAGGACCGGCTCCCCGTCGGCGCCTCCGGCGTGAACCTCGCCGAGCGCCATCGCGTCGGTCAGGGGAATGGAGGCGGAATAGGCGCCGTCGGCACTGAGAGCCGTTACGTGAGTGGCGGCGGTACGGGGACGAGCCGCCTCGATCAACGGGCGCACGGCCACCACCACGCCCGCGGCGCCGTGATCCGGAGTTCCCATGTCGTGGAGGGTCTCCAGGTCGTAGCCCCGGGGACGATCGACCAAACCGTTCACCCGCAGAACGGGTGGTTCCGCAGGTCTTCCACCAGCCATGTTCCAACGGTAGCGCCACGAGGGTGCCTAACCGCGCCTTGAGACGATGACGAGAACCACCCGTACGGCCCGGACCGAGATCGACCGGAGTCCCGGATACCTGACCAGGTCGATCCGGGCAAGCAGTCCGGCCATTGATCGACTCGCTACCGCCTGGTGGGTCCCCCTAGCGCCGCAGCAACCCTTACAGTGGTCGGAGGCGCCCAGGAGCACGCCCGGGCAACGGGAAGGTAACGGATGGCGAGAGGGTTAGCGGCCGGCGACCGCCAGCGCCCCGACCACAGGCCGGGAAAGGTCGGGGTGTTCAGAACGGTCGCCGCTGTAGTGGCCGGCTCCCTGCTTGTCGCCGCATGCGGAACAAACCCGCCCTCAGGCCCAGACCGTGCCACCGCTGAGTCCGCTATCCACGCGGCCGTGGTGCGCCAACTCGTGGAGTTCGACAACACATTCGGTCCGGATCATCGATTCACCGAACTGCTGATACTCGACCACGTCGACACCCACGCAGGCGACCCGACCCGGCAAGGCCAGCCAGGAGGTTCGCTTACCGACGGCCAGCGTTCAGCTATCCGCGCCGCCGTTGAACACCTGGCACCGGTCAGGTTCATCAGCAACCGGGACGAATACATAAGACGGGATGTGCTCCAGCCCACCATCCCTGGAAGCGTGATCATCACCGTCGCGCCGGTCGAGTTCGACGACAAGGGAGCAACCGTCGGGGCGGGACTGTGGTGCGGAGGCACCTGCGGTCTATGGCTCACCTACCGCCTCGCTGAAGAACCCGACGGTTGGACCGTAACCGGCAGGGAAGGACCCTGGGCGATCTCCTAGAGACAAACCCGGCAACCGCCTCCCCGCCCAACCCTGTCTCCTTGGCGATTCGTCCCGGTCAGGGCGATCCCGAACCGCCACCGGATTGGATCCCCGGTCCCGACTAGCGAGCAGATCGACCCTTCGACGGCCGACGGATGAGGCGGACGACCCGCCGCGTCCATCCGCTAGAGGTTGGTGGCTACCAGATGCTCCACCCGCCGTCGACGACGAGATTGGTGCCGTTCACGAACGCCGATCCCTCCGCGGCCAGGAACACGACCGCGGTCACGTAGTCGTGGGGCAGGCTGTTGCGACCCACGGGCGTCTGGTCGGCCAGCTTCTCCCACAACGCCCTGGCCTCCTCGGTGGGGTTGGGATGCCAGGTGATCATGCCGGGGCTGAGGCTGTTCACCGTGACCCCGGTCCTGCCCAGCTGGCACGCCAGGTAGTGGGTGAGCCCGATGAGCCCGTGCTTGGCGGCCGTGTACGCCCCGGCGCCGCCCCGGCGGGTCGTGTTGCGGGCGTCCTGGCCGATCGAGCCGTAGACCGACGAGACGTTGATGATCCGGCCGAAGCCCCGCTCCGCCATCTTGGGACTGAGGAGATGGATGAGGCGCATGGCCGCAACCACGTTGACCTCGTAGGTGCCGCGCCACTCCTCAGGGGTCTGCTCGGGCCAGGGCTTGATGAACGGATCGCCCCCGGCATTGTTGACGAGGATGTCGATGTGCTCTGGTATCCCATCCAGTTCCTCGTACAGGGCGTCGTCGGTCAGATCGCCGACGATGTAGCGGTGCTCAGGTCCCAGCGTGGAGAAGGTCTCGGCGAGCGCATCCCCGCTGCGGGCCACGCTCAGCACGGTGGCGCCGTGGCCGGCCAGCCCGTGTACCAGGGTGCGGCCGAGGCCATAACCCCCGCCGGTTACCAGTGCGGTCTTGCCGGTGAGGTCGAACATATTCGAGTGAACATCCATCTCGGTGACTCCTTCCTTCAGTTGCGGTCAGCCGTCCAGGATCGCGGTTGCTTCGATCTCCACCATCAGGTCGGGGTGGAGCAGTTCGCTGGTGCCCACGAACGCGCTGGCCGGCTTGGGTTCCACATCCGCGAAGGCCTCACCATGGGCGCGACCTGCCTCGGCCCACAGGCTCATGTCCGTCAGGAACACCCGGGTCCGGACGATGTCGTGCACCGACCCGCCCAACTCCTCCACCGCGGAGACGATGATGTCCATGCAGCGCTTGGACTGCGCGTACATGTCGCCCGCGTGCAGGATCTGCCCTCCCGGACCGCTCGACGATGTACCGGCCACCTCGATGATGTTCCCCACCCGGACCGCTCTTGAGTACCCGACCGCGGACCACTTCCTGTTGGACGGTACCGATGTTCTCTCCATAGCTACCTTCCTTCGCCGGATGATTCCCGGAGTCTTGCAGTATCGGCCACCGGATGCGGGCCGAACCTCCCTCTGAGGCAACTCCGCGCGAGGAACATCCGGCCCTCCGTCACTTCACGATCGAGAAACCACCATCCACACGGACAACCTCTCCGGTGATGAACGAGGCCCGATCCGAGAGCAGGAACGCGATCAGCTCCGCGACCTCAGCAGGTTCGGCGAAACGCTTCAGGGCATGACCCTCGAGCCGCTGATCCACGTCGAAGGCCCCCCGCGCCGCAGCCTCTCTGATCATCGGCGTGTCTACGTAGCCGGGTGCTACCGCGTTGACCCGGATCCCGTGTCCCGCCCACTCGGCCGCCAGGGTGCGCGTCAGCGCGCCCACGCCGGCCTTGGCCACCGCGTAGGGCAGGCGGCCGGGCCAGGCGAAGTCCATCGCCACCGAGCTGATGTTGACAATCGACCCGGCCGAACCGGCCTCCACCATCGCCTGAGCCACCGCTTGGGCCAGGAAGAAGGCCCCGTCGAGATGCACACCGAGGATCGAACGCCATCCGGCCCGGTCGAGTTCGAGGCTGGGGGCGGCATGATGGTTGCCGGCTGCGTGGACAAGCCCTGTGAGCGGGCCCCGGTCGGCAAGGCGCGCCACGGCTCGGCGGACCTGCTGCTGGTCGGCCACGTCGCATATCTCGCCCCTTACCCTGGGATCGGACTGCAGGTCCGACAGCCCGGCGGGGTCCAGGTCGACGGCCCCGAGGGTGACCGTGTCATAACGCTCGAGAAGCAGATCGCACACCGCCCGGCCGATACCGCTCGCGGCCCCTGTCACCACGACACAACCCCCGGTCACGCCCTCTCCTCTCCCCGGCGAGCCGGGCCTCTAACTGATCGAGGCGTCCGGACGCCCGCGTGATGGATCATGGGAGCCAGGCCGGGCACTCCCGCATCACAAGCGTATAGGTGCCCGGATCCATCTGCGGGACCACCGTCTTGCGTGGATCGAGCGGAAGTGACGACAAGGGTGGTGAGGTCGTCGCCCGCGAACGCCACCGCAGTGACGTTGGGGACCGGGAACCGGATCTCGTGATCGACATGACCGTCGGGATCGTACCTGCGGACGGCACCGGTCCCCCAGAAGGCGATCCATAGCCCTCCCTCGATGTCGAGGGCTATCCCGTCCGGAAGGCCGTCCTCTTCGGCAAAGGTCAGGAACACCTCCTCATCCAGGTGCCCCTGGCCCGGATCCCATTTGTCGCGCCGGACGATGTGTTCGAACGTGTCCACGTGGTAGAAGGCCTCCCCATCCTCCAGCCATGCAATGCCGTTCGAGAGCGTGTACCCGGTGGCCACCGGGGTGATCCCGCCGCCGTCGTACCGCCAGAGGGTTCCCGCCAGCGGCTGCCGGCTGTGAGTGGTCGTCCCGAACCAGAACGCCCCGTCCGGACTGCACGCCCCGTCGTTGGTGAGCGCCCCGGACGGACCGTCGCCGAGGCCGACCTTCTCCAGGAGAATCCCGCGGCTGTCGAGGAGCCCGACCCCGTCGCCCAGAGCCGCCACGTAGACGTCCGGTACGGGGCCGAGACCGATGGCCGTGCACCGGGTGGCCAGCGGGTACCGGGAGTGGGAACCGCTACGCCAGTCCATCCGGTGCAGGACGGACGCCTCGCTCGCATCGATCCAGGCGACCGTGCCGGTCCGTGGATCCCAGACCGGCGACTCGCCCAGGTCATCGCCGGACGGGACCAGTACGCGCCGGCCTCCTGATGTCCCCATCATCCTTCCCGGAAGGTGCCTCTACCGGTCTTGTGGATCAATAGTTGCTCCAGCCCCCGTCCACCGTTATCACCTGGCCGGTGATGAAGTCGCTGGCAGGACTCGCCAGGAACTGGCAGGCGGCAGCGATGTCGTCCGGCATCCCGCGCCAGGGGAGCGACTGAACCTGCTGCATCCACTTGAGGGTGGCGGCCGGGTCTCCGCCCTCCTCCTGCTCCCGCTCCACCACGATCGCGCCGGGGACGACGCAGTTGACCCGGATGCCGTTGGCGCCCTCCGCCCGCGCCAGCGAACGGGTGAACGAGATGAGCCCGCTCTTGGATGTGACGTAGTGGAGCGAACGCGGGTCTCCGGTGTTGGCCATGACCGAACCGATGGTGATGACCTTGCCGTACGAACGCCGCCGCATGCCTCCGATCGCATGGCGCGCCAGCACGAAGACCCCGCGGAGGTTGACCTCCATCACGTGGTCCCACTCTTCAACGGTGATCTCGTCCCAGGGCAGCTTGTCGGTGGCGGCCGCGTTGGCGATGACCGTGTCCACGCCCGGAGGGAACGTCGCCTCGATTAACCGCACGGCGGCGGCGGTCTGGGCATCGTCGGCCGCATCGGCCGTGATCGGCAGCACCCGGTCCTCGCCCAACTCCTCCACCAGCGCGGCCGAGAGGCGCTCGTTCCGATCGGAACCCCGATGGGTGAGGGCCACGCGAGCTCCGGAGGCCACGAACCGCCGGACTATCGCGGCGCCGATGCCTCTCGTGGCCCCCGTCACGAGGGCCACCCTGCCCTCCAGCGAGAAGTCCGCGTCGCCGCGCAAGTCACCTCCCAGGCGCCGTCACCGATACGCGGCGACGATAATCAGCCAACCGCTCCCCCGGCGGTATGGCAGGGTTATCCTGCGCCGCCTACCGGACCTGAGGGTACGCAATGTTCGATCTGCTCTTCCGCAACGCGACCCTCGTCGACGGGACCGGATCACCTTCGAGGCGCGCCGATGTCGGCGTGAGCGGCGACCGGATCGGGGCGGTGGGGACGATCCCCACGGGTGCGAGGGCCCTGACGACCCTCGACGCCACCGGGAAGGTACTGTGCCCGGGCTTCATCGACATCCACACCCACTCGGATCTGAGCCTGCTGGCCGACGGGACCGGGGAGAGCAAGCTCCTCCAGGGAGTGACCACGGAGGTGGTCGGCAACTGCTCCTTTGCAGCCTTCCCGATAGAACCCTCCCGGCTTCACCTGCACTCCGATCATCTGGCCCGGGTGACCAGCCCGGTCTCGCCGCACTGGGTAGACCTCGAGGGGTACGCGGCGGCCCTGGAGGATGAGGGCTTGGCCATCAACGTAGCTCCGCTGGCCGGTCACGGGACGCTGCGGGTGGCGGCGATGGGCATCGACCGCAGGCCTCCCACCGGCGAGGAGCTGGGCCGGATGGTCAGGGACCTCGAGGGCGCGCTCGACCAGGGGGCCTTCGGGATGAGTACGGGGTTGACGCACGTTCCCAGTTCCTACGCCGACTTTGACGAGATAGCGGAGCTGGCCCGGGTTCTGGCGCGGCGGGAGGCCTTGTACGCCACTCATTCGAGACCGGGTGAGGACCGGGAACGGGGCGCCGTCGGCGAGGCCGTCGACCTGGGACGGCTAACGGGGGTTGCGGTGGAGTTCAGCCACCTGGCCATCAACGACCCGGACCTCTGGAACACCGGTGAGCGCGTGCTGGAGCTCTTCTCGGAGGCGAGGGAGTCCGGCGTGGATATCTTCTTCGATGTCTACCCCTACCATGCCTCCTCGTCCTCCCTCACCCAGTACCTACCGCCCTGGGTGCAGGAAGGGGGAACGGAGGCCATGCGGTCCCGCCTGGCGGATCCGGCCACCAGAGCGAAGGCGCTCCACGACATGACACTCGGGTGGTTCGGAGGCATACCCTGGCTGTTCGACCGCTTCGTCATCAGCGAGTGCCCGGACGGCTTCGGAATCTCCCGGTCTCTGGAGGAGCTGTCAGCCGAGGCAGGCGCCGACCCGTACGAGATGACCCTGGAACTGTGCGAGCGCTACGGCAACCTGGCACAGGTGGTCCTGTTCTACCGGACCGAACAGGACGTCCGGACCTTCCTCGGCCATCCGTTGGCCGTGGTGGGATCCGACGGGAACGCCGTGCCGCTCCACCAGCCGCATGCTCGGCCCCATCCACGCTTCTTCGGGACCTTCCCGCGGGTTCTCGGAAGGTACGTGCGGGAAAGGCAGATCCTGACCTTGGAGGACGCCGTGCGCAAGATGTCCGGGGAACCCGCCCGGCGGCTGGGACTCGAGGGACGGGGAACGGTCAGGGAGGGGAAGATCGCGGATCTGGTCGTCTTCGATCCCGAGACGGTGAGGGACACGACCGGTTTCGGCCAGGTTCCCGCCGCGCCGGTCGGCATCGAGACGGTGGTCGTGGCGGGGAGGGTCCTGGTCGAGGGTGGCGTGGTCTCCACCGAACGGCCCGGACGGGTGCTGCGCAGGAACTGAAGCCGGCCGTACCGACGCTCCTGCCACCTCCGTAGGCGTCGCGGGTCGCCGATCCGCCCGTTATTGTCGGAAGCCGGACCAACCCCGCCTTCGCGAAGGAGCGAGCTTGCGGATCGCCGTACTGGGCCTCAGCCACGAGTCCAACACCTACTCGCCCGTACCGGCGAGCCTTGATCGGTGGCTTGCGGCCGGTCCCGTGGAAGGGGCCGACCTGTTCGACCGCTACGCCTCTTCGGAGGCGAGCCTGGCCGGATACCTGGAGCTGGCCTCGGAACCCGGAATCGACCTGGTCCCACTGGTCTTCTACGACCTCACGCCCATGGGCGCCATCACGGCCGACGCCTTCGAGACCATGGCCGGGCGGCTCGTCGCCGAACTGGAGCGGCACGGCCCCTGGGACGCCATCCTGCTCGCCCTGCACGGTGCGGCCGTCTCGGAGGGTTACCGCGACGCAGACGGGGAGATCCTGAGGCGGGTGCGTTCCGTGGCCGGCCCCGACGTGCCCATCGGCCTGGTGCTGGACATGCATGCCAACATCTCCCCGGCCATCGGCGAGCACGCCACGCTGGTAACCACGTACATGACCAACCCCCACCTTGATGCCAGGCGGCGGGCCCGGCTGGCAGCCGATCTCACCCTGAGGACCGTCCGGGGGGATATCCGGCCCGTCATGGCCCTGGAGATGCCTCCCCTCGCCGTCAACATCCTGCGGCAGGGCACCGACGACCCCCCGATGCGGGAGCTCGTCGCCCTCGCCCATGAGCAGGCGCGACGCCCGGGGGTCCTGGCCATGAGCGTCGCGGAGGGATTCCCCTACGCAGACGTGGAGGAAATGGGTATGGCCTTCCTCTGCGTCACCGACGGAGATCCGGACCTCGCCTCGGAGGCGGCGCGGATCGTGGCGGGCGAGGCTTGGCGAATGCGGAGTCAACTCGATGGGAAAGCGGTCGCGATCGAGGACGCCCTGCTTCGGGCCGCGAACGATGCGAGCCGGCCGATCGTGTTGCTCGACGTGGGCGACAACGTCGGAGGGGGAAGTCCTGGGGACTCCACCCATGTGCTCGCGGCCGCCCGGCGGCTCGGTATCGGCGGGCTCTTCCAGTCCTTGTGCGACCCGGAGGCGGTTCGGGCCTGCCAGGAGGCGGGCGTCGGTGGATCGGTCAGCCTCTCGGTCGGGGGCAAGACCGACGGCCTGCACGGCGAGCCGGTCCCGATCACGGGCACGGTCCGCCTGCTCGACGGCGGGAAGTTCGAGGATCCCGGGGCCACCCACGGCGGGTTCCGTTTCTACGACGCAGGCGATCGGGCCGTCGTCCATACCGCCGAGGACCACCTGCTGATGCTCATCAGCCTGCCGATGGGCAACACCAGCCTGCAGCAGCTGATCAGCGCGGGTATAGATCCCCTGGAACGGCAGGTGATCGTCGCCAAGGGAGTGCATTCGCCTCGAGCCGCCTTCGAGCCGATCGCCGCGGACATGATCTGGATGGCCACCCCGGGATGCACCACCGCAGACCTGGGCCGGCTCGACTACCGGCACCGTCGGAGACCGATGTTCCCGTACGAACCCGAAGCGAGTTACCCCGAGCGTTGACCCCGCGGCCGCAGGTCGGGCGACCGGTGCCGACTCAGAACAGGGTCCGCGCCACCGAGACAACGCGGTAGTCACGCCCCACGATCGGGACCGCCCTCCACTTGTCGAAGGTGGTGCACGGATGCGAGATGCCGAAACCCACGAGATCGCCCACGGCCAGCGGCGTCTCTTCCTCCAGGTCGATGAAGGCGTGCTGGTCGTTGAGGGCCACCGTCCGCATCGGTGGCGCCGCCTCGACCACCGCCTCTCCCTTCGTGCGCACCTTCTTGGCGACCGGCAGCATCCCGTCGAAGGAGATGTCGCGGCGGCCCAGTCCCACGATCGCCCGGGCCGGTTCCGGCCGGGACAGGACCGTCCCCCACACCTCGATGGCGGGGATCAGGTGCTCGGGATAGCCGGTCCTGCCTGTCTCTCCCATAGGGGACGTGCGATGCACCGAGCCGTCGTCGTGGGTCAGGTAGCAGCCGCTGCGGATCACCACCCGGTAGGGCTGCCCCAGTTCGGCCCGGGAGAACCGTGCTACCACCCGGTCGAAGTAGGAGCTGCCGCCGGCGGTAAGGATCAAGTCGGGACAGGGCTCGAACCACCCGCGCCGGGCTACCTCGCAGGCCAGATCCACCATCTGATCGAGGAACGCGTCGACCACCTGGAGGGCACTGCGGTCACCCTGGGCTCCCAGGATGCCTTCGAACCCGGCGACTCCCGTCAGTGCAAGATGCGCGGACGAGGCCGCGGCGGCCGCCACGGCCAATCCCTCATCGATGGTCCTCACGCCCGCCCGTCCTCCGGGAACTCCCATCTCCACCAGGACCGGGAACCGCCGGTCGGGCTGCAAACGGCCCAGGACCCCGTCGAAGACGGCCACTCCGTCGAGCGAGTCGACGTAGCACATGACGTCGAATCCGTCGTCCCGGGCTGCGGCCAGCCATTCGATCTCGCCGGGGGACACCACCTCGTTGGCTATCAGCACCCTGGGAACGCCGCACTCCCGCATGACCTTGGCCTGCCAGGTGGTGGCGGCGGTGATCGCCCAGACCCCGTCGTCGACCTGCATCCGGAAGAGCTCGGGAGACATCGTGGTCTTGCCATGTGGAGCCAGGTCCACCCCGTTCCGCAGGCAGAACGAGCGCATGGTCCTGCGGTTGTGGTCGAGGGCCGAACGCAGGAGCACGGCTATCGGATAGGCGACATCGCTGTCGAAGATCGACCATCCGGCCCTGTCCCCGCCACGGAGCGGGAACCCCTTCGGCCGGGCGGCGTCCGGGGTGCTCGCGCCGGCAGGCTCGATCAGGTCATGCACGGAGGCTGACGGCCCGCGCCGAATGGACGAGCGCGGCGGTGTAGGGGTCGACGGGGCGGCTGAGCACCTCCGTCATGGGCCCGGCCTCCACGATGATGCCGTCCTTCATGACGATCACCTGCTCGGAGACCCTGCTGATAACCGCCAGGTCGTGCGAGACCATCACCAGGGCCAGGCCGAGTTGCTCCCGCAGGTCCATGAGCAGGTTGAGCACCTGTGCCTGCACCGAGACGTCGAGGGCGCTGGTCGGCTCGTCGGCATAGAGGACGTCGGGCTCGACCGAGAGGGCACGGGCCACCCCCACCCGTTGCAGCTGCCCGCCGGACAGCTGGTGCGGGAATCTGGGGAGTACCTCGTCGGTGAGTCCCACCCGCTCGAGCCAGCCGATCATCTCGGTGTCGGTGGGCACGCGGCGCTCGATCGCCCGGACCGGCTGGCTCAACGACCGGCGGATGCTCATGCGTGGATCGAGGGACCGCCGGGGACTTTGGAACACGATCTGGTTCCGCCTACGAAGCTCCCGCGGGTCGTTCGCGAGCCAGTCCCCCAGCTCGCGCCCGTCGAAGACGACATCGCCCTCCTGGTGGATGAGGAGACCGCACAGAACCCGGACCAGGGTCGATTTTCCCGACCCCGACTCACCGACCACGCCCACGGCCGATCCCGCTTCGATGGACAGGTCGAGATCCTCGAGCGTCCACGGCAGGGCGCCGCGTCCCCGCACGCTCGGGTAGCGGAAGTGCAGCCCTCGGGCCTCAACTAGCGGCATCGAGGTCTCCCTCCGAGCCGGCCACGACCTCGATCGGGTTCCAACACTTGAAGATATGGCCGTCGCCCGCCACCGAGATCTCGGGGGGTTGCGCGCACGAAGCGATCTCCGCGCTGCACCGACCCCGGAACCGGCAGCCGGACGGGAACCTGTCCAGGGCCGGCACCGAACCGGGGATGACGTCGAGCTGCCGGCCCACGATCTCGCCGAGATGCTCGTCATCGGCGATACCGGGGTTGGCGGACACCAGCGCCTGGGTGTAGCGGTGCCGCGCCTGCCTGATCACCCTCCGAGCCGGACCGAGTTCGACCAGCTGGCCGCCGTAGACGACGCCTATCACCTCGCTGATCGTCTGGATGACGCCGAGGTCGTGGCTGACGAAGAGCAGGCCCATCTTGCGCTCTACGCTCAGCTCACGCAGCAGCGAGAGAATGCCGCTCTGGACCGTGACGTCCAGCGCCGTGGTCGGCTCGTCGGCGATGAGCAGCTTCGGGTCACAGGCGATCGCTATCGCTATCAGGACGCGTTGTTGCTGACCTCCCGACAGCTGGTGCGGGTACCGGCGCATCAGGCTTCTTGCATCGGGTAGATGGACCTGGGTGAGCAGTTGGAGAACGCGTGCGCGCAACCGGTCGCGGGGAAGATCCATATGCAGACGGATCGCCTCGGCCACCTGGCGACCGACCCGCATCATCGGATTGAGCGCCTTGGCGGGATCCTGGAAGATCACCCCGATGTCGCGGCCGCGCACCTCGGCGAGCCGGCGATCGCTCAAGCCGACCAGTTCCCGGTCATTGAAACGGACCGATCCCGACACGACGGCGGTGTTGGGCTGCAGGCCGACGATGCTCATGGCCGTCATCGTCTTCCCCGACCCGGACTCGCCCACGATCCCCAGGCGAGTACCGGCCGGGATATCGAGCCGCTCGACGGAGACGATGGTGTGGCGACCGATGGCCACGTCGAGGTCTCGGATCTCGAGCATCAGATGAGCCCCGAGCGCGAAGCCTGCTGCGGATCGAGGATGGTGCGCAGCCCGTCCCCGAGGAGGTTGAACCCGAGCACGGTGAGGACGATTGCCACGCCGGGGAAGAACATCAGCGTCGGGGCTGCCTCGAGCAGGGGCTGGGACTCCTGTAGCAGTCTTCCCCAGGAGGCGGTGGGCGGCTGAGCGCCTATGCCGAGGAAGGCCAGGGCCGCCTCGATCAGGATTGCTGCGGCGAACATGACCGAGCCCAGCACGATCAGGAGGGGGGCGATGTTGGGCGTCACATGGTGCAAGAGCACGTACCACTTGGTTCGGCCGTAGGCGTAGGCCGCCTCCACGTAGTCGAGCGCCAGGATCTGGCGGGCGGGGCCGATCGTCACCCTGGCCGCGATCGGGATGAACCAGAAGGTGATCGCCACGATCGCCGCCTGGTTGCCGGGCCCGGTCGATGTCGCCAGCACCAGGGCGATCAGGATTCCGGGCAGCGCTACGCCGACGTCGATCAGCCGGGACAGCACGTTCCGCCAGAAGGGGCCGGCACCGGCGGTCAGGAGCCCGAGCAGGGCGCCCACCACGATCGCCACGAATGTCGACAGCAAGCTGACGTACAGGGAGTTGCGGGCGCCCGCCATGAGTTGGCTGAGGACGTCGCGGCCGAACTTGTCAGTACCGAACACGTATCTGTCGCTCCCCGGCGGCAGCAACCGGTCCGCAACGACCAGCTTCAGGGGGTCGTGCGGCGTCCACACGTACGAGAGGAGGGCGATGAACAGGAAGGAGCCGACGAGCGCTCCGCCGATGATCAGCGGCAGGGGCAACCGCAGGACGCGACGCCACACCGGCGGTCTGGATCGGGCGCGCTCGTCAAGCAACTGCCTTGCCTCCCTGGCTATCGCGAATCCTCGGATCGATGAGGACGTAGGCGATGTCCATGAGGAAGTTCATCACGAGAATCATCAACAGGATGACCAGGATCAGCGACTGCACGACTATCACCTCGCGGCCGAGCACCGAGGTGACCAGAAGGCGTCCGATGCCGGGGATCACGAACACGTTCTCGATCACCACCGTGCCAGCCATGAGGGCGCCGAGCTGCAGGGTGCCGACGGTCACCAGAGAGACCGAGGCGTTCCGCACTCCGTGGACCCGGGCCGCGCCGCGCCGGGTACGCCCCTTGGCCATGGCGGTGCGGATGAAGTCCTCACCCATCACGTCGAGCATGGCTGAGCGGACATAGCGGGTCAGCACCGACGTGATCCCCAGGGAGAGGGCCAGCGTCGGCAGCACGAGCCCTTTCACCGCCTCGACCAGGTCTTCGAACGGGGAAATGTAGCCGCCGGTGGGGAACCACCCGAGCCGGATGCCGAAGACCAGGACCATGATGAGTCCCGCCCAGAACGCCGGTATGGCGATGCCGATCTGGCTGGCGACGTCTATGACCCCGCCGCGGAGCTTCTTGACCTGGATGGCCGAGTACGTTCCGAGCGCCAGGGCAGCCGGGATCGAGATGAGCAGTGAGCCGAAGGCCAGCAACGTGGTCGGGCCGAGCCGCCGCAGGATCTCGTCGAAGATGTCGAAACGCGCCGAGTAGGAAGTACCGAGATCTCCCGTGAACACTCCGCCCAGCCAGCTGAAGTACTGCACGTACCAGGGGGCATTGAGGCCCAACTCCTCCTGAAGGGCCTCCAAGGCGCCGGGGGTCGCGTACTGGCCCAGGATGACGTGCGCGACATTGCCGCCGATGGAGCGCAGCAGGCCGAAGACGATCATCGATCCCACGAAGGCGGCCAGGACCAGTGATAGGACGGACCGGGTGATCACGCGCGCCACGCGAACCTCCCCCTAGGAGGGTGTGTCCTCAGGGGTATACCACACCGCGGCGCCCGGCGGGACAGCGGGCCGGCGGGAGAAAGCCGAGTGGGGGTCCGCCAAACCAATGGCGAACCCCCACCGTGGTTCGGTGACCCCGAGGCCCACACTTGTCAGGCTTCGGCCATCCTTTAGGAGTCAGCCCAGTGCAGGTCACCCGCGTAAATGTGGATGTCCGGTAGGCGGTGCTGCTTGATCCCGGCCAGATCCGAGCGGTACAGCACCGGAACGTTCGGCTTCTTGGTCGCGAAGATCCATCCCTCGTCGGCCACGTAATCGTGGAGCTCGCGCTGTGCCGCGACATACTCGTCGTAATCGGCAATGACCTCGATGGCGTCGATCATCGCGTCCATCTCCTCGTCGCAGAACGCCTGGTTCCCACGGCCGAAGGGCTGCCGGTTCCGGTCACAGCGATAGTTCGTCAACGGTGCGCCGCTGGTGATCTGGAAAATCTGGTACTGGCCCTGCGTGTTGACCTGGTCCAGCCAGGTCGCAAGGTCCAGGCTACGCAGCTCGATCGTCACGCCGATCTCGGCCATTTCGGCCTGGAAGACCTGTGCCATCACGGTGTGCCACGCGACGTTGGCGAACGGGAAGTCCAGCACCAACTCGCCCGGGCCGTAGCCGGCCTCGGCGAGCAGCGCGACCGCCCGCTCCGGGTCGTAGGGATACGGGCAGTAGTCCGAGTCCCACGCGATACCCGAAGGAACCGCCATCGAGCACGAGGGCGTGGCCGTCCCGGCCGTCGCCGCGTCGATGTGCGCCTGGCGGTTGTGACCGTGCTGGATCGCCTGGCGAATCCGGACGTCCTGGAACTCCGGAACGTTGGTGTCCAGCAACCAGTAGGAGACCTCGGTCCCCGGAATGAGAACCAGTTCGATCCCTTCGTTATCACCGGAGACGGCGAAGACCCGGTCCATGCCCTCGGCGATCACCGACGCGACCATGTCGAGCTCGCCGCCCAGGAGGGCGTTGATCGCGGCGGTCTCATCCGGGATGAAACGCTGGATCGCAGTCTCGAAGTAGGGCTTCTCACCCCAGTAGTCCTCGAACCGGGTCATGGTCAGGTCCTGGTCGATCCGGTACTCGGCGAACACGTAAGGTCCGGTGCCGAGGACCGTTGTCGCGGCGTCGTGGTCCTCGAAGAAGTTCTCCGGAACCATGATCCCGGCCCGATCCGCCATGGTGTTGACGAACGTAAGGCTCGGTGCTGCGAGAGTGACCTCGACCGTGTAGTCGTCGACCGCCTCGGCAGACGAGACGGCTCCGTAGGGGCTGGCCGTCCTGTCGACGCTGGCTTGAGAGTTGGCGTTCATCGAGTACACCACGTCCGCGGAGGTGAAGTCGGATCCGTCGTGGAAGACAACCCCCTCGCGCAGGTTGAAGGTCACCGTGAGGCCGTCGCCGCTGACGTTCCAAGATTCGGCCAGAAGCGGGGAGAGCGAGCCGTCCGCCTCCATCAGGACGAGCGTCTCCCAGACGTTCAACAGCAACGGTGCGGTGACCGCCGTCAGTCCGGTCTCCCGGTAGTCCCAATTCGGGGGCTCCTGCGTGTACGACCAGGTTACGGTCGTTCCGCGCGGGTCTTCGACCTCCTCCATCGCCGCCGTCGTGTCAGGAGCACTCGTGGTCTCCGGAGTCTCCGGAGTCTCCGGAGCCGCCGTCGCAGTGGTCGTGGTTGCTTGGGTGGCCGGCGCAGCAGCCGCCGTGGTGGTCGTCTCGTCCGCTTCGTCGGTACCACAGGCAAAGGCAACCAGAGCGAGCGCTACCAAAAGCAGCCCCAGCCTGCCCTTCTTGTACCAATGTCTCACCCTTGGCCTCCTTCCGCAGAGGATTGCCACCCTGCTCCTTGGGCCGGCAGGATGGCTAGCAACTACATCACACTACGCCGACTTCACCCGCCCATCAACTGGTATTGGCCCAAAACAGGCCCGACAGTCGCTGTTCAGCTGCCTCTTCCAAGCCGCCGGTGCGTCCTTTCTGATCTCCAGCGCAAACGCCCATCCGTTGGGCCCTCCTAAGGACCAGGAAATGCCACAGATCACGGGTCCGAGCGTTGCCGGTCAGATGTCGATCACATCCAACTCATCGGCCAGGATTACGTCGCCGTCGAAGATGGCCTCCACGTCGGATCTGGCCCTCGCTTCCGACTCCTCACCCTCCAGCCCGGGTCCCCGATGGACCAGGATCAGCTTCTCGACCCCCGCTTCACGGGCCATCAGCGCCGCGCCGGTGGTGCCGGTCTGGCCCGGAGCCTCGCCGCACTCCTGCATCGCCTCCTGGTGGTCCCAGCACATGCTGACCAGGGCGGTCGCCCCCCGAGCGAGATCGACCACGGAGTCGCACGGCTCCGTGTCCCCGGTCACGACGATGCTCGCCGTCTGCGTCTCGATCCGGTAGGCGAGGGAGTCGAGGAACGGCTGCACGTGGACGGCTTCTGCAGACCGCACCAGCCAGTCGGGACCCTCGATCACGGAGCCGGGGCCAATATCGGCGGCGTCCACCACTGGAGCCGGGCGCGGCAGGACGCCCCCTCGGTTCACGAAGACCCGCTGGCTGACCGGCGTCCCGACCCGGGCCTTCCAATCGTGGGCGAAGACCCCGTCCTCGCCGATCAGGCCCTCCGTGATGCTGGCCGTGAGCGTCGGTCCCCGGACCTTGAGCATGCCCTCCCGGCCGATGCTCTGGTCCCACCTGCAAAGCAGGAAGCAGGGGTAGTCGGCGTCGTGATCGAAATGATGGTGCGTGAAGAAGAGATGGTCGATGCGGGTCGGCCACAGACCGGCCTTCACCAGCTTGTGGGTGGCGGCCGGACCGCAATCGAACATGACCAGGTCGGACCCGGTATCGACCACATAGGCCGTGCCGAAACGCTGCGGCGTCGGTGTCGGCGTCCCGGCACCGATGACATAGAGCCTGCTCACGAGATCCCTTCCTACCGTCAATCCCTGTCCTGCGCCAGCCAGCGCTGCTCGCTTCCGGCGGGAGCGTACATCCAGAAGACCACCATCGGCCCATCGGGGCCGGCGGTGGTCACATGGTGGGCGTATGGAGGTGTCACGACCACCGAACCGGGCGACACGTCGATGGTCGTGCCTTCGATGGTGATGGAACCGCTGCCCCTGAGCACCGTGGCGATCTCCTCGGCGCGGTGGGTGTGGTCGGGCGTGGAGAACCCACTTGGCAGTGCCGCCACACCGATGGCGATGTCGGACGACGTCCCGCGTTCCGGTGTGACCTGGACCGCCAGCACCCTTCCCTCGATCAGAGGGAATCCGGGACGGCCACCTTCTTCCAGAGCCGCGAGCGCCTCGTCTGCCAAGGCGGAGAGGTCTCGTACCTGATAATCACCCATCCCAGCCTCCCATTCGCTCCGATCCGGCGGTCGTCCAACCCTGGCCGCTCATGTTGCCCCTGCACCCACTCGACCGGAATCGTACCCGGCGGGCACGGCCTAAGGGGGTACTGAAAAACGTCCAGTTGGCGCGATAGCAGTCAACGAAACCCCAGGTAGAAGCAGCGCGGGACAACCACTCCCCGTCCTCTTCAGCACCCTCCTATCATTCCCGCCATGGACCCTCCATGGATTGCCGAGGTAGGCACTGTGGCAGCGGATCCCCTTCAGCAACGCCGAAGCAGCCGTGGAAGTATGGCAACCCGCCGAAAAGTCTCTCAGGGAAAGTAACCCATGCTGATAACCGCTCCTGTCCTCGTCAAACCCAGGGAGCCGATGCAGATGCTCGATCTGGAACTCGACGATCCGGGCTTCGGGGAAGTCCGCGTGAGGATGGTGGCCAGCGGGGTGTGCCATAGCTGCCTCCATGCAGCCGACGGTTCCCACGTCGGCATTCCCATGCCCATCGTTCTCGGAGACGAGGGCTCCGGCGTAGTGGATGCGGTGGGCCCCGGTTGCCGATCGTTGTCACCCGGGGATCACGTCATCATCTCCTGGGCGCCGGACTGCGGCAGCTGCCGCCCGTGCTGTCTCGGTTACCCGGCCCTGTGCCTGAACAACCCACCGGTCGGAAGGATGGGAGACGGCCGCACCCGCTTCCACTACCAGGGGGAAGACGTCTACCACTACGGTCCAGCCACCTACGGGCCCTACATAGTCGTCCCCGAGGAGGCGGCCGTGAGCATCCGGAAGGACTTCCCCCTCGACCTCGCCGCGCTAATCGGATGCTCGGTGACCACCGGATTCGGTGCGGTGGTGAACACCGCCGGTGTCCGTTCCGGACAGAGCGTGGCGGTCATCGGTTGCGGGGGCGTCGGGCTCAACGCGGTGCAGGGTGCGGCCGCAACGGGTGCCTACCCGATCATCGGCGTCGACGTCGTCGACTCCAAGCTCGAATACGCCCGCCATTTCGGGGCTACTCATACCATCAACTCCCGGGCAGAGGACCTGATCGACGCGATAACGGCTCTGACCGGGGAAGGGGTCGACTACAGCATCGTGGCGGTGGGCAGTACCACCGCGATGGAACAGGGTCTGGCGATCCTCGCCAAGCAGGGAATAGAAGTCATCCTGGGCCTTCCGGGCACCGGGGAGACCTTCGCGGTCGATCCCTTCCTGATGATGCAGGGAGAGCGAAAGATCCTGGGATCCCGGTACGGGAGCGGGAACCCCATGGTGGAGTTCCCCAAGATGATCGAGCTGGCCATGGCAGGCCGGCTCAACATCGACGAGCTGGTCACCAGGAGATACGACCTCGACGAGGCGGACGAGGCCTTCAGGGCACTGGCGGCAGGGGAGCAGGCCCGAGGACTGATCGTCTTCTAGGAGGGTTCCGAGAGTGTCCCGTCGGCCCGATAGCCGGAAGGAGACCCGAGTTAGAAGCATCGCGGGCCACGTTTCCCCGTCATTTCCGGAACCGTCCTGGAGAGCCGGAGAGACCAGCCGGCCAAAGCTGGCAGGAGGTATCGAGAATGGGTAGTACCGAGCGGATCCTGGTGGCACTGTTTCGCCAGGAGAGCCACAGCTTCGTCCCCGGCGCCACGACGTTGGCCGACTTCGAGAGGTTCGGGATACCGACCGGCTCCGATGTCCTGCGGCGAGCCGGTAATCGAGAGATCGACGGTTACCGCGATGCTGCCGAGGAGTTCGGGGTCGAGTTGGTCCCCGCGCTAGATGCCAAGGCACAATCCGGCCCGCCCCTGGATGACGCCACCTTCGAACACCTCGCCGGCAGGGTGTGCGACGCGATAAGCCTCAACCGTGACCGGATCGACGGGGTGATGCTGGGCCTGCACGGTGCGATGGTCACCGACAGCCTCGACGATGCGGAGGGTGAGGTTCTGGCCCGGGCACGAGCCATCGTCGGGCCGGACATTCCCATCGCCACCACGCTCGACCTTCACACCCATATGACGCGGCGCATGGGCGAGACGGCGGACATCCTGGCGGGATACCAGACCTGCCCCCATGTGGACCTGCGGCGTACCGGCGAAGTAGCCATGCGCACCCTCATACGGACCATCCGTGGTGAGGTGGAGCCGGTGGTTTCCCAGCGGAAGGTCCGGATGATGACCGGGGCGGAGACGCATGACGACCGCCGGTTCCCCAACCGGGAGGTTATAGCCGCCCTCCACGAGGCGGAGAGAGACCCGCGGGTACTGGCGGCCAGCGTGTTCTGCACCCAGCCCTGGCTCGACATCTCGGAACTGGGTTGGACGGTGGTCATCGTCACCGACCGGGACCCGGATCTGGGCCGGTCGCTCGCCGACGAGATAGCCATGAAGGCCTGGAGCCTGCGGGACCACTACCTCGTGAAGAAGACCGATGTCCACGAGGCAATCGACACGGCTCTCGCGTCGGACGGCGTCTTCGCCCTGTCGGAGGGTTCTGACAGCACCACCGCCGGAGGACTGGGTGACGGAAACCTGCTGCTGAAGGCACTGCTGGATCGTGGCGTCGACGTTCCATGCCTGCTGATGGTCAGCGATCCGGCGGCGGCCGCGGCCTGCGCGCAGGCCGGCGTCGGCGCCAGGGTGACCACCCCCCTCGGAGGCAGCGCGAACCCCGCCTTCTACAGCCCCGTGGAGGTGACCGGCACCGTGGCCACCCTCACCGACGGACGGTACATGAACCACTACGGGGGAATCCGGGCCGTTGACATGGGTCCGACCGCATTGCTCCAGGTGGGGTCGATTTCGATCATGGTGACCACGCATCGCCCACCCATGGTCGACTACGAGGCTTACCTCAGCGTGGGCGCCGACCCCCGGGAGATGCGGATAGTGCAACCCAAGTCCGCCGGCGCCTACCTCGAGTACTACGAGCAGATCGCGACCTGCATCGACCTGGACGTCCCGGGTCCCTCGGGCAGCGATCTCACCGCCCTTCCCTTCAAACGGATAGAGAGGCCGCTCTGGCCCTGGGACCCCGACCTGCAAGACCCCTGGTAGGTCTGGTCCGCCCCGTCTCTTCACGCGCGGAGTCTGTCAGGGTGGATCGCGCCTGCTACGAACCGCCTAGGCCAGGAGTACGACATCGGGCAACCCTCATCCAACCCGTTCGGGGCGTCACAACCACCGGGCGGAAGGACGGCTCAGCCGGAACGATGCCATCGACGTGACCGGTGCAGGGAGCGCGGCGCCCGGATCTCCTCGCTAAGTTGGCTTGACGGACCGGATGGTCGAGTTCGGGTACGGCAGACAAGGTAGATGAGGAGACCATGATCCAGGCCACGGTGAATCCGGCAACGGTCTCGCAACCCCGGTACGAGCTGATCGTCGAGAAGGACGTGGATGTTCCGATGCGCGACGGGCTGGCACTGAAATGCGATGTTTTCCGGCCCGACGATGAAGGTGCGTTCCCCGCCATCATGACCTTCGGGCCGTACCCCAAGGACGAGCACATGGACTACGGCGACAGCGCCGAGGAGAACGGCCCTTACATGCATTGGGAATCGGCCAACCCGGAGTGGTGGATCCCGCGGGGCTACGTTCAGGTACGGGTGGACATGAGGGGTTCGGGCCATTCCCCCGGGTTCTGTGACATCGTGTCAACCCAGGAGACGCTGGACTACTACGACGCCATCGAATGGGTGGCGGCACAGCCGTGGTGCAGTGGCAGTGTGGGTCTCATGGGGATCTCGTACTTCGCATTGAACCAGTGGAACGTGGCTGCGCTCCACCCGCCGGCGCTGAAGGCCATGATCCCGTGGGAGGGCTGGTCGGACCTGTATCGGGACTCCACCCATCAAGGGGGGATCTTCAGCGATGGGTTTTTCTCGTTCTGGTATTGGGATCGCGTAGTCAAGCGGACACTCGGCGATAACACCGAGCGATGGCGCGACCAGTTCGCACCGTTCTTCGACGACATACGCGACCACGAATTGGACGGCCCTTACTACCGCGAACGGTCTGCCCGCTTCGATGAGATCACCGTGCCGTTCCTGAGCGCCGGCAACTGGGGCGGCGCCGGTCTCCACCTGCGGGGCAACACGGAGGCGTTCTTCCGATCTGCCTCGGAACAGAAGCGGCTCCGGATGCACACGGGAACCCACATCGGACCGTTCTACCGTCTCGAAGCCCGCCTGGACCAGATTCACTTCTTCGATTACTGGCTCAAAGGCATCGACAACGGTCTCATGGAGGAGCCACCGATCAAGCTCGCCATCCGCACCTCGGCGGACGAGGAAGATTGGCGTTTCGAGCACGAGTGGCCCCTGGCCCGGACGAGCTGGACCAGGATGTTCTTGAGCGCCGACGATGGTGGGCGGCTGGCGCCGGACGCGCCTGGTGCGGCGGGTGAGGTGAGCTACTCGGCCGAGGGACCCCGCTCAGACGAGTTCAGGGGAGCAAGCTTCTCGACCGAGCCCTTTGATGAGGATGTCGAGGTCACGGGTCCGCTGAACCTCGTGGTGAGCGTGTCGTCGACCACCGACGACATGGACATCTTCTTGGCGGTGCGCAACATTGCGCCGGACGGAAGCGAGGTGTGCTTCCCCAACGGTTGGGCCCAACCCAGCCCCGCATCGCGGGGATGGCTCCGGGCATCCCACCGGAAGTTGGACCAGAGTCTGTCACTCCCTTTCCGTCCCTACCACCAGCACGACGAGATCCAACCCCTGGTTCCGGGCGAGCCCACTGTTGTCGAGGTCGAGATCCTGCCCATGAGCAACGTGTTCAAGCAGGGACATCGTCTGCGGCTCGACATACAGCCTTGGGAGGACGACCCGACCATCCGCTACTCGCACGACAACTCGGAACATTGGCGCGGACGCCATACCATCCATGTGGGAGGCGATCAGGCCGCCTACCTGCTGGTCCCCATCATCCCTTCGTCCGCCTGAGTCCGGGCGGTGGTCCACCCGCAAGCCACCGACCCTGACCAGTCCCGGTCGCGACCGGGTTCGGCAAGTCGCACGGCGCCGCTCCGGACACCGCTGCCAACGTCGTCGATCATCCGTCCCCTATGGCTCGTGAACCAATCGTTGACCTGGACATTTGCACGCTATGGGGGACCAGGGCTCGGGTCAAGGTAATGGTACGAAAGACAGACAGAAAAAACCTCCATTGTCCACGCGATTTAGGGGCCAGAATCTGTTGACAACTTGGCTTTCGCCCCGGTAACTTTCCGTTTCTAGCGTCTAGGGAGGGGAACGTGTCGCGATCAGACACTTCAGGCAGACAAACGCCCACGACCATATGCCGCCTTCTGGCCTGCGGTCTCGTCCTGGCTCTCATAACGGCCGCCTGCGCCTCGGAGAGCGAGGATGCCGAAACTCCGGCAACCACGGTAGCAGCGCCCGAGACGGTCGCTGCAACGACCGCTGCCGAAGAGCCCGCCGAAACCATGACGGGGACCGAGCGCCTTGTCTATGGAGTGCTCGCTCCCCAGGTCGAGTCGAACGATATCGACCGGGAAGTCCAGCCGCAGGACGACTTCCAGTTGAGGCCGATCTACGAGAACCTCATCGGTAACAACCCAGCCACTGGGCAGTGGGAGCCGATGCTGGCCGAGAGCTGGGAAATCGAGGGGAACAGCCTCCGCATGCACCTGAGACAGGGAGTCGAGTTCCACAACGGGATGGGCGAATTCACGGCGGCTGACGTCGTCTTCACCCTTGACCACCTGGTGAATCCAGCCGGCGCCCAGACAGGGATCGCCGACGTGATCCGGGAGACGGTCGACGAGATCGAGGTTGTCAACGATCACGAGATCGTGTTCCACCTCGCCAGCGCCAGCTACGAGTTTCTGGAGGCGCTCAGCTACGGAGCGACCGGAACCGCGATGATGAGCAAGGCGGACTTCGATGCCCGCGGGGGTGCGATACCAGGCCTGGACGAGCCACCGCTGGCCGGCACCGGACCGTACCGCTTCCTCGAACGCACGCCGGGCGTCAACGTGGTATTCGAAAGGGTGGACGACCATTGGCGGAAGACAGGCGCCTTCCAGGAGGTCGAGTACCGGTACTTCAATGATGTCGCCACGTTGCAGGCCGCGCTACTGGCCGGAGAGGTCCATGTCACGGAGCTGCCGAGCGATCTGACGGACGCCGCGGTGGCCGCGGGCATGGTGGCAGTGGAGTCGGGGTTGCCCGGCACGCGGATCGCGCTGAACTTCGTCGGCGCGTTTCTCGACCCGCCGGCCACGGGTGCGGATGATCCGTCGATCTGCGAGAACCGCAACGACAGTCCATGGTGGGATGTCCGGCTGCGACGGGCGGCCAGCAAGGCCGTCGATCGCGATGCGCTGAACCAGGCCTTCTACGGCGGGAGGGGTTCGCCGCTCTACCTGTGGTTCTGGCTCCCCGAGGTCACCGGATGGGATCCCGCGTTCGAGGAGAGATTCGCGGACGAGTACGGATACGACCCTGACGCGGCGCGGGCTCTCCTCCAGGAGGCCGGCTACGCAGACGACGAACACGAGATCATCGTCCTGGGCACACCCGATTCGGGAAGCCCGGAGTCCGGACCTGTGATGGAAGCGGTAGCCGGAATGCTCAGCGATGTGGGCTTCAACGTCCGGCTCGAGATCATGGACGACGGCGAGGAAGTCGAACGGCTGGAGGGTTACTACTACTCCGGGCAGGCCGCCCTGGAATACGACGTCTTCAACAGCGAGATCGTCACGGGCTTCGACGCTCAGGGCCACTCCTCCCACGGGAGCGGCAGAACGGTCGAGAACTGCGCCATCGACGAGCAGTACCGCAAGGTGGTGCGGCTCTGGACGGCCGAGGAACAGGACGAGCCCTACAGGGAACTCGGACACATGGTGTACGATTTCGTCGGGCACCTGCCGCTGTTCCAGGTGCCGGTGCTGAGGGTGTTCAATCCAGAGGTCGTCTCCTCTTACACCTTCCCAGGCTCAGGTGTGGGTTCGCTGTACACCTTCATCGAGCACATCGAGGCGGCGTAGCTAGAGAGAGTCCTGATCGGTGTTCAACCTTCAGAAGAGGTCCGCTATACGGATGAGGGAGGCCGTGCGCCCCCTCATCCGTACGTGATCCCGCGGTGAATGCCGGCCCATGAAACCCGCTCCGTTCGAATACGCAGCACCAGAAACGGTGGAGGAGGCGGTGCGCATCCTGGCCGAGAATGCGGACCGGGCCAAGATACTCGCCGGGGGCCAGAGCCTCGTCCCGATGCAGAACCTGCGTCTGGCACGCCCGGAGATGCTGGTCGACATCAACGGGATCGACTCAGCCTCATTCGTGATGGTCGATTCCGATGTGCTGCGGATCGGGGCATTGGCACGACATATCCAGGTTGAGGAGGCCCGCGTGCCCGGGCCACTGGGCGGTCTGCTTGAGGAGGTCGGCCGCCAGGTGGGTCATCTCCCCATCCGCCTGCGCGGTACGTTCTGTGGAAGTCTCGCCCACGCCGACCCGGCCGCCGAATGGTGCGCCTTGCTGGCGACCGCAAAGGGGAACGTGGTGGCCCGTGGGCTAGGAGGCGACCGGGTCATTGCGGCCGATGACTTCTTCGACACCGCGTTCACCACCTCTCTGGCTCTGGGGGAGATGGTGGTGGAGGCGCGCCTGCCCGTCCTTTCCGAAGACTGGCGGTTCGGAACCGCGTTCCTGAGTCGCAGAGCGGGAGATTTCGCGGTGGTGCTGGTGATAGCCCTGATCCGGGTAGTCGAAGAGAAGGTTGCCGAGGCCAGAATCGGACTCGGGGGTGTCTCGGACCGACCCGTCAGAGCGCGATCGGCGGAGGCGATGCTGGTCGGGGAGCGCCTGAACCGCGAACTGCTGGAGCACGCCGGTCGGGCTGCCGCGGATGGAGTGGAGCCTCTGGGCGATCTACACGGGACGGCCGAGTTCCGGCGGCATCTCGTCAAGGTTCTGGTCCCGCGTGCCCTCTCCAATGCTTGGGGACTCGGATGAAACGGATACCGCTACTACCAGGAGCAACGTCATGAGCCGGGCGACGGTACCTGTCACGCTCGAGGTCAACGGGGAGACCTGGGACTTGGAGGTGGAACCGCGCTGGTCGCTGGCGGAAGTGGTCCGTTCCCGATGCGGGCTGACCGGGACCCACTTGGGATGCGAGCAGGGTATCTGCGGATCGTGCACTGTCCTTGTGGACGGCGATCCGGTGCGATCCTGCCTGATCTACGCGGTGCAATGCCGGGACAGCCGGATAACCACCATCGAGGGTCTCGCAGCGGGAGGGGACATCGCGGACCTGATGGAAGCCTTCTCGATACACCACGGCCTGCAGTGCGGTTTCTGCACCCCTGGGTTCCTGGTATTGGCCTCGGCGGTCCTCGAAAGGGATCCGTCCATCAGCGACGGGGACTTGGAGGAGGCTCTGTCCTCCAACCTCTGCAGGTGCACCGGCTACTACAGCATAATCAAGGCAGTCCGGAGCGTGCGTGATCAGACTTCGGCCTGCTGACACCGCCGTCCCGAGACCCGACCCTCCTACCGTAGCTTCGAAGAGAGGTGCCGTTTGCGCCGCATAGACATCCACACCCACTTCATCAGCCCGGACTTCGCCGACCATCTGGAGGGTCGGAACGAGTATCCGACCATCGAGTGGCGAGGTGACAAGCGCGTGATCCGCTCCGCGGTCGGACTGGTGGTGCCGGTTCTCGACAAGTTCACGGATCTCGACGTCAAGCTGGCCGACATGGACGAACTCGGTGTCGACTTCGCGGTCCTCAGCCATGCCGTTCCCGGACCGGAGGTGCTCGGCGGGAACCAGGCGGATGAGTGGGCGAGACGTATGAACGACCACCTGGCCGGCCTGATCGCCAGGGCGCCCGACCGGATTTCTGCGTGGGGGCTGATCGGATTCGGGGACCCGGACACCTCCAGGCAGGAGATGGATCGCTGCGTCAAGGAGCTGAGGTTCCCCGGCTTCCAGTTGTACGCCAACATCGCCGGCCAGGCACTGGACGCGCCCGGTGTGGTCGAGATCATCGGCTATGCGGCCGAACTCGGCGTGCCGTTGAACCTGCATCCGACCGTCCCCAGGAACCAGATAGGGATGGACAACCTGACGGTTCTCACAGGTCTCGGATTCGTCGCGGACACGTCCCTGAGCACCCTCAGGCTCATCTTCGCCGGTGTCTTCGATCGCTATCCCGAACTGACGCTCATCGTTCCGCATATCGGAGGGGTTCTTCCCTACATACGCGGCCGGATAGCCGCCCACAGCGGTAGGGCCCACATCCAGGCCCACGGTGCGGACCTGGAGCGCCCGATCGGGGACTACCTGCAGAACCTGTTCATCGATTCGGTTACGGGCGACCTCGGGTCCCTTCGCCTGGCGTACGATCTCATGGGGCCCTCGAGGATCCTGTACGGAACGGATCACCCCTTCGGGAACTACCGGCAGGCAGCCGGAATAGTGGATCAACTTGGCCTGCCGGAAGGTGAGCAGGCCATGATCTATTCCGAGAACGCCATGCGCGTGCTCGGAATCGGCTGAATCCGTTAACGCTCGGAGTTACTTTTCAGCCTTGTCCTTCGGCTGTGACCAGATGGCAAGCCGCCTCGTGGTCGTCCCCGACCGTTAATAGGGGAGGCGTCTCCTCGCACTTGCTCATGACCCACGGGCACCTCGTGCGGAACCGGCATCCGGTGGGCGGATTGATCGGGCTCGGAATCTCCCCACGCAGAGACGAGCCGATGGGAGGGTCGTCCGGGTGCGAGCGGGGCAGTGATTCGAAGAGTTCCTTCGTATAGGGATGGTCGGGACGGTCGAACAACTGCGCGGTCGGCGCGAGCTCGACGATCCGTCCCATATACATGACGGCGACACGATGGGCCACCGTGGGCACCACGTTCAGGTCATGGGTGATCATCAAAAACGACGTTCCGGACTGTTCCTGGAGTTCCGCCAAGAGGTTCAGGACCTGAGCCTGCACGGCGGTATCAAGTGCCGACACCGGTTCATCGAGGATGATCAGGGAAGGATTGGAGATGAGAGCCGCGGCCAGTGCTACCCGCTGGCGCTGACCTCCGCTGAACTCGTGCGGGAACCGCCGGGCGTCGGACGCCTTCAGGCCGACGCTCTCCAGCGCGTCCACTACCCTCGCCCTCCTTTCCCGTGACGAGAGATCCGTGTTCGCCTCGAGAGTCTCCCCCACTGTACGCCCCACCTTTATCCTCGGGTTGAGGGAGCCCCATGGATCCTGGAATACCGCCTGCACCTGCATGCGGTAGCGGCGCTGCTGGCGGGCGGTCAGGGTTGCGATGTCAAGGCCGCCGACTCTGATCGACCCGGCGGAGGGTCGCACCAGGCGGAGCAGCATGTTGGCGGTGGTCGTCTTCCCGCAGCCGGACTCCCCGACCAGAGCGAGAGTCTCGCCCTGGCTGATGGAGAAGTCGACTCCGTCCACTGCGTGCACCTGTCCCAGCAGTTGGGTGCTGAGAAGGCCGCCTCTGACCGGGTAGTGCTTCGTCAGCCCTTCGACGACTACGAGCGGTTCAGCCACGGCTCTTCCTCGGCCCTCAAGCAAGCCGACCTGTGCAGCTCGCCGATGACGGTTTCGGGCGGGTACCGCTCGTCGCACTCCTCGGTCGCATAGGCGCAGCGGGGAGCGAACCGGCAGCCTACGGGCAGGTCGATCAAGGAAGGCGGGTTTCCCTCGATCGTCTTGAGGCGGTCGGTGCGGGTGTGCGCGGCCGGTCGGGCCTCGAGCAAGGCCCGCGTGTAGGGGTGTGACGGGCGGTTGAAGATGTCACGAACCGCTCCCTGCTCCACCAGCCGCCCGGCGTACATGACGGCTACCCGGTCGGCCAACTCGGCGATGATGCCGAAGTCATGCGTGATGAGCAGGAGCGCGACGCCGGTCCGCGCCTGAAGGTCCTTCAGCAGGTGTAGGAACTGGGCCTGGATGGTGGCGTCGAGCGAGGTTGTCGGCTCATCGGCGATGATCAGCTTCGGCTGGCCGATCATCGCCATCGCGCTGACTACCCGCTGTTTCATACCGCCGCTCAGTTGATGCGGGAAGCTGCGCAGCCGACGTTCGGGATCCGGGACATTGACCGATCGCAGAGCTTCAACGGCTCGACTCTGGACTTGGGCCGCGCTCAAGTCGGGAAACCTCGCCCGGATCGCCTCGTTGAGAAGGCTGCCCACGGTGAAGACCGGATTGAGCGACTGCTCCGGGTCCTGGAATATCATGGACAGGTTGGCTGCCCGGAAGCCACGCAGCTCGGATTCGGGGAGGGTCGAGACATCCGTGCCGCCCACCCGTATCTCACCACCCACGATCCGTGACACGTGTTCGGGCGTGAGGCGGACGATCGACAGTCCGAGCATCGTCTTGCCGCTTCCTGATTCCCCGACGATGCCCACCGTCTCGGACTCGCGAACGCTCAGCGTGACGCCGTCCACCGCCCGCGTCACACCTGCTCGGGTGAAGAGGTACGTGCGTAGGTCGCTTACCTCGAGCACGGCCGGCGGGAGACCGTCCGAAGGGTGTTCAGGCACACCGGCTTGCCCGTCCCCCCGAGCCGGTGTCCGGCCGGCCGGCCGCAGCGGAGAACCCATCTGCTGGCGAGTGCGCGGGTCGAGGTAGTCCCTCAGCCAGTCTCCGAGAGAGTTGAGCGCCAGCACGATGCTCAGGATCGCCAGACCCGGGAAGAAAGACACCCACCATGCCGAAGCGATCAGGTCCCTCCCACCGGCCACCATGACCCCCCAGCTCGGGTTCGGAGGTGGGATGCCGGCGCCGATGAAGCTCAGAGATGCTTCCTCCAGGATGACGAGACCCACCTGTAGGGTCGCCACGACGATCAGCGGGCTCACCGTGTTGGGCACGATGTGCCGGCGGATGATCTTGAGCGCGGACAGCCCCGAAACCCGGGCCCGCGCCACGAAATCCTGCTCGCGGATACTCAGCGTCTCTCCCCTGACCTGCCTAGCTACGTACGCCCAGACGGTGGCGGAGGTGAGGACGATCACCAGCTGGAACGAGGGCCCTATCGCCGATACGACCACCAGGGCCAGGAGGACGAAGGGAAGGGAAAGGAAGGTGTCGATCATCCACATGATGACCTTGTCGATGAACCCGCCGAAGTACCCCCCGACCAGGCCCAGGCTCCCGCCCACCAAGAGGCCGATGCCGATGGCGGACATGGCCACCGATAGGGAGATACGCGCTCCGAAGATTATCCGTGTCAGGATGTCGCGGCCTTGCCCGTCGGTTCCGAGGGGATAGGTCCAGCTGCCGCCCTCCACCCAACCGGGCGGCGTGAGCCGCTCGAGCAACTCGCCGCGCAGCGGGTCGTGAGGGGTAAGCCAGGGAGCGAGGATGGCGGGAATCACCAGGAGGCCGGCGAGAATCAGGATGGGGAGCCATGGCAGTCGCGGCATCTCGGCCAGCAAGCGCCTGCGAGCGCCGGGCGTTCTTCCGGTAGCCGGTGGCCGTGGCTCTGCGGCTGGATCCGCGGAAAGCCGGTCAGGGCCGCTCACCCGGCCACCGCCTTCCCTCCGAGGCGGACGCGAGGGTCGATCCACGCGTACAGCAGGTCGACCGTGATGTTGGTCGCAACGATGATGGCGGCGGTGAACAGGGCTATCGCCTGCACAACCGGGAAGTCACGGCCTGCCGCCGACGTGAACGCGAGCAGGCCGACTCCCGGCCAGTTGAAGACGATCTCGGTAACCGTCGCCCCGGCTATCAGATGGACGAAGACCTGGCCGAAGAACGTCAGTGGAGCGATCAGGGCTGGTTTGAAGGCATGCCGCCACCGGATGCGCGTCGGCGAGAATCCCTGCAGGCGGGCCAGCTTGATGTATTCGGCTTGAAGGGTCTCCAGCATTCCCGAGCGGAGCAGGCGGAGGATGGCGGCGATCCCGAACAGGGCAACGACGATGCTTGGCATGACATAACTGGACGGACCCGTGTCACCGGACGTGGGTAACCAGCGCAGCCGCACCGCGAAGATCCAGATAGCGACCAAACCCAGCCAGAACTCCGGAATGGATTGCCCGATCAGGGCTAGGAACCGGGCGGAACGGTCCGCCCACTTTCCTCTCCTCGTGGCCGCCAGGACTCCGAGGGGTACACCCGCGATCGTTATCAGCAGCAGAGCGGCGCCGGCCAGCCGGAGCGTCGCCGGAAACCGTGACCAGATCACCTCGGTGGCAGTGGCCTGGGATACGGTGAAGGAGTCTCCGAAGTCCCCCTGCAGTGCTCGCTGTACGAAGACGACGTATTGCTCGTGTATGGGTTTGTCGAGACCCCAGTTGGCCGCTACCGCCGCCCTGTCCTCTTTCGACATGTCGCTGGGGGTGAGGACGGCAATAGGGTCGCCCGAGATGCGGGCGAGCACGAACACTATGAGTGACACGGCGAACAGTGTCAGAAGGCCCCGGACGATGCTTGTTAGAACGTACCGGCCCATAACCGCGTCAGGCGTTTCCCCCGGCTGTAGCTCGCGAGATGGCGGACCACACCTGATTGGGGGAGGCGGGCATTTCCATGTCCGTCACCCCCAGCGGTCGCAACGCGTCGACGATGGCGTTGATCACGGCGGGCGGAGTGCCGGAAGTTCCCGCTTCGCCCGCGCCCTTGGCCCCTATCGGAGAGTTGGGATTGGGCGACTCCACCGCAGCGAGCCGTAACTCGGGAAGCTCCGACGCAGTGGGGAGCAGGTAGTCCATGAAGGTCGAGGTGAGCGGCTGGCCCTCATCGTCGTACACAAATTCCTCGTACAGCGCCTGGCCCACTCCCTGAGCAACCGAGCCTTCCGTCTGGCCGTGAACCAGCCACGGGTTGAGGATCGTTCCGCTGTCGTCGACGGCGGCGAGCCGAACGATTTCCGCCTGTCCGGTCTCGGGGTCCACCTCGACCACAGCCACGTACGAACCGGACGGGAAGGCCCGCGGCGACGAGTACATCACCTCGCTGCTCAGAGGTCCGGCCTTCTCCGCGACCTGGTCGATGGTGATCTGCTTTCCGGTACCGGGGTCCGCGAAGACACCCGCGTCATAGACCAGTCCTTCCGAGACCCCCAGCAGATCGGCCGCCCGAACATACGCTGTTTGGAGGAGGTCGCTGGCAGCCTCGTAGAGCGCCGAGCCCCCGACTTGCATCGAGCGGCTGGCGAAACTGCCGACACCCTTCGGGACTTCGTCGGTGTCCTTCTGCAGCACCGTCACCCTGGATGGATCCACCCCGAGTACGGACGCCACCAACTGGGAGAAGACGGTCTCATGGCCCTGGCCCGTCGCGGCCGAGCCGCTGCGCACCACGATCCCCCCGTCCCACCCGACTTCTATCGCTCCGTACTCAGGGCTCGGATCGGCGCCGCCCGAGAACTCTACGAACGTGCAGATACCTATTCCGAGCGGCAGTCCGTCACCCGAGCGCCGCGCGGCACGTTCGGCCTTGGCAGCTTCGTAGTCGACAAGGGAGAGCGCCACCCTCAGCGTCTCCGAGTAGTTGCCGCTGTCGTAGGTGATCCCGGTGGCCGTCCGGTAGGGGAAGCCGGAGGCAGGGACGAAATTGCGGAACCGTAGTTCGGCCGGATCCATGGACAGCCTCGCGGCGAGATCGTCCATGGCACGTTCGATCAGGTAGGCCGCTTCCGGACGTCCGGCGCCTCGGTAGGGACAGGTCGGCGCCTTGTTCGTCACCACCCCCTTGAGCTTGGCGGAGATCGCCGGTATCGCATAGGGCCCGGAGATGACGGCGCCGGTGAACAGGGGAACGTAGGAGCCGGTCTGGGTGTAGGCGCCCAGATCCCCGATGATCTCGAACTCCGCCGCCAGCAGGTTCCCTTCGAGGTCGGATGCCAGACTGATCCTCTGGTACTGGTCCCGACCATGAGCGGCGGCGATGAGGCTCTCTCGCCGATCCTCGATCCAACGCACAGGCCTTCCTAGCGCGAGGGCAACCTCGACCGCCACCATGTACTCGGGATAGGTATGGCTCTTCTGGCCGAAGGCGCCACCGACATCGGGCGTCCTGACCCTGAAGCCTCGAGGCACCCGGTCGCCGAAGCCGGCTACGAGCGCCGCCTTGAGGCGATGCGGCGCCTGGTGCGAGACCCAGATCGTCATGTGATCGCCTTCCGGTACCACCAGGATGGCCCTGCCTTCCATCGGGGAGTGCGACAGCCGGCGGTTCCAGTCCGCTCGGCGTACGACCACAGGAGCAGTAGCGATCTGCTCGCTCACGTCCGATCCCATGTGGACATCGAGAGCCAGGTTCGACAGCGGCGGGTACAGCTTCGGGCTGCTGTCCTTGACAGCCTCCCGCGGGTCCGTAACGGGTTGCAGCGGGTCCAGGTCGACCCATACCCGGTCAGCGGCGTCCTCTGCGGAGTACCGGTCCGAGGCGGCCACCACCGCCACCGCCTCCCCGGTGAACCGGACCGTGTCGCTCGGTAGGGAGGGCCGGTCACGTCCTTTGGACGGACCCTCGTTTCCGTGCGACACGGGGACGGGCGGGAGATGGGGCAACTCGGCAGCCGAGTAGGCGGCCACCACGCCGGGGCTGCCGAGTGCCGGCGCAACGTCGATCTCGATCACGCGCGCGTGCGGCGAATAGGACCGTACGAAGGCCAGTTCCACGCAGTCGGCCGCGTGGATGTCACTGACGTAGCATCCCGAACCGGCCATCAGGCGGGCGTCTTCCCGGCGCCCGGACCATTGGCCGGCTTCAGTCACCGGTTACCTCGGCCGACCGATTGTCTCCGGTCATCGAGCCACTCACCATCCGCAAAATCTAGGAGTTCTTTGCTCTATCTGTCAAGGAGTTCACGGGGAATGCGACTGCTCGACGAAGACGACTCCTCCGAGGTGGCTGGTCCGCTTTCGGCGGTGCCGGGCTCTCCTCTCACCGCTCAAGGTCGGGCCATCTGGGCGTCCCTGTCCGCGACCATATTGACCAGGTCCTTCTTGGACACCTTCCCGAAACCCGAGAGAGGGAAGTCCTCGAAGATCTCGAGCCTCTCGGGCAACTTGAACTTCGCTATCTCCTTGGACATCAGATGCTGTACGAGACCGTCGAAGTCGAGTTCGGCGCTGTCTTGGAGGATGACACAGGCGCACATGCGCTCCCCCAACCGCTCGTCCGGAACCGGCACGCAGGCGACGTTCATCACCGACGGATGGCTCAGGATGAGATTCTCGACCTCCTCTGCGGAGATCTTCTCCCCCCCACGGTTGATGAGGTCCTTCTTCCTGCCGGCGACGATGTAGTTGCCGGAAGGGTGGAGGCGCATGAGGTCTCCGGACCGGTAGAAACCGTCCTTGGTGAAGGCTCTGGCGTTGTGCTCGTCGGCCCGGAAGTAACCGCGGATGGTATAAGGCCCTCGGCAGATCATCTCGCCCACGTTGCCTGCCGGAACCTCTCGGTCTTCGTCATCGACAAGCCGTACCTCGTCGTGAGGACACACCGGCCTCCCACATGTCTCGCGCCACACGTCCTCCGGATCGCCGAGACGCACGAACATCAGGACGCCTTCCGACATGCCGAAGTTCTCCTGGACTGTGCAGTTCGGGAACAGGCGCACGGTCGCCTCGCGTACCTTGGGCTGGAGGCGCTGGCCTCCAGACTGGATGATCCGCACCGATGACAGGTCGTAGTCGCTCGCCGATCCGGAGTTCAGCCAGGCGATGAGAAGCGCCGGCACCACGTGGATATGGGTGATGGCATGCTCCTGAACGAGCGCGAACACATGCTCGGGGCGAGCCGACCGCGACATCACCGCACGCGCCCCGGAGAACAGGAAGCCTTGCATGCCCGGGCAGGCCAGCGGGAGATTGTGCGCCGCCGGGAGAACCACGAGCAAGGCGTCATCGGGCCGTACCTCGGTGGCCGCTACCGCCAGGCGGCTGTTCAGGGCATAGTCGTTGTGCGTTCGCGGGATCAGCTTCGGAACCCCGGTCGTACCCCCCGACAACTGGAGGACAGCCGGCTCGTCGGGATCCAGCTCTAGCGCGTCGAGATCGGTGACGGTAGTACTCGGCGGCCGCTCCTCCAGGTCCTGCAGATCTACGAAAGGACCTTCGGTTCCGACGGGAATCCGACCGAGCACCAGTCCCCAGCGTAAGGAGTCCTGCTCGTGGGTGATACGGGTCACCATCTCCAGGTAGCTGAAGGACCGGTAGCCCACCGGCGTGGCGATGGCGACGGCGCCGGAGTTGGCGGTGAACTGCGAGATCTCCATGTACCGGTGCGACTGGAGCGCCATCAAGGGGATGGCGCCGATCCGCTGCAGGGCGAGGTACAGCACCATGAGTTCGGGTACGTTGGGCAACTGGATAATCACACGATCCAGCGGGCGGAGCCCCAGGTCGTACAGATTGCGCGCCAGCCGGGTGGCCCGAGTTTCGAGGTCCCGGTAGGTGAGGGAGTCACCTTCCTCGCCCACGAGCGCGGTGCGCGATGCGTACCTGGAGAAGCGCTCGGCATACTCCTCAAAGAGCGTACGGTCCTGCCAGTAACCAAGCTCCCGCCACCGTGCCGCGACCTCGGGCGGATGCGGAACGAACCCCTCGATCGGCATGGCTGAGCCTCTCCCCTCCGTCAGGTGACAGCCGCGAATCCGCCGTCTATCACGATGACCTGACCGTTCACGAACCGGTTCGAGACAAGGAGGTTGACGATCACCTCCGAGACGTCGTCGAACGTGGCCACCCGCTTCAAGGGCGTCTTGTAGGCCCGTTTGGACATTGCGCCTTCGTAGTGGCCACCGAGTGCTTCCGCCATCCAGGCCCCCTCGATCCATCCGGGGGCAACTGCATTGACGCGGATCTCCGGACCCAGGGCTCCGGCCAGGGTTCGTGTCAGGCTGATGACCGCAGCCTTGCTGGCCGAGTAGGGGAACGGCTGCGGTCCGGGTCGGAGCCCTACCACGCTGGCCGTGTTGACTATCGCGGCCTGGTCGGACTCGCGAAGCATGGCGACCGCCGCCCGGGTCACCTGGAAGAGGCCGCGCACGTTCGTCGCGAACACGGCGTCCCAGTCGTCCATGGACAGGGCCTCCAGGTCGGACGGGGGTACGTTGACCGTTCTTCCCGCGTTGTTGACCAGCTTGTCCAGCCGACCCCACGCGGAACGTATGTCACCCAGCATGCCGATCACCTCCCCCTCGTCGGCGACGTCCGCCCGCAGAACTAGAGTCCCTACGCCGAACTCCTCGCAGCGGGCCGCCACCTCTCCGGCTTCCTGCGCGCTGGATCGGTAGTTCACGGCAATGTCGTATCCGGCGCTCGCCAGGCCCAGGGCGGTGGCGGCGCCGATTCCACGGGAGGCGCCCGTCACGAGTGCCGCCGGCCTCCTATCCGATGCCCTTCTCATGACCCTCCTGCGTCCCCTGTCCTACAGACCGAGCACACGCTCGGCATTCCGATGGAACACCCCTTCAAGCACGTCATCCGTGTAGCCGAGATCGCCCCACTCCCGGAAGAGGCGCTCGTACGGCATGGATGGGTAGTCGGAGCCCCAGAGTATCTTGTGGCGTAGCCGGCTACGGATATCACGCTTGAGTTGATCCGGGAAGTACTTGGGCGCCCAGCCGGAGAGTTCCCAGTAGACGTTCCCCTTGTGCAAGACGACCGCCGTCATCTCGTCCACCCACGGCCAACCCGGATGCGCTGCGATGATCGTCATATGCGGAAAGTCCGCGGCCAGGTGATCGACCGCCATGGGGTGTGCGAAGTCGATCCTGGTGCCCGAACCCCCCGGCATCCCTGCCCCCATGCCCGTGGTTCCAACATCGATCATTACGGGAACACGGAGTTCGTCAACGAGTTCCCACAACGGGTACAGGCTCCGGTCGTCGACCGAGTACCGGCCCATGATGGGATGGAAGTGGAAGCCGAGAAGTCCCAGGTCCCGGATCGCGCGCTCTGCGTCGTCGAGCGCAGAGTCCTTCCACGGATCGACCGCGGCCCAGCCCTGGATCACCCGGTCCGGATAGTCGTCCCTTAGCCTCGCGATGAAGTCGTTCGAGCAAGGCGGGTAGCCGGTGACGCTCTCGATGTCGAACGCCACGAGGATCGCTTCGACGCCTGCCGCCTCGAAGTCGTCGATGACCTCATGCTCCTCTTTGGCCACCCACTCCCGCTTCCAGTAGCGGGCGAGTTCATGGATGTATTCACCCTGAGACTCGATGAACTCTCGGGTTCCCGAATAGGCATGGAGGTCGATCTTCCTCATGATGGTCCCCGCGGCGCCTGCGAGCGGCGTTCAAGGCTGCGCTTCGCAGGCGACTCTAGCCTAGCCAGGAAGTGTTCCCGACACAGCAGAGGGTCCGCGCCACCAAGATAACCTGTTGGTCGTCTCCCACGATCGGGATTGCCCTCTACTTGGCAAATGTGGCACACGGATACAAGTCGAGGACCCAGCGCGATCACCAACCGCCGACGGCGTATCTTCCTCCAGGTCGATGAGGGCACTCTGGTCGTTGAGGGCCACCGTCCACATCGGGGGCGCCGTCTCGGCCATCGGCCGTCCGTCCTCTGGACTCTCTTCAATGTGTTGAAAGTCCAGGCTGCCTCGCGCGGTCGATCAGGCGCCTACTGTGCTCCTGCCCCCGTCGGCTATGACGTAGGAGCCGATCATGTGACTCGCCTCCGGTGTGGCCAGAAAGAGAGCCGGTATGGCCATGTCGTCGGGTGTGGGGACCTGTCCCGCCGGTGTTGCCGCGGTGATCGCCTCCCGGCGGCCGGTGTTCCAGTCCTCCCGCGATACCGTCGACTCCGTCGCCATGAACCCCGGCGCGAAGGCACTCACCCTCACCTTGGGAGCGAATGCCCTGGCGTATGACTTGGTCAGTGCCATAACCCCGTACTTTCCCGCGGCGTACTGCGGGGCGCGGGGGCTGCCTCTCACCACCACGGTGGAACCGATGTTGACTATGGCGCCGCCGTCCTCCTGCTCCAGCATCCTCGTACCGAATTCGTGGATCATGTAGAGGGTTCCCTTTACGTCGACATCGATTACCCGGTCCACGAGTTCTTGGGTGACGTCGCGCCACGACATCTGTTCGGTGGCGATGTCCCCGACATTGTTGACGAGCACATCCAACCCACCGAACTGGTCGAAGACCGCGTCGGCCATTGCCTTCACTGCATCCCAGGAACTGATGTCAGCCTGGAATGTCGACGCCTCCGAGCCCCTCTCGCGGATCTGTCGAGCCGTCCGTTCCGCTCCTGCTTCGGAGCTGTAGTAATGCACGCCAACCCTCGCGCCTTCCGCTCCCGCACGGCGAGCGATGGCGCTGCCGAAGCCGGTGCCTGCGCCGGTGACCAGGACCCGCTTCCCCACAAACCTCTGGAAGACCGTCATAGCATCACCTCGCATTACCTCTTTCGTTCTCACACACCGCTCTATTCGTCACAACCGGGCACGGCCTAAGTTGCGGTGCACCCGATTCGATGCTGGTTGTGCAAGGACATCGGAGGCTCCCGATACTGACATTCAACCCCGATTCTTCATGTTACCGGACACACCGACCAGTATCCGGCCAAGTCAACACGATCATGGCGGCTCCGCCGTCCTTCACCCCGTGGGTACGGCGCCGTACCGGTAACAGAGGGGCTGTCCCGTGTCGGTGGGTCTCGTCCCCGACCCCGGGTACTGGCGAGATGGAGGGCGGTTGGTCGTCCGCCCGTCATTTCCTACGCCGTCTGCGACGCCCTGCGCCCGCTCGACGTCACACCGACTAGTTTTTGCCCTGACCCCGTGGAGGGTTTGGGAGGCCATCCAAGCCGCAGGTCAAGAAGGGTTGCAAACATGACTTACGATGTCCATGCCCACATCGTGCCCATGGAGTTGATGAGGTTGCTCAGAAGGCGGGGCCACGAGTACGGCATCGAGGTGATCCATGACGATTCCGGGGAGGAGTTGCTGCGCCTGGCAGGCAGGAAGGTGATCGGCCCCTTCCCCCGGGAGCTATACGATCTCGAGGCTCGCATGCGAGCAATGGAACGAGGCGGCGTGGATACTCAGGTGGTGTCCCATCGCACCGACTTCAGCGCCTACGCCCTCGATCCCGAAGCCGGTTCCAGGTACGCCCGCGCGTTCAACCGCATCCTCGCCGAAGAGGTCTCCCGGTACCCGGGCCGCCTCATGGCTTTGGGCACGGTCCCTCTACAGAACCCCGGCGCAGCAGCCGATGAACTTGGATACATCGTGGGTGAACTGGGCATGGTCGGGGTGGAGATAGCCACCACGGTCGATGGGGTGCATCTGATCGACGCGGGACTCGACCCCTTCTGGAAGGTGGCCAATGAACTTCGATGCCTGATATTGCTGCATCCGTACGACCCGTTGGGCGGCTATGACCTGAGCAGGTATTTCCTCTCGAACGTCTTCGGCAGGCCTGCGGAGTCCACCGTGGCGATGGGCCATCTACTCTTCGGCGGTGTTCTGGAGCGATACCCGGATCTGGTGCTCTGCATGGTCCACGGAGGCGGGTACATGCCCTACCAGATAGGTCGCTGGGTGAAGGGATACAAGATGGCCCCCCATCTCACAGCCAGGCATATCTCCGAATCACCGCTCGAGTACGTGAGGCGTCTCCACTTCGACACCCTCCTTCACGTCCCGGAGGCACTCGCCTTCCTGCTTGATCTTGTGGGACCGACCCGGGTGGTGGTAGGCACCGACTATCCGTATCCGATGCATGAACGGACACCTGTGGCGTTCGTCGACTCGGTCCCGCGCCTGACCGACGAGGCTAGGGAGATGATCCTCCACGGCAACATCTCCCGGATACTCGAGGGAATACGCCGATGAACCCAACCGGGTGGACGGCGCCGCCGAGTCGGGTTCGAATGCCGGATCGGGTGGCCAAGACCCAACTCACGGGAGGTTCCAGCTTGGTGTCCAGGCACGCCCGCCCGGCCAGGTGAGGGCCTATCCACACACGTTCTAGGGTCCAGCGAGATTCCAAGGGGGCCGATCTGATCATCTCACACGTCTTGTCACAGACCGGTCTCGAATGAGCGGTTCGTCGAGTTGGTGGAGGTTGTCATATTGGCGACGGGGTCCGATAGTCAAGACTCGACGAACCGACCGTTTCCTGGCAACCGGTAGCATCGTTCCGCTGTCCGATCAACCAGAATGGAGGTCTCAATGAAGCTGGCCACGTTCAACGGCGGGAAAGTGGGCCGCGTCGACGGCGACCGCGTGATCGAACTCGACGCTGCCACGATGCGCCAGTATTTCGAGCGCGGCGGTGACGTGGATGAGACCGGGGCGTACCACGACCTGTCTACCGTCAAGCTCGAGGCGCCGATCATCCCCAAGAAATTCTTCCACACCGCCGGCAACTACCGGGAGCACCATGAGGAGTCACTGAGGGTCAACTGGTCACACCCGGTTCTTCCATGGATAGTGTTCTTCCAGAACATCGACGCGATCATCGGTCCCGACGATCCCATCGTCTACCCCCACCATCTGACCAGCGAACTCGACTACGAACTAGAGCTTGCGGTGGTCATCGGAAAGTCGGGGAAGTTCTTTTCTGCTGAAGAGGCGGACGACTATATCGGCGGTTACCTGGTATTCAACGACATCACGGCCCGTGATATCCAGAGGAGAGAGATGAAGTCCGGTGTCTTCTCCTTCTGTAAGGGGATAGACACGTTCTGCCCGATCGGACCTTGGATAGTGACTCCCGACGAGGTGGGCGATCCGCACTCCCTCGATGTCGAACTTCGCGTGAACGGGGAGAGGCGTCAGGCTTCGAACACGGGGAACATGTCGGTGACGATCCACGAGATCGTGTCCCACTACTCCCCGATGGGTTACAGCGCCGGCGACGTTCTCTCCACCGGAACGGTCTCCGGAGTGGCCGGGTTCAGCCTGGATGCCGAATCTCTGTACTTGCAGCCCGGCGATGTTATGGAGGCCGAGATAGATCGGATCGGAGTGCTCCGCAACCCCATTGTCTCTTGGGAGGAGTCCCACGGGCAATAACCGGCTCTTCGGAAAGGGAGGTCGAGGTGACTGGGGTGGGTTGGAAATCCACTAGATGTGGGGTGTAGGACCCTCCATAGTCGGATGGTTGTAGCCAATTCCGAGGCTCCGGACGCTCGACCACTGACCGCGGGTTGGCAGCAACCAGACCAGTGGCGGAGGCGGACGGGAATCGAACCCGCCGGGGCACTCTCGTACCCCCACTGGT
>WTGW01000230.1 GCA_011523395.1 Acidimicrobiia bacterium
ACCGTGCAGTCCACGAACCCGAGGCACACAACACCACCCATGACGCCCTAAACCTCAGGAACACCGCACCACCGGTGACGCCCTGTGCACCAAGAACCGTGCAGTCCACGAACCCGAGGCACACAACACCACCCATGACGCCCTAAACCTCAGGAACACCGCACCACCGGTGACGCCCTGTGCACCAAGAACCGTGCAGTCCACGAACCCGAGGCACACAACACCACCCATGACGCCCTAAACCTGAGGAACACCGCACCACCGGTGACGCCCTGTGCATCGAGAATGGTGGGGTCCACGAACTTGAGGCACAGGGCACCACCCATGACGCCCTGATCCTGAGGTTCGCCGCGCCGCGGCGCGGCGCGAAGGGGGTGGCCTCCCACGGTTTCGGCGAGGGTCAGGGGCGGTCAGGCGATACGCAGCGGAACCCGATGTGGCCGGCGGAGGTGTCGATCGTCTGGGGTTGGCGGGCGGCGGGCCGGTAGCGGAAGCAGTACTGGATCGTGCATAGGTGCGATCCGCCCTTGATGGTGCGGGCGGGGAAGGGCTCCGGCCCCCGGATCGGGGCCGGATGCTCGCTCCTGGGCGGGCCGCAGCACCGTGACCCGGCCGTGGGTGGCGCCTCCTTGTAGCGGGTGGAGGTCCACTCCCAGACGTTGCCGATCATGTCGTACAGGCCGTAGCCGTTGGGGGCGTAGAAGCCGGCCGGGCTGGTCCGGGTCCAGCCGTCCAGATCGGTGTTCTCGTAGGGGAACCCGCCCTGCCAGGTGTTGGCGTGAGGCATCGTCTCCTGGACGTCCTCGTCTCCCCAGGCGAACTCGGCGCCATCGAGGCCTCCCCGGGCGGCGTACTCCCACTGGGTCTCCGACGGGAGGCGCATGCCGGCCCAGCGGGCGAAGGCGACCGCGTCGGGGTAGGCGACGTGGACCACGGGATGGTCCTCCAAGCCGTCCAAGGACGAACCGGGCCCGAGCGGCCGGCGCCAGTCGGCGCCCGGGGTCCAGGCCCACCAGTTGCGGAAATCCCCCAGGTCCACGGGCCCGTCCCTCATCCCGAACACCAGCGAGCCCGGCACCAGGTCCTGCGGTCGAGCCCCCGGGTAGAGATTCGGGTCGGGAGGACGCTCGGCGAAGGTCACGTAGCCGGTGGCGGCGACGAACTCCTTGAACCGGCGGTTGGTGACCGGGTAGGCATCGATCCGGAACGGGTCCACCCGCACCTTGCGGACCGGACGTTCCTCGGGGTAGTGGCGGTCGGAGCCCATCAGGAACTCCCCGCCGGGGATCCGGACCTGCCGTCGATCAGCCAGCGCCGTCACCTCACCGGCCGGTGGCCCGCTCGCCCGCACCTACGCGGATGAGCAGCGTCCCTCGGTGTCCTTGTAGACACGGCCACCCTTGATGACCGCCACGATCCGGTCGGGGTCGGCGAGCGCCCCGATCTCGTCGAGCGGCTGGCCGTCCACCAGGATCAGGTCCGCCTCCTTGCCCTCCTCCACGGTACCGATCCGATCCTCCATGTAGAAGATCCGGGCGTTCATCGTGGTCGCGGTCGCGATGGCTTCCGCCGCGCCCATGAACCGGGCCTTGTTGGGCAACTCCCGGCCGCGCCGGTCCTGGAGGGGACCCACGATGTCGGACCCCGATCCGACCCTGACCCCGGTCTCCCCCATGATCTCGATGCTCCGGCCCACCTCCGACTCCACCGCCTGGAGCTTGGAGAGCTGGGACGCGGTGAGGCCGGCCCGCTCCGGATTCTCCAGCAGGTCGTACTTGACCGCCAGGGTGACCACCGCGAAGGCGTCGGAGTCCACGATCCGGCGGGCGGCATCCTCGTCCAGGATGCTGGCGTGCTCGATGGAGCGGACACCCGCGGCCAGGGCCCGGCGGATGGCGTCCGAGGTGTGGCAGTGGGCCAGCACGTAGGTGTGCCAGTCGGCCGCCGCCTCCACCGCGGCGCGAAGCTCCTCGTGGGTGAACTGGAGGCTGTCGAAGGGATCGGTCGGCGAGAGGACACCGCCCGAGCCGAACACCTTCACCTGGGTGGCGCCCTTGCGAAGCTGCTCGCGGGCCGCCCTGCGCACCTGGTCGGGGCCGTCTACCACCTCGGGGGTGGCCGACAGTCCCGGGATGCTGCCCCGGGGGTGGGCGTGGTGATGGGCGTGTCGCAGGTCGCCGTGGCCACCGGTCTGGGAGAGCACCGACCCCGACGGAAGGATGCGGGGCCCGTCGATCACGCCCTCCTCCACCAGTCGGGCCCAACGCGGGTCCAGACCCCCCGCGTCCCGGACGGTGGTGAACCCCTCCTGGAGGGTGTTCTCGATGACCCGCCGCACGGTGAACACGTAGTCGATCCAGGGCAGGTCACCCACATCGCCCGCAGACGACACCAGGCCCATGTGGACATGGGCATCGGTCAGGCCCGGCATCAGGGTCAGCCCGGTCCCGTCGATGACCTGATCCGCGGAGCTTCCCACGCCCGGTCCGACCCCGCTGATCACCGACCCCGACACGGCCACGTCCGTGCCCGACCGCGGGTCGGCGCCGGTGCAGTCCAGCAATTCGGCGTTGCGGATGGCGAGGCTGGTCATTTCTCTCCTCCCCGGTAGTCGAGCTGCAACTCGGGGATGACGAAGTTCCCCCGGTCGATGATCTGGCGGTCGTCCACCCAGATGGAGTGGTTGCGGGTGGGGATGTCGAAGTGGAACGGAGCCCGGTTCTCGCCTTTGAGGGTTCGCATGAAGTTGGCGCCGAACGCGATCAGCATGTTGCCGTAGTAGCTCTCGACGTCCATCACACCGCCACTCTCCCAAAAGCGGAGACCGAGGGCGTTCCAATTGGCCCGGTGCTCGTATCCCCACCCGATGTGGGACACGCCGTAGGACCGCTTGTCACGGGGCGCCTCGAAGTGATCCTGTGCGAGCTGGGCGTCGGTTCCCCCCTCGATGGAGACGATGCTCCCCTCCCGGAGTTCCATCCGGACGGGAGACATCACGTATCGACCGAGGTTGAGCAGGCAGTCGCCCTCGTCCAGCACGAGAGTGCCCTCCGCCGAGTGCTCCAGCGGCGCCACCACGACCTGGCCTGACGGCCAGTGGTCCCAGCGTCCCGGCGTATCCGTGTACCCGTACTGGGTCATGACCGGTCGCCCCTCGTAGCTGAGGGTGAGATCGGTCCCAGCCTCGGACTCGATATGCAGGGTGGTGCCGGCCTCCAGAAGAGCTTCACTGACCTCCGCCCGGCGCCGTATCTCGGGGATGGGGAACATGCGGCGGAGCATGTCCTCGGGCTCCAGGAGCATCAGCGTGCGCGCCCCGGCGTCGAGGGCCGCGTTGTGGGCGTCGCTGTAGATCCACTCCGTGGTCGGCGTTGCCACCACCAGATCGGATCCCCTCCAGGCATCGACGATGGCCTGGGACCTCATCCAGCTCTCGTCGGCGGCCACCGTGATCTGGAAGTAATCGGCGCCTAGCACCCGAGCGGCCGCCGCCAGCGCGATGTTGTACACCTGGTTGCTCATCGTGTCGGTGAACCCGAGCACCGTCTCGCCGGGCTGAACCTTGCATAGCTCCAGGTGGTCACGGAAGAGCGGCACCAACTCCGCGCCGGTCGCGGCGGTGGTGGGAACTCGGCGCATCGGCCTGCTTTCTCGGGCTGCTGCGACCGTATACTACGGCCGATGTCGAGGGCCTCCCTCCTTCTTCCTATCCCCTCCCTCCCCTTCGCATGAGCCTCCGCTTCGGTCTGATCGGTACCGGGGGAGGCGGCCACCTCTTCGCGGGCGCCCTGGCCGGACGCCCCGACGGCGCCCGCCTGGTATCGGTCTGCTCCCGCAACCGCCGGAAGGCGACCGACTTCGGCGCCGGATACGGGGTGACCGAGGTCCACACCGACTGGCGCGACCTGATCCGGTCGGACATCGACGCCGTGTGCCTGGCGTCGCCGACCGGCGACCACGCCCGGATGACCATCGCAGCGGCCGCCGAGGGCCGTCACGTCCTCACCGAGAAGCCCATCGCGACAACCGTGGCCGACGCCGACCGCATGATCGAGGCCTGCGAGGAAGCCGGGGTGACCCTGGGATGCATCTACATGTACCGCTTCCTGGAGACCGCGCGCCGGATGAAGGATGCGATCGCCGACGGCACGATCGGGCGGCCCCTCATGGCGGAGTGCACCGGGCCGTTCTACCGTGATCAGCCCTACTACGACTCCGGAGCGTGGCGGGGCAAGTGGGAGTCCGAGGGGGGCGGGTCGCTGGTGACCCAGACCAGCCACACCCTGGACCTGATGCTGTGGATGCTGGGCGACGTGGAGGAGGCGCTCGCCCTCTACAGCACCTCGCCCCTCCACCGCATCGAGGTGGAGGACATAACCGTCGGCTTGCTCCGGTTCGGCAACGGCGCGCTGGCCACCCTGCTGAGCACCACCGCCGCGGTGCCTCCCGAACCCCGGACCCTCACCATCCGCGGCACGGAGGGGACGGTGGGCATGGTCGATGACCGGCTGTCGCGATGGGACGTGCCGGGGGGTCCGTCTCCCGAGATCGACGAGCTGATGAACGCCGGGCCGGTCGACCGGGGCGACACCCTCACCCAGGCCGGCTACGTCGACTCCAGCCTGCACCACCTCCAGATGGAGGACTTCGTGGCTGCCGTCGCCGAGGGCCGCCCGCCGCTGGTGGACGGGCGGGAGGGCCGCCGCACCACCGCGGTGATGGAAGCCCTCTACGAGTCCGCCCGCCGGGGCCGGGTGGTCAGTCCGGCGTAGGCCGGGTACGGGCCGGGCGTCCGGCTCCTCGGGCAGCGCCCGCAAGTCCCAGCCTCAGAACCTGTAGACTCCCCGGCTTCGCGGAGAGATGAGGAAATCGGTGACGATCGGTTTGATGGGCTTCGGCCGGATCGGCCGCAACGTGTTCCGCCAGATCGGCGGGGACGAGAAAGTTCGCGTGGCTGCGATCACCGATATCGCGGACCCCGAAGCCCTCGCATACCTGCTCAAGTACGACTCGATCTACGGCCCCTTCCCGGAGCCGGTCTCGCTGGAGGACGGCACCCTGGTGGTCGGAGCCTCCCGTATCCCCCTCGTCAACGGGGTCGAGCCGGGAGAGGTGGACTGGGCGGCTCTCGGGGTGGACACGGTCGTGCAGGCCACCGGCAAGTACCGGACGGCCGAGTGGTGCGGCCGGCACCTGAGCGCCGGCGCCAGGAGGGTGATCCTGGCCTCGACACCGGAGGAACCCGGCGATCTCCCGCTCCTGCTGAGCGGCGTGACGGACCGGGTCCTCGACGGCAACCCGCCGATCGTGGCCACGGGCTCCAACACCTCGAACGCCATCGCCCCCCTGATCCAGGTCCTCGACCGGCACTTCGGGATCGACCAGATGTTCTTCACCACCATCCACGCCTACACCAACCGTGCCCGCCTGGGCGACGTGCCCAGCGGGGGTTTCAGGGCCAGCAGGGCGGCGGGGGAGAACATCATCCCGGTCACGAGCAACACCGACGACATCCTCTCCGGCGTCTTTCCCCACCTTGCGGGCCGGATTTCCTCCAAGGCTCTCAACGTTCCCGTCGATGACGGATCGACTGTCGACGCGGTTACCCGTCTGCAGACCGAGACCACCGCGAGCGAGGTGAACGAGGCGGTACGGGAGGCATGCCGGGACTACCCGGGTGTCTTCGGCTTCACCGACGACCCGATCGTGTCGAGCGACGTGCGAGGCTCGACGTTCTCGGGCATCTTCGACAGCCTGTCGACAATGGTGATCGGAGGCAACCTCCTCAAGACCATCGTCTGGTTCGACACCGGATGGGGCTACGCGGCCCGCATCGTCGAGTTGCTCCGCCGGTACCACTCGGAGGGGACGTGACATGACCACGAGAGTTGCCATAAACGGCTTCGGACGGATCGGGCGAGCCGTCCTGAGGATCATCCTCGACCGCCCCTCCTCCCCCATCGAGGTGGTGGCGATCAACGACCTGGCCGATCATGAGGTTCTCGCCTACCTGCTCCGGCGCGACTCGGTGATGGGCACGCTGGAGAAGAGGGTGACGGTACGGGACGGGAGGATGACCGTGGGCGGTCACCATATCCTGATGGCTCGGGAGTCGTCGCCCTCAGCCCTGCCCTGGCGCGAGCTCGGTGTGGACGTCGTGATCGAGTCGACCGGGGCCTTCCGCACCCGGGACCTGCTCGAGAAGCACCTCGAGGCCGGCGCCGGAAGGGTCCTGCTCACGGTCCCCGCCAAGGACGGCATCGACTCCACCGTCGTGCTCGGGGTCAACGAGGGCGATCTCGAGGCCACGGACCGGATCATCTCGAACGCCTCCTGCACCACCAACTGCCTGGCCCCGGTCGCCAAGGTGCTCGACGACACGTTCGGCATCGTGCGGGGCGTGATGACCACCGTCCACGCCTACACCAACGACCAGCGGCTGGCCGACGTGCCCCACAAGGACCTGCGCCGTTCGAGGGCGGCGACCGAGAACATCATCCCGACCTCGACCGGCGCCGCCCGGGCGGTCGGGACGGTGCTGCCGGCCCTCTCCGGCAAGCTGGACGGGATGGCCATGCGGGTGCCCGTGCCCGACGGATCGCTCGTGGAACTGGTGGCCGAGCTGTCCACCGACGTGGACGCCGGGGCCGTGAACGGAGCGCTGCGGCGCGCCGCCCGGGGACCGATGAGAAACGTGCTGCAGTACTCGGAGGACCCGCTCGTGTCGTCCGACATCATCGGCAACGACCACTCCAGCATCTTCGACGCCGGCGGGACCGAGGTGCTGGGTGACCGGCTCGTCAAGGTGGTGGCCTGGTACGACAACGAGTGGGGATACTCCAGCCGGGTGGTGGACCTGATCGAGCTCCTGGGGTCGATGCCCGCGCCGGCCTAGGTCCGCGTCCGCGCTCCTCAATCGAATAAGGCGGGCACGACGCTTTGCCATGGAGCGGCCACTGGCGATAATGCACTGAACGGCTCCTCCGGGCGCCGCATCGGTTCAGGAGAGCCCCATGACATTGAAGGACTTGGCCGGCCCGTCGACACAGCCACCTGCCCGATCTGCGGGCGGTAGCAGCGAAGGCTTCCAGCCCGGGCCGCCGATCGCGATCGTGGGTATGGCGTGCCGGTTCCCCGGCGCGGACAGCCTGGAGTCCTTCTGGCAGGTGCTGGCCGAGGGCCGAAACACCGTGACCGAGGGCATCCCCGGCTCCGGTGGAGAGCGCCTGGCCGATCTGTTCGACGACCCCGATCAGCAGAACGAGGCCTGCCGTTTCGGCGCCTTCGTCGAGGGGATAGACCTGTTCGACGCCGCCTTCTTCCGCATCTCCCCGGTCGAGGCAGAACTCCTGGACCCGCAGCAGCGCATGATGCTGGAGGTGAGCTGGCAGGCCCTCGAGGACGCCGGCATAGACCCGGCCCGGCTGAGCGGGACCCGCACGGGCGTCTACACCGGGATCAGCAACGACGAGTACCGGATGATGGTCGTGGACTCGCTCAAGCCCAGCGAGGCGGCCGGGTGCCTCTACGCCCTCAGCGGGACCAACCTGAACGGCGCCAGCGGGCGGATCTCCTACGTCCTGGGCCTGATGGGGCCGGCCAAGGCGGTCGATGCGGCCTGCGCCTCGTCCCTGGTGGCGGCGCACGACGCGGTGGCGGACCTCCAGCAGGGCAAGGCGGATCTGGCCATCGTGGGCGGAGTCCAGGCCATCCTCAACACCCGGATCTACGAACTGAGGGCGGACGCGATGATGCTGTCCCCCGACGGGCAGTGCAAGGCCTTCGATGCCTCCGCCAACGGTTACGTCCGGGGCGAGGGTTGCGGCGTGGTCGTCCTGAAGCGGCTGAGCGAGGCGGAGGCCGACGGCGACCGGGTATGGGCGGTCATCCGGGGTGCGGCGGTGAACCACGGAGGAGCCAGTACCGGCCTCACGGTCCCCCACACGCCCGCGCTGGAACAGGTGATGGAGACGGCCCTGTCGGATGCGGGCGTCCATTCGTCGGAGGTCGACTACCTGGAGGCGCACGGCACCGGGACCGCGGTGGGAGACCCGATCGAGATCGATGCCGTGGCCAATGTCTTCGGACCGGAGAGACGGCCCGGCCGGCCCCTGCTCATCGGCTCTGTCAAGACCAACATCGGCCATCTCGAGTCGGCCGCAGGAATCGCCGGGCTGATCAAGGCGGCGCTGGTGGTGAACCGGGGGGTGATCCCGAAGCACCTGCACTTCCGCGATCCCCACCCGGGCGTCGACTGGGACCGGTTACCCCTGCAGGTGACCTCCTCCCAGATGGACTGGCCGGGCGACCATCCGGGCAGGCGGCTGGCAGGGGTGAACTCCTTCGGGATATCCGGCACCAACGCCCACCTCGTGGTGGAGGAGCACCGCGACCCGGGCGGCGAGCGCGCCGCGCAGGTCGTGCCGGTGTCGCTGCCGCCCCCGGTAGACGGGATCCCGTTGCCGACCGAAAGCCTTGGTCATCGCCGGACCCGTCTCCTGCCGCTCTCGGCCAAGTCCGGGAACGCCCTCGGCGAGCTCGCGAGGCGGTACCTGTCGTGGCTCGACGATCCCGCCACCGAGCCCGGCCTGGCAGACACGGCCTGGACGGCGGGCATCGGCCGCAGCCACTTCGACCACCGGGCCGGCCTCGCCTTCACGGACGTCGAGTCGTTGCGAGCGGGGCTGGCTGCCCTGGCGGAGGATGCCGATGGCTCGGAGCCCCGTGCCGCCACCAGGGTGGCCTTCGTATACACGGGGCAGGGGAGCCAGTGGGCCGGTATGGGGCGGGACCTGTACGAGAGCGAGCCGGTGGCGCGGGCGGTGCTGGATCGCTGCGAGGAGGTCTTCCGCGAGGTGAGAGGTGCCTCGCTGCTCGACGTGATGTTCGGCCGACCGTCAGGGGAGGGAGACCTGGGCGACACGGCTTGGGAGCAGCCCGCCCTCTATGCGCTGGAGTGCGCTCTGACCGCGCTCTGGGCCTGCGCCGGCGTCCGCCCGAGCGTGGTGATGGGGCACAGCGTGGGGGAACTGGCCGCGGCGCAGGCAGCCGGGGTGTTCACCCTGGAGGATGGGATGAGGTTCGCCGCGGCGCGCGGCTCCCTCCTGTCAGGCACCGATCCCGGCGCCATGGCCGCGGTCTTCGCCCCGCCCGAACGGGTCGAGTCGGTGGTGGGAAGGCTGAACGGGTCATCGGGCGGCGCCGGCGTGAGCGTCTCGGCCTACAACGGCGCCCACCAGGTGATCAGCGGTCCGGCTGCGGGGGTCGACACCCTCCTGGACCGTTTCCGATCGGAGGGAATCCGGGCCAGACGGCTGAACACCACCAGGGCATTCCACAGTGCCCTCGTGGAGCCGGCCCTCGACCGGCTGGAAGCCGCGCTGGACGGCATGACGATCCAGCCTCCGGCCGTGACGGTGATCAGCAACCTGACGGGTGGGCCGGTCGAGCCCGGTACGGCGCTTGACGGCTCCTACTGGAGGCGCCACGCGCGGGAGGCGGTGGCGTTCGCCCAGGGGGTGCGGGCCATGGGCGATCTCGACGTGGACCTGGTGGTGGAGGTGGGCCCGCACGCGGTGCTGGGTCCGATGGCGACGCTGGCTTGGCCCGACCGGTCGGCCGAGCGGAACGCCGCGGGCGCGCCGGCCGTGCTGGCCAGCATGCGGCGGCCGCGCCGAGGCGGCTCATCATCCGAACCGCACACGAGCTTCGTGGATGCGGTGGCGGAGGCCTACGCAGCCGGGCTGGAGATCTCCTTCGAGGGGTTGTTCGCCGGGGAGACGCGGCGGCGGGTCTCGCTGCCGGGTTACCCGTTCCAGCGCGAGCGCTACTGGCTGCAGCCGGCCAGACGAGGGCGTGCCGAGGCGGGTCACCCCGTGCTGGGCGTGCGGTACGAGTCGGCGCGCGGCGAGGTCACCTTCGAGACAGAGGTGTTCCCGTCGGATCCGGCCTGGCTGGAGGACCACCGGGTCTTCGGCAGGCTGGTGGCGCCCGGCGCGCTGTACGGCGCCATGGCGGCCACGGCCTCCCTCACGGAGGGAAGCGGCTCGGTGGTCATGGAGGACATGCAGCTGCACAACCCGCTGGTCTTCCCGGAGCCGGACTCCGGGAACGGCGGCGAAGAGGGCCGCAAGATGCAGGTCGTGCTCGACGACCCCGAGCAGTCTTCGTCGCGCCGCGTCCAGATCTACAGCAGGGGTGCCGACGAGCAGGAGTGGACGCTACATGTCGAGGGTCGGGTACTGGCGGGCGCCCCGGTGCCGGAAGCGGCCGGGAGGATCGACCTGGACGAGATGGCAGCTCGCCTGACGCCTGCTGACGTGCCGGCCTACTACCGGGCCAAGTCCGAGACCGGAATCGACCTCGGCCCTTCGTTCCGGACGCTGGGGACGGTCTGGTCCGGTCCCGGCGAGGCGGTCGGCGAGGTGCTCCTGCCGCAAGCCCTGGGTCGCAACCGCCTGGACGTGCATCCGCTGGTGCTGGACGGTTGCTTCCAGGTGGTGGGCATCGCCCGCAACATGGTCGGCGGTCCCGAGGAGGCGACCTACCTGCCGTTCGGCTGGGACGGGTTGTGGCTGACCCGGCCGCTCCCCGACCGGGTGTTCTGCCACGTCCGCATGAACGAGGCCCCGCAGCGTACCGAGACGGAGTCGGGCGAGCCGCCGGAGGTCCTCAGCGGGGAGATGCGCATCTACGACCCGGACGGGGTGCTCATCGGCGGGTTGAACGGTTACGCGGTGAAACGCGCCACCAAGGCCGCCTTGCTCTCGGCGTTCGAGGGTGTGGAGGACCTCCTCTACGAGATCGTCTGGCGCGACCGTCCCCTCGAGTCGGGATTGAAGCCGGCCGACTTCTTCCCGACCCCTGCCGAGGTGGCGGCCGGGTCGGCGCTGTTCCCCGAGTACCTGTCGGAGGCGGGGGTAGACCCCGAGAGCAGGAACGGCCTGCTGGCCGACCTGGAGCGGTGGTCGCGTTCCTACGCGCTCTTCAACCTGGAGAAGCTGGGTTGGCGCCGGACACCGGGTGAGATCGTCGATCCCGACCAGCTGAGGGAGCGCCTGGGGGTCATCCCCGAACACCGCCGTCTCTTCCTCCGGATGCTGGAAATGCTGGCCAAGGCCGGGATCCTGGCCGAGACGGACGGCGGGTTCGAGGTGGTGCTGGGACCCGACGACCCGTTGCCGGAGGAACTACCCCCCGATCCCGAGGGGTTCGCCGAGCACATGGCGGGGCTGTACTCCCACGGCCAGACCGAGGTCGGGTTGTTCCGCCGCTCCGGCGGCGCCCTGGCCGATGCGCTGCGCGGTGAAGCGGATCCGCTGACGCTCCTCTTCAGCAGCGGGGAACCCACCGCGGCCGACCTCTATCTCAAGGCGCCGGTGGCCCGCGCCGCCAACGCCCTGTTGCGGGACGCGGTCCGGGCGCTCCTGGCCCGGCTCCCGGAGGGACGAAGGCTGCGGGTGATCGAGGTGGGGGCGGGCACCGGATCGGCCACCGCGTCGGTACTGCCGGAGCTTCCCGCCGGACGCTTCGACTACGCCTACACGGACATCTCGGCAGGGTTCTTCGCCGAGGCGGAGGAACGGTTCGGCGACGGAGACGGGTGCATCGAGTACCGGCCGCTGGACATCGAGAAGGACCCCATCGCCCAGGGCTTCGCCCCCCACGGCTACGACCTGATCATCGCCTCCAACGTCCTGCACGCTACGCGTCTCCTCGAGGAGACGCTGGGCCATTGCCGGGCCCTTCTCGCTCCGTCGGGCCAGCTGGTGGCGCTCGAGAACCTGCGCGGCCTGGGCTGGATGGACCTCACCTTCGGCCAGCTGGACGGCTGGTGGCGGTTCGCCGACGAGCACTACCGCCCCCACCACGCCCTGGCCACCCCTGCCGTGTGGCGCCGCGCCCTCGGAGACGCCGGCTTCGAGGGGGTAGAGGTCCTGGGGGTCGACGACTCCTTCTCGTTCGAGATGCTGGACAAGGGCGTGATCGTGGCGCAGGGCCCGGAGCAGGTGGACGAGCCTCCCGGAGCCTGGGTCGTGACCTCCGGCGGCAACGGCGCTGGAGAGGAGCTCGCGCGCGAGCTGGCGGCGCGGAACCAGACGGTCGTCCTGGCGGGCGGCCGGTTGCCGGGGAGCGACGAGTCGGCCGTCGGGGGCTCGGTCATCAGGAAGGGCCTGGATGCGGAGTCCCGGGAGTCGTGGCGATCGCTCGTCGAGGACCTACCCCCGGACGTGCCCTTCAACGGGGTCGTCCACCTGCAAGGCCTCGGAGGGCGCGGGCCGGAGGCAACCACCGCCGAGATGGCGGAGGACGTGCGGCAGGCCGGAGCGAGCGCGCTGGCCCTGATCCAGGGCGTGGCCGATTCGGATGCGACGCCGGCCAACGGCATGTGGTTCATCACCCGAGGGGCGCAGGTGCTCGAGCGGGAACGGCTCGGGGAGCTGTCCGGCTCGATCCTGTGGGGTGTGGGCAAGGTGGTGGCCCTGGAGGCGCCGCACCTGCAGCCGCGCATGATCGACCTGGACCCCGGCGGCTCGGACTCGATGTCCGGCCTCGTGGACGAGTTGATGTATCCCGACCACGAGAACCACATCGCCCACCGCGCGGGAGGCCGCCTGGCGGCCCGCCTGGCGCGACCGGACACCGTAGCCGGGCGGCTGGCGCTGCCCGAGGAGCCGAACTGGGTGCTGGAGCCGGACCGGGACGGCGTGTTCGACCGACCGCAGATCAAAGTGCTGCCGGCGCGCTCCCTGGAGCCCAGGGAGGTCCGGGTGGCGGTCGAGGCCTCCGGTCTCAACTTCTGGGATGTCTTCCGCTCGCTCGGCTTCATCGAGGAAGGGGATCTGGGCCGGGAACTGTGCGGCTACGTGGTCGACACCGGCTCCGACGTCTCCAATGTCAGCATCGGCGATCACGTGGTGGGGCTCGGGTTCGGCGCCTTCGCCCCCGAGATGGTCACCCACGAGGAGTTGGTGGCGCCGGCGCCCGAAGGGGTGTCCCCCTCCGCCCTGGCCACCGTTCCCAGCGCCTTCGTGTCGGCCGCCCTCTCGTTCCACTACTCGGGACTGGAGCCCGGGGAACGGGTCCTGATCCACGCCGGGGCGGGCGGGGTAGGAACGGCCGCCATCCAGCTGGCGCACGCCGCGGGTGCGGAGGTGTTCGCCACGGCCAGCCTTCCGAAGCACGACTTCGTACGGTCGCTGGGCGTGGAGCACGTATACGACAGCCGTCAGACCGCGTTCGGCGACCAGATCCTGGAGGCCACCGGAGGCGAGGGCGTTCACGTGCTGCTGAACAGCCTCACCAGCGAGGGCTTCATCGAGGCCGGCCTGGCGTGCCTGGCCGAGGGTGGTCGCTTCGTCGAGCTGGCCCGGCGGGACATCCTGACCCACGAGGAGATGGCGGCGGTGCGCCCGGACGTGGGCTACGACATCCTGGAGCTGGACGTGCTCAAGAAGACCGAGCCGGAGTGGGTGGGCGAGGTACTGCGAGAGGTGATGGACCAGCTCTCGGCGGGCGTGCTGGAGCCGCTCATCCACAGCAGGTGGCCGCTGGCCGAGGCCGGGCCAGCGCTGGGGTTCATGCGGGCGGCCCGGCACCTGGGGAAGATCGTGGTGACGGCCAATCCCCTCTCCCGGGGCCGGTTGCGACAGGATCGCACCTACCTGGTCACCGGTGGCCTGGGGGGAATCGGCTGCGCCGTGGCCGAATGGCTGGCGGACCGGGGCGCCGGGACCATCGTGCTGAACGGCCGCAGGGATCCCGACGCCGAGGCTCGGGAGACCATCGAGGCGCTGCGCAGGAGAGGCGTCAGGGTCGAGGTCGAACTGGCCGACGTGAGGGACGTCACCGCGCTCGACGCGATGCTGGCGCGCATGGACGCGGAGCTGCCGCCGCTGGGCGGCGTCATCCACAGCGTGGGGGTCCTGTCGGACGCCGCGCTGACCAACCAGACCTGGGAGAGCTTCGAGCGGGTGCTGTGGCCGAAGATCGTTGGGGCCTGGCACCTGCACCGGGCGACGCGCCACCGCGACCTGGACCTCTTCATCCTGTTCTCGAGCCGGGTCGGCGTGATGGGCAATCCCGGGCAGGCCAACCATGCCGCGGCCAATGCCTTCCTCGACCAGCTTGCCGGGCACCGTCGCGCCCAGGGCCTGGCGGGACAGGCCATTGCCTGGGGAGCATGGTCGGACATCGGCGAAGCCGCCGAGCAGCGGGAGCGGATCGAGCAGCGAAGAGCAGCCCTCGGCGGTCGCTGGTTCACACCGCAGCAGGGCATCCGGGCGCTCGAGAGGCTGGTACGCCAGGACAGCACGAACTCGGTGGTCATGTCGATGGACTGGTCGGTGTTCGAGGAGGCTGTCGAGGATCGGCCTTCCCTGCTGGAGGGCCTGCTGTCCTCGGATGCCGGCGACGCCGCCGACGCTTCCGCGGCGGAGGACATCGTCTCCAGGCTCAGAGTTACCCCTGCCGCGGGCCACCAGGAAGTACTGGTCTCCTTCCTGGCCGAGCAGGTCCAGGCGGTGCTCAGGCTGCCCAAGGCGCCCTCGCCCACGATCGGATTCTTCGACCTGGGCATGGACTCTCTCATGGCGGTCGAGCTGCGCAACCGCCTGAACCGTGCCTTCGACGGCGAGTACGTCGCCTCCAACACCATCGTCTTCGACTATCCGGACATCGACAGCATGTCGCGCCACCTCGCCGAAGAGCTCGGCCAGCTCGCGACGGCCGGCGAGGCTCCTCCGTCACCCGAGATCCCGGAACCGGAACCCCCCGTTCCGGCCCGAACCGGGGAGGACGGGATCGCGGTGGTCGGCATGGCGTGCCGCTTTCCCGGCGCACGCGATCTGGCGGCATTCTGGGAGATGCTGGAGGGTGGCGTCGATGCCGTGACCGACGGCCGCCAGGACGCCGGGTCATGGAGCGGCGCGGTCGGGGACCCCGATGCGGAGGATGTCGCCTACCGGCGGGGCGCCTTCGTCGACGGAATCGACTGGTTCGACTCGCGGTTCTTCCGGATCTCCCCGATCGAGGCGCAGCTGATGGATCCCCAGCAACGCTTGCTGCTCGAGACCACCTGGCAGGCGCTGGAGGACGCCGGTATGGACCCGGACGGGCTCAGGGGCAGCCGCACCGGGGTGTACGCGGGAATCGGTAGCAGCGAGTACCGCGATCTCCTACAGGCCGGCAACAGGGCCGACAGCTACCTCGGGACCACCGGAAGCGTGGCGGTGGGCCGGATCGCGTTCGCCCTGGGTCTCGAGGGGCCGGCGATGCCGGTCGACATGGCCTGCGCCTCGTCGCTGGCCTCCGTGCATCAGGCGGTGGTGAGCCTCCAGCGGGGCGAGGTGGACCTGGCGCTCGCCGGAGGCGTGAACGTGGTCCTCTCACCTCCGGTCTCGAAGTTCATGATGGAAATCGGGATGCTGTCCCCCACCGGGCATTGCAGCCCCTTCGACGCCTCCGCCGACGGTTACGTACGGGGCGAGGGCTGTGGGATGGTGGTCCTGAAGCGGTTGAGCGATGCAGAGGCGGACGGCGACCGGATGTGGGCGGTCATACGGGGGTCGGCGGTCAACCAGAACGGCGCCAGCGCGGGCCTGACGGTGCCGAACGGCCCTGCCCAGGAGCGCATCATGCGAGAAGCCCTCACCCAGGCGGGCGCCGCGCCCTCCCACGTGGACTACCTGGAGTCCCACGCCACCGGCTCCCAACTGGGCGACCCGATCGAGTTGAACGCGGCGGCAGCGGTATACGGCGACGGACGCGCCGAGGACCGTCCCCTGCTGGTCGGATCGGTGAAGTCGAACATCGGCCACGCGGAGTGGGCCGCGGGGATCGCGGCCTTCATCAAGACCGTTCTCTCGATGAGTCAGGGGGTCATTCCCCCGCTCCTGAACCTGCGGGACCCGAACACCCACGTCGAATGGGACCGGATACCGGTGCGCATCGCCTCGCAAAGGACCGCCTGGCCGACCGACTCAGGTCGCCCGCCTCTCGCAGGCATCAACGCGTTCGGGCTGTCGGGGACCAACGCGCACGTCCTGGTCGAGGGTTACGGCGCCGGTTCGGATGCTCGCAAGGAGGACGCCGTTGCCGGCGGGCCGGCCGGAGGCCCGCAAGCGGTACCGGCGATCCTTCCGGAAGGCGTGGCCGGTCACTCCGTGCCGGAGGCAGGCCGGCGCGGTGCCCGCCTGCTGCCCCTGTCCGGCAAGTCGCCGGGCGCGGTCCGGGATCTGGCGAGGCGCTACGTGTCCTGGCTCGACGGTCGGCAAGGTTCCGCCTCTGATCCCCTGCTGTCCGACCTGGCCT
>WTGW01000006.1 GCA_011523395.1 Acidimicrobiia bacterium
TCGAGGTCACCGAGGTGGGCGAGGACACCGTTCTGGCCGAGGTGGTACGGATAGTGGAGCGGTCCCGGGCCACCAAGGCGCCGATCCAGCGCCTGGCGGACCGGGTATCGGGCGTCTTCGTCCCGGTGGTGGTGGTCGTGGCCGCGGCCACGCTCATCGGATGGCTGGTCGCGACCGGAGACTGGGCGGACGCGCTGCGGAGCGCGGTGGCGGTGCTGATCATCGCCTGCCCCTGCGCGCTCGGCCTGGCGACCCCCACGGCTATCGCGGTCGGGGCGGGACGGGGCGCCGAGCTCGGCGTGATATTCCGCTCGGCCGAGGTGTTCGAGCGGATGGAGAAGCTGGAACGGGTGGCGCTCGACAAGACCGGCACGCTTACTACCGGGCAGATGACCCTCCACTCGGTGGAGTCCGACCATCCCGACTTCCTTGCCCGTGTGGCGGGCGTGGAGGCCGGCACCGGGCACCCGCTGGGCCGGGCGGTGGAGGCCGGGGCGATCGAGCGAGGCGTCCAGCCCTCCAAGGCCCGCGACGTCAGCGTGTTCCCCGGCATGGGAGCGGAGGGCACTGTCGACGGCACGGTCGTGACAGTGGGAACGTCCGATCTGATGGAGAGACGCGGGATGGCGGTGGGCGCCCGCTGGACCGAGGCGTTGGAGCGGGCCGGAGGCCGGGGTCGGACCGCCTTCCTGGCCGGTTGGGACGGCGCCGTCCACGGCGTGATGACGGTCAGCGACACCCCCCGATCATCATCGGCCGGCGCCATCGCCGCTTTGAACGAGCGGCAGTTCACGACAGCCATGCTCACCGGAGACGCCCCCACCGCCGCCCGGGTGGTGGCGGACCAGCTGGGTATCACGGAGGTGCATGCCCGCCTCTCGCCGCAGCAGAAAGCCAACCTCATAGAGTCCTGGCAGGGCGAAGGCCAGGCCGTGGCATTCGTCGGGGACGGCGTCAACGACGCTCCGGCGCTGGCGGTGGCGTCGGTCGGAATGGGGATCGGCACCGGCAGCGACCTGGCCATCGAGACCGCCGACGTGAGCCTGATGTCGGGCAATCCGGCGCTGGCGGTGACCGCCATCGACCTGGCGCGACGCATCCTGCGCGGCATCCGGCAGAACCTCTGGTGGGCCTTCGCCTACAACGTGGCGGCCATCCCCCTGGCTGCCGCCGGGCTGCTCGACCCGATGGTTGCCTCCGTAGCCATGGCGCTGTCCAGCGTTTCCGTGGTGGCCAACAGCCTCCGCATGAGGAACTGGTCCCCCTAGCGGGGGCTTCCGCTTTATGACTCCCCTCGCTACGATTCCTTAGCGTGGCGTCCGATGTCGAGTGGCTCGAGGAGCATTCGCTACGTGATCCGGTAGCGGTACTGGCCTTCGAGGGCTGGAATGACGCTTCCGACGCCGCCACCCGGGTGCTCTACTACCTCATGGAGCACCACGACGTCACTCCGTTGGCTCGGCTCGATCTCGAGGACTACGTCAACTACCAGGAGTCCCGGCCGCTGGTCACGCTGGAGGGGCGGTTACGGAACATCCGCTGGCCCACGGTCGGCTTCTTCGGCCTCGCCATTCCCGATCACTCCCATGACCTGGTGCTGATCCTCGGAGAGGAGCCGCACCTGCGGTGGCGCCGGTTCTGCCTTGACGTAGCTTCCGTGCTCCGGCAGTTGGGAGTCCGCCAGGCCGTGGCCCTCGGAGCGTTCGTCGGCGAGATCGCCCACACGCTCCCGGTGCCGATCTTCGGAAGCTCCTCGGATCCCAACTTCGCCGACCGGTTCGGATTGCACGCCTCCGCCTACGAAGGGCCGACCGGCATCACCGGGGTCATCACCAAGGCACTCGAGGACGAGGGCATCGAGGCGGCGGGCATGTGGGCCGGCATACCCCACTATCTGGCGGCTAACCCCAGCCCTACCGGGACCCGGGCCCTCCTTTACGCGCTTGGCGACGTGATCGGGCGGCGCTTCGACGTCAAGGAGTTGGATGAGGAGGTGGCCGACTACGAGGCGCGGGTGCAGGAGGCGATCGCCGGATCCAGCGAGCTGGTCGGATACGTCCGGGGCCTGGAGGCGGAGAGCGAGAAGCGCGCCATATCGCTGACGGGTAGCCGCCGGCTGGTGGAGGAGATCGAGCGCTTCCTGCGCAACCCGAACTAGTTTCTAGTTTCTAGTCGCTAGTTTGTAGTCAGTTATAGTATGAATAACTAGTTTTATTTGCGTCATTTGTCGGTTCGCGTGGTGCACCACACCGATGTACGGCAGGCCACGTCGACGTCATGAATTGCTGGTGGCCCCTGTACGCCCAGGGGGCATGTCACGCGCAGGCAGGACCGGAGTTGCCGAGAATTCAGAACCCCAGTCCAGGAGACCAAGACCCCTACTTCCAATCACCGTACAGACCTCTCATCCATGAAAAATTGGGGCTATCAACTAACAACTAGTAACTAGCAACTAACCTTCCGGCTTGCGGCCAACCCGTCCAGCGACAACAATCGGGGCCTGTATCGGAACAAGGATGTGTATTGGGCTCGCTGGTTAAGAAACGCCGCAAAAAAATGAGCAAGCACAAGTATCGCAAGCGGATCAAGGCTAACCGCCACAAGAAGAAGCAGTAGGTTCGCCTCAGGGGGTACTGGAAGGGCGAGGATGTACTCCCGCCCGGCCAAGTGAATGTTTCTAGGGGGTCGACTCCGGCCGGTAGTAGCGCCGGATCGCCCAGCCGACCACCGCGACGACGAAGCCGCTGGACGGGTTACCGCCGATGATGGCCAGAGCCAGGCCGTAGACGATCGCGACGGTGCCAAGCATGCGCATCGTGGTTAGAACAGTGCTCCTCGGGTCATCGGTCTACCTGTGTCGGGATTGTCCGCGGTAACCGGACTAGGGCGCTGGTGCCCCTATCGCTCAGCCGATCGAGACGCGAACCTAGCCGGCGCCTGTGACATCCGGCTGCAGCACCATCGCCTTGCCCTCGCCGCGCAGGACAGCAGCGAGAGCTTCCTCCACCGTGGACACGTGGTCTCGCCGGGCCAGGCTGAGGATTGAGGGGCCGGCGCCCGACAGGCAGGCGTACACAGCTCCTGCTTCGAGGGCGACTTCCATCAGCCGGGCCGGTACCGGGTAGCTGGCCAGGCGGGCCGTCTCGTGGATCTCGTCGCCGCCGGCGTTGTCGAGTATCTCCTGCGAACCGGTGCGCAGCCCCTCGATCAGCGCGGTGAGCCGTCCGAGGGTGCGAACCGCCACGTCCAGGGGGACGCAATCCGGTACCACCTTGCGGGAGTCGCTGGTGGGGATCTCGAAGTCGGGGACCACCAGTACCGGCACCAGGTCGGGTGACAGTGAGTGGTGCACCACCCATCCTTGGGCCACCGACACCAGACCCCCGTATACGGCGGCGGCGGCGTTGTCGGGGTGGCCCTCCAGGTACTTGACGTACTGGAACAGCTCGTCGTGGGTCGGATCCTTGCCGTTGGCGCGCAAGGCGGCCAGGGTGCCGGCGGTGAAGGCGGCCGCGCTCGATCCCAGGCCGCTGCAAAGAGGCACGTGGTTGGCGATCTCCATCCGGAGCGGACGGTCGCTCACCGCACGAGCCGCCGCCAGGACGGCGTCGCGGTCCTCATCACCCAGGTAGGGCTCGGGTCCCACGTGCCGGGTGGACCACGAGCCGGCAACTTCGGCGGTCACCCGGCACCGCAGGTCGAGCGCCAAAGCCATGGTGTCGAAGCCCGGCCCCAGGTTGGCGGAGGAGGCCGGGGCGGAGGCGGTGCTCATGATCCGATGTCGATCTCGACGAAGATGTTCCCGGCCGCCGGCAGTGCGATCCGGATGGCATCCTCGACATCCTCGATGGTCTGGTGGACCTCTTTACCGGAGAGGCCTTCCACCAACTCGACATCGAGGTTGACCAGGATGTCCTCGGGACCCATGTGCATGGTGAGCAGGCGGTCCACGCCGGTGACGTTGGCGTGGGCCAGCACGCGTGCCCGGATGGTGGCCCGGTCCCGGCGTCCGGCTGCTTCCCCGATCAGCAGTCCCTTGATTTCGAAGGCCAGGAAGAACGCCACGCAGGCCAGCAGCACTCCGATCAGGATCGACGCGAGGGCGTCCCAGATGGGGTCGCCGGTGAGATGGGAGGCGATCACGCCCGCCAGCGCGACGCTCAGCCCGCCGACCGCGGCGCTGTCCTCGAACAGGACGACCAGCAGGGCGGCGTCCTTGGTGTCGCGCAGGGTGCGCCACAGGGCCCGCGAGCCCCGGACCCGGTTGAACTCCCGCGCCGCCACCGTCCAGGGGATGGCCTCGAAGAGGATCGCCCCCCCGAGGACAGCCACGGAGATACCGAAGCTCTCTATGGCATGGGGATGCCGGAGGGCGTTGACGCCGTGCTGGATGGAGAACACGGCGCCGCCCACGAACAGCATGACCGCCACCATGAAGCTCCAGAAGTAGACCTCCTTGCCCCGCCCGAACGGATGGCGCTGCCCGCCGGCGCGTTTGGCGACCGTCATGCCCCACAACAGCATCCCCTGGTTACCGGAGTCGGCCACCGAGTGGATCGCCTCGGCCAGCATCGCCGCCGACCCGGTGATGGCGGCCGCTATGAACTTGGCTACCGCGATGGCCGAGTTGGCGGCCAGCGCGGCGACTACAGCGAGACGGGAGCCTTGGGAAGCCATTCGGGTGCCAGTGTACGAGGTCGTGGGCTCCTCAGCACCGCAGCAGGGCTACGGTAAGCAGGTCATGGCGGACATTCTCGGGTTGGACGCCCTGCTGGGGCAGATGATGACCGCGCTAGGTCTGGCGATGGTGGCGGGGAACGGTTTCGCCATGTGGAAACACGCCCGCGGTCAGGCTCCCGAGGGCGCCAAGGGCGCTTACCGGCCGGGGCGGGTTCGCTTCCTGCTGGGGATCGGCCTGGTGATCAGCATCTGGGGCCTGGCCGGGATGTTGACCTGATCCGACGGCGTGGTGGAAAGGTCCAACTCATATGACACCCACGTTGATGGACCACTACCATCGCGCCGGGCCGGTACGTCTAGCTCACCGGCGGGTGTAGTTCAGTGGTAGAACATCAGCTTCCCAAGCTGAGAACGGGGGTTCGATTCCCCTCACCCGCTCCCTTCCCTTGACGCGCTGATTCCATCGCTCAGCAACCTGGGAGCAGAGCGGTGATACTTTCGGACCGGGACATCAAAGCTGCCATCGAGGCGGAACGCATCGGGATCGATCCCTACGATCCCGAGAACGTCCAGCCCTCGTCGATCGACCTGCGGGTGGATCGTTTCTTCCGGGTGTTCGAGAACCACCTCTACCCGTACATCGATCCCAAGACGGCCCAGCCCGACCTCACCCAGGAAAGGGCGGTCAGCCCTGACGGCCGCTTCATCCTCCACCCCGGCAAGTTCGTGCTCGGGGCCACCCTCGAGCGGATCCACCTGCCCGACGACCTCGTGGCCCGGCTCGAGGGCAAGTCCAGCCTGGGCCGGATCGGCCTGCTGATCCATTCCACCGCCGGGTTCGTGGATCCCGGCTTCAACGGTTTCCTGACCCTCGAACTGGCCAACGTGGCCAACCTGCCGATCGCCATCTATCCAGGAATGCTGATCGGACAGATCAGCTTCTATGAGCTCTCCAGCCCGGCGGAGCACCCCTACGGCTCGCTGTGGGCGGGGTCCAAGTACCAGGGCCAGCGCGGCCCTACCGCATCCCGGGTCCACGAGAACTTCCGCTAGGAGCTGTTAACGGATCAGAGCAGGGTCTCCGGCCGGTACGTCGCCGCGTGTGGATGGGCGTCGACCACCCCCGCGACCGCCCTGGCAACACTGTCCACCTGCGAGCCTGCCCGCCCCGCCAGACCGTCGCCGGTGGCCGCCTCTCGGATCTGAACCGTGTCCAGGGGGAACGCCGGGTCGTCGCCGAGCGATGCCCAGAGGTCGTGGTCGTCCCCATCCCGGCGGGCGGTAGCCGCCCTTAGGGCATGGGACCGGATGACCCGGTGGGCCTGCTCCCGGCCCATCCCCGCCGCGACCGCCGCCAGCAGGACCCGGGTAGTGGACAGGAACGGCAGCTCGGCGGCCAGTTCCTCCTCCACCGGCACGGGAAACACCGCCATGTCGCGCACCACGTGCAGGGCGGCCTCCAGCAACCCGTCGGTGGCGAAGAAGGAGTCGGGGAGCATCACCCGCCGTACTACGGAGTCGCTGACATCGCCCTCGTTCCACTGGTGCCCTGACAGTCCGGCGGCCATTGCCAGGTAGCCGCCGAGAACGACGGCCAGCCCGTTGATCCGCTCGCAGGTCCGCATGTTCGTCTTGTGGGGCATGGCCGATGATCCCACCTGGCCGGACCGGAAACCCTCGGAGACCAGGTCGGCGCCGGCCATCAGCCGGAGGGTGGTTGCCAGGCTGGAGGGGCCGGCCACCAACTGGGCCAGCGTGGCCACCACCTCCAGGTCGAGCGATCTGGGATAGATCTGGCCCACCGAGACCAGGCGCCGGGAGAATCCCAGCCCGTCCGCCACCCTCGCCTCGAACCGGTCCACGGCCTCCTCGTTCCCGCCGAACAGGTCCAGGAGGTCCTGCTGTGTCCCTACCGGGCCCTTGATCGCCCTGAGGGGGTAGTCGGCGATCAGTGCCTCGAGCCGCCGGTAGGCGGCCAGGGTTTCCTCGGCGGCGGAGGCAAGGCGTTTCCCCACGGTGGTGGGCTGGGCCGGCACGTTGTGGCTGCGGCCCACCACGACCATGTCCCGGTACTCGGCTGCCCGGCCCGCCAGGGCGGCTAGCACCGCCACCGTCTTGTCCCGCAGCGTTTCGAGGGACCGCCGGATCAGCAGCTGCTCCACGTTCTCGGTGACGTCCCGGGAGGTGAGCCCCCGATGGATGTGCTCGTGGCCCGCCAGCGCGCAGAACTCCTCGATGCGGGCCGCGAGGTCGTGACGGGTGGCTTCCTCCCTCGACCGGATCGAGGCCAGGTCGACCTGATGGATGACCGCCCGGTAGTCGTCGACCACTCCTTCGGGCACCGGCACTCCCAGCTCGATCTGGGCCTCGAGGACCGCTACCCACAGCTCCCGCTCCATGACCACCCGACCCACCGGTGACCAGAGGCGACGGATCTCGCTGCCGGCGTAGCGGGAGGCCAGGACATTGGGAACGTCGGACTGTCCGGAGAGATCCGCCGGGGTCGGTGCCATCGTCTCGACTCCGCTCAGGTCTCCGTCTCGGATGGGTCCCACTCCACCCCCGCCAGGCGGGCCAGGGCCAGGATCAGGGACTGGGTGCCCTTGCGCCCCAGCCCCTGGGCCTGGAGCGACACGTAGAGCTCGTGGGCCATGGCCAGACCGGGCGCCGGGAGCTTCATGGCAGCGGCCTCCCGCAGGGCGATTCCCATGTCCTTGACGAAGTGATCCACGAAGAAGCCCGGCTCGAAGTCGCCCCCGAGCATCCGGGGACCGTAGTTCGAGAGCGACCACGACCCGGCCGCCCCGCCGCTGACCGACCCCATCACCGTGTCGAGGTCGAGCCCGGCCTGCTGGCCGTAGAGCAACGCCTCGGACAACCCGATCATGCCGGTGGCGATCAGGATCTGGTTCACCGCCTTGGTGTGCTGGCCGGCGCCCGGCCCTCCCTGGCGGACGATGGTCTTGCCCATGGTCTCGAACACCGGCCGCACCTGCTCCACGGGGTCCGGGTCGCCGCCGATCATGATCGACAATGTGCCGTTGCGGGCGCCTATGTCGCCCCCGCTCACCGGAGCGTCGATGGCCGCCACGCCCCGTTCGCCACAGGTGCCGGCGATCTCGATGGCGAGGGCGGGTTCGGAGGTGGTCATGTCCACCAGCACGTCGCCGGGCGAGGCGCCCTCCAGCAGGCCGTCCGGCCCGAGGAACACCTGGCGGACATCCTCGGGGAAGCCGACGATGGCGAACGACATCTCCGATGCGGCGGCCACCTCGGCGGGGGTGTCGGCCCAGGTGGCGCCGCGGGCGATCAAGGCCTCAGCCCTGGACCGGGTCCGAGTGGTCACCGTCACCGGATATCCGGCGTCCAGGACGTGCCCGCACATGGAGACGCCCATCACCCCGGTCCCGACCCAGCCGATGGCAGGCTTTCCAGTCACGTTCCGCTCCTTTCGATGACCAGCTTGCCCTGATGATCCCCGGCCTTCATGCGGTTCAATGCCTCCGGCAGATCCTCGAACGGGTAGACGCTGTCCACGAGCACAGGCAACTCGCCTCCGGCCACCCACTCCGACACCCGGGCGAAGTCCTCGTGGTCGAACATCGTGGAGCCGATGATCTCCAGGTGGCGGAAGAAGAGCGGCGGGACGCTGACTTCCACCTTGGGGCCGCTGGTGGATCCGCAGGTCACCAACCGGCCGCCCGGCGCCAACGACCGCATCGACTGGCTCCAGGTGGCGGGTCCGACGTTCTCGAACACCACGTCGGCCTGCCGTCCCGCGGCTTGGCGGAGCTCCTTGGAGAACTCGCCTCCGGACGCGAACCCGCCCGCCGCGCCGAGCTGCACGGCCCGTTCGATCTTGGCCGGGTTCCGGGAGGTGACGTAGACCTCGGCGCCCATCAGGCGGCCGATCATCAGCCCGGCCGAGCTGACCCCTCCGCCGACCCCCACCACCAGCATCAGATGCCCGTCACGGAGGCGGGCGCGGCGCAGCATCCGGTAGGCGGTGGAGTAGGCCAACCCGTAGGCCGCCGCCCGATCCCAGGGGAGGTGGTCCGGCTTGGGCGCGAGGTTGGTGGCCGGGACGACCACATAGTCGGCGAGCGTTCCCCAGGAGTGCTCGCCCAGCACTCCGAGCTTCCCTCCGAAGGGTATGTGGTCGGTGGTGGGGGCGTAGCCGAGGCTCGGGTTGACGATCACCTCGACGCCCGGCGCCCATCCGTCCACACCGTCACCCACCGCGTCCACCACCCCGGCGCCGTCCCCGCCTGGCACATGAGGGAAGTGCTTGGGCGCGGGCAGGCCCATCGACATCCACAGGTCGAGGCGGTTGAGCGCGGACGCCACCAGCCTCACCCTCACCTGGCCCGGCCCTGGAACGGGCGTTTCCACCTCCGCCAGCGTGTAGGAGGAAGGCCCCCGCGTGTCGTTCAGAATCCATGCTCGCATGGGGCCAAGGCTAGTGGTCGGTCTGCGAACAACCGGGTGCTCTGGCGGCCATCGGCGCCCCGTCGCTGCGTTCCGCTTCCTCTACGTACCGCTGCGGGTACGCCTTCGTCAGCGGGCCTTGCGAGGAACACCGCTGCCTCGCCATACCACACCGCCATTCCACAGACAGACCACTAGACCGCGACCATGGCGGCGTTGCCACCTGATGCCGAACAGTCAGGCTACGTCCAGCCGAAGTGGTCGATGGGGCCTTCGCCGCGGCCCAGGTCCCATCCGGCGGCGCCGGTGATGGCGCGCGACACCCAGGCTCGGGCGTCGGCGATGGCCACGATCAGGTCGGCGCCGGTGGCCAGGCGGGCCGCTATGGAGGCCGACAGCGCATCCCCGGTTCCGTGGACGTTACGCGACCGCACCCGGCGTCCCGGGAGTGCATGGGTCCGGACCCCGTCCGAGAACACGTCCAGGAGAGGCTTGTCGTCAGCCATCCGGCCGCCGGTCACCAGGAAGGGTGTCCGGGTGGTGCGGGCGAGGAACTCTGCCGCGGCCCGCTGGTCCCGTTCGTTCTCGACAGGTCGGCCAGCCAGTAGCGCAGCCTCCCGATGGTTGGGGGTGGCCAGGCGGGCGGTCGGGATCAGGGCTTCGCGGTAGGCGGCGACGGTCGCACGATCCGCCAGCGATCTGCCGTCTCGATCCACCAGAACCGGGTCGATCACCAGGTTGGGCAGCCGGGCCGCCAGGTCAGCCACCAGCCGGACCACCTCGGGCCGGCCCAGGAGACCCGTCTTGGTGGCGTCGGGCGGCAGGTCGGTGGCGACCGCGTCCAACTGGGCCGAGATCATCTCGACGGGTACTTGCTCGGCCCGGGTCACCCCCCGGGTGTTCTGCGCGGTGACGGTGGTGATCACCGTGGTGGCGAACACGCCGTGCGCCGACAGCGTCTTGAGGTCGGCCTGGATCCCGGCGCCGGCCCCGGAGTCGCTGCCGCCGATCGTCATCACCGTCTTGGGGGTATCTGTCATGTCCTCCAGCTGACCAAGCTGTCGTGGGCGGTCCGGCGCTCGCAGCCGGATCTCTGCACGATGCCGAGCTCGTCCGGTTCAACCGTGGTGTTCGTGCATCCGCCCGCATCGTAGGCCTGGTAGGTCACGCGACCGCGGTCCACCGGGACAGGCTCGCCGTCGAGGCTGAGGGCGGACGGCTCGCTCCACCGTACTTCGATGGGAGGGTCGTCGCATCGGGTGAAGAGCTCGGACCACACGACCGGCGACCGAAGGTGGTCGCCGTCGCACAGGAGGTAGCGCACCAGCACGTCCTCGCCGGTGTCGAGACCCTCGATCCTGGCCGGCCACCGGCTCGGGCCCTGGACGCCGGGGCTACCCGGTCCGATGGTGAGCCGGTACCGGGCACCCGGCTCCCAGGCGAAATCTCTGGTGTTCGGGTCGAGGGGAGTGGACGGCAGGGACGACTCGGTTCCCGGCAGGATGGCGCCACCGTGGTCGTATCCACCCCAGTTGACGGCCAGGTTCCGGGGATGGCGGGGATTCCACTGGAGCCCGGTGTGGGCGCCTCCTTCGTGGCGGGTGGGCGACCAGAAGGATGCCTGAATCGCGAAGAAGGCCAGGCGGCTGACCGCCGGTGGCTCCAGCACTTCCAGGACCACCGAGACGGACGCCAGGGGGACATCGGGAACATCCCACCAGACATGGAACGAGGAAGCCCCGTTCGGAGACGGTGGCAACCCCCGGTCGCGCACGGGATCCGAGGCCACCGGTTCGAAACGCGCTCGGGGAGCGTCGGCGGGGTGTGCCGGCTCGGACAGAGCGACAACCATCTCCGGGTCGATCTCCACGAGCACGCGGGTCCCTCTAGGAGGGCCGGTACCCGCGGTCTGGACGACAAGAGGATGACCGGAGCAGTCCACCTCCACACGGGTCTGCCCGGCCACGAAGGTGGTCGCGTCCACCGTCCCGGCCAGGCTCCCGGTCGGACTCAAGGCAGCGCCATCGGGCCGGATGACCACCCGGTGGCGGCCGTCCGGAAGGTGCGTGGGAATGGCGCCCCACCGGGAGGTGGCGGAACCGGATTCGACCGCTAAATCGGCGAAGTTCTCGAACCCGAGGAAGCGGGCCACGAACTCGGTGGCCGGGCGGCTCCATAGTTCCTCAGGGGTGTCGACCTGGCGTATCCGACCCCGGTGCAATATCGCCACCCGGTCGGCGATGGCAAAGGCCTCGTCCTGGTCGTGGGTGACGTAGAGGGCCGTGATGCCTATCCGGCGCAGGAGTTCGGACAGTTCCGGGACCAGACGGGCGCGCAGGGCCCGGTCAAGGGCGCCCACCGGTTCGTCGAGCATCAAGAGGGCCGGTTCGGGCGCCAGCGACCGGGCCAGGGCGACCCGCTGCTGCTCGCCACCCGAGAGGGAGTCGACTCCGCGGTCGCCGTAGTCGCCGAGGTCGACCCACGAGAGCACCTCCTCCACCCGTTCGCGGATGGCCCGCCGGTCCCTTCCCTGCATCCGGAGTCCGAAGGTCACGTTCTCGGTCACGTTCAGGTGGGGGAACAGCGCGTAGTCCTGGAACATCAGGCCCACCCCCCGGCGGTGAACGTCGACGCGGGTGATGTCGCGCGACGCCAACTCGACACGCCCTGCTGCTGGCTTCTCGAGGCCGGCGATCACCCGCAGGAGGCTCGACTTTCCCGAGCCTGACGGCCCCAGTACGGCCATCACCTCCCCGGATCCCACCGACAGGTCGATACCGTCCAGGGCGCGGTGCTTCCCGTAGTCCAGCGTGATGCCGGTGATCTCGAGCATCAGAACTCCCCGAGCCCAGCGACCCGGTAGCGGTCGATGGCCATGATTATCACTGTCGTGAGGAGCATCAGGACGGTACTCAGGGCCAGCGCCTGCCCGAGGTTGGCCGCCCCCGGCTGGCCGAGTAGGCGGAAGATTGCGGTCGGGATGGTCGGCCGGCCGGGCCGGATTAGGAAGGCGGTTGCGCCGAACTCGCCGAGTGACACGGCGGCCGCGAAACCGGCCCCGACCATTGCGGCCCGGCTGATGATCGGCAGTTCCACCTCCCGGAAGACCCGCCGGGGCGAGGCTCCGAGGATGGCCGCCGCCTCGCGGAGGCGGGGCTGCACCGACCGGAGGACCGGGGTCACGGTGCGGATCACGAACGGCGCCGCGACGACCGAATGGGCCAGGGGTATCAGCCAGATCGAGGTACGGAGATCCACCGGCCAGTCGAAGGCGACCAGGAACCCGAAGCCGATCGTGACGGCCGACGTGCCGAGCGGGAGCATCAGGAAGGTGTCGAGCCGCGCGCCCAACCGGCCGGGGCGCCGCGCGATCACCACGGCCGCGACGAGCCCGGCCGCCACGGCGGGCACCACGGCGGCCGCTGCGAACCACAACGAGTTCACGATCGCCTCGGCAGGGTCGACGAAGGGGGTAGCGCCTCGGACCAGGCTCGCGTAGTGGTCCAGACCCGGCCCGGCCGACGTGCGCAGCGATCGCCACATCAGCGTGCCGATCGGGGCGCCCAGGTAGAGGACCATCGAGGCGATGGTCCCTCCCACGACCAGGTACTGACCCGGGGTGGCGGGGCGGCGGGCCACGGTTCGGCTCGAACGCAGGGGGAGGCGCCGGGCGTGGCGCTGCTGGAGCCGGGTGTACGCCCACAGGGCCGTAGCCACACCCGCCATCTGGACCAGCGCCAGGGCAGCCGAGGCGGCCAGGTCCAGGTTGATGGTGGCCTCCCGCCAGACCGCCACCTCGATGGTGGCGTAGCTGAAACCCCCCAGGATCAGCACCACCCCGAACGACGTGAAGGTGAACAGGAAGACGATGGAGGCGGCCGCCGCGATCGAAGGGAACAGGAGGGGTAGCGTGACAGCCAGGAACGCCCGCGCCCGGTTGGCGCCCAACGCCCGGGCCGCCTCCTCGATCCTCGGATCGATGAGCTCCCAGAAGCTGCCCACGATGCGGACCACCACGGCGTAGTTGAAGAACACGTGGGCGATGAGGATCGCCCAGGCCGTCTGGCGCAGATCCACCCCGAGCGGGCCACCCGGTCCGAGAAGGGCCAGGTAGGCGGCTCCCACGACCACTGTCGGCAACACGAACGGGACCGTCACCGCCGCCCTCAGCAACCTCCTGCCGAAGAACGAGTACCTGGAGAGGACGTAGGCGCCCGGTAGGGCGAACAGCAGGGTGGCCATGGTGGAGACCGTGGCCTGCCAGACCGTGAACCAGGCGGCCCGCCGCAGCGAGCCCTTGGTGGCGATCTCCACGAAGGGCGACAGGTCGAGTTGCCCATCCAGGGTCAGGCTGCGCAGCACCACCCGCACCAGCGGGTATGCGAAGAACAGCCCGAAGAAGGCGAGCGGGACGGCGACCAGCCACCGTCCGGCGCCGGACTTCAGGAGGCTACGACCTCGATCCATTCCTCGATCCAGCGGGAACGGTTGGCGTCGATCTCCTCGGGAGCCACGGTGGCCGGATCATCCGGTATCTCCGTGTACCGGACGAACTCGTCGGGCAATCCAGCCTTCTCATTGGCGGGGAAAACGAACATGTTGAGCGGTATGTCCTCCTGGAAGGTGAGCCCGAGCATGAAGTCGACCAGTTGCCGGGCCGCGTTGGGGACCGGCGTCCCGGCCAGGACCCCGGCGAACTCGATCTGGCGGAAGCAACCGGCCAGCACCACACCGGTGGGCGCCTCGGTGACCGGCGGGTCGGCGTATATGACCTCCGCCGGCGGGGAGGATGCATACGACACCACGATAGGACGGTCGCCTTCCCCCGATCCGCCGGAGAAGGCCCCGTAGTAGGCGTCCTCCCATCCGGCGGTTACCAGCACGTCGTTGGCGACGAGGTCCGCCCAGAAGCTCTGCCACGGGTAGTCACCGTCCTCGCCGAAAGTGGCGACGGTCGCCAGCAGGAAGGCCAGGCCCGGGGACGACGTGCCCGGATGTTCCACCACCAGCAGCCCGGCGTACTCCGGGCTGGTCAGGTCCCTCAGCGTCGAGGGTGGCTCGAGGCCCATCCCCGCCAGCCCGGCTATGTCGTAGTTGAGGCACACATCGCCGAAGTCGATCGGCGTCACCCGGGAGTCCAGCTTCAAGGAGTCGGGGACGTCGGCGAGTCCCGGCGACTCGTATTCCACGAACAGGTCCTCGGCAAGCGCGCGGCCCAGGAAAGTGTTGTCGATCCCGAACATCACGTCCGCCACCGGGTTGTCCTTCGTGAGCACCGCCTGGTTCACCATCGTGCCGGCATCGCCGGCCTCCAGGTGCTCGACCGTGTGGCCGGTCTCCGCCTCGAACTGCTCCAGCGTGCCCTCGCTGACGTAGAACGAGTCGTGGGTGACCAGCCGGATGGTCTGGGGCCCCTCGTCCTCGGGCGTGTCATCGGCACACCCGGCCGCGACCAGCATCAGCGCCGCCAGCGCGATCCCTAGTCTTCTCATGCGCGCAACCTCCCGCCTTGTGGGGTTTCGGGAGGGCGAGATCACTTCCTTCGCCGGTATTACCCGGATCAGGTTCTACGGTCGGAGATGCAGTCTCCCTCTCAGCTCTTCCCGGGCTCCCGTGTGTGAGGCCTACCTTACACCGGGGTGGTCGATGGATGGAGCGTGAGCACGAGGGTGGCCCTGCTGTAGTCGCCGTCGGTCCCCACGGCCAGAGCCATCGGGCCCAACCATTGCGACAGCATCGAGAGCAGTCCGTCATCCGACCCGATCCCGGCGGAACCTATCCGGTCGATGACGCTCGCAAGGTCGACGTAGGCCAGGAGAAGCGGGTCGTAGGAGATGTGCTCCACGGTCCGGCGGTACCGATCGGTGTCGGATACCGCCTCTCTCGTTCCCTGCTGGACGGCCACCGTGGTCTTGAGCGCGTCCGTACCGGTTCCGATCGTGAGGAACCCGCCATGGAGGAGGTATCCGAGGGAGGGCGTCCCGTCCTCCATCAGGCGCGCAGGCCGGCCGGCGCCCGGGAGTTGGTGCAGGGACACCCCCGTCAGCGAGGTGACACCGCCCGCGATGCCGTCCATCGTCCCTGCCAGGGCGTTCGCGGACAGGGGCCGGTAGGACAGCGCGGCCACCACCTCGACGGAAGAGCCCTCGCGGTCCGGGCTGTGGGCGGCGATGACCAGTTGGCCGCGCAGATGGTCGAACAGGTCCGCCTCGGCATCGAGCCCGGTTCCGAGGTCCACGAATCCCAGGGCGAGGTCCAGGGCATCGGCCAGCGTGGCGCCCTGATCGAAGCCGCCGCCATCCTCATCCGACGGTGGGTCGAACAGGTAGCCGCCGGGTATCAGACCGGCTATCTCGCACCCGTCCAGGACCTCCCGCCAGCGGTCGATGTCGGGGTCGAACCCTATGGAGACGAACCCCAACGCACCGGCCGGGACGATGGCGTCGGTGACATCGGCCGAGGTATCGGTCCACCAGCTGGTCACATCCGGCGTCGCCAGGTCGACGACCAGACCGTCACCGATCCAATCGGCCGAGACCATCAACCATTCGGGCGTGTCGAACGGAACTCCGGAACAGAGGCTGCGATCGGGATCACCCATCCGCCCGGCTAGCCATGCCAGGTCCACGTACGCCGACGCGAAACGTCCGTCACGCGCCGCGGCCCGTGCCTCCTCGAAGCGCCGGGTGGAACCGAGGGTCTCTGGATGATCACCGTCGATCCTTCCCAGTATCTCTTCAAGCAGCCCGCTGTCGGTGCCGAAGAGCAGGAGGTCCCCGGCCCTGCTCCTCCATCCACCCGTTGCCACTTCCTACCCAGAGAACGCCATCATCGACGACGCTGCGCTCGAAGGAAGTGGACGTCCTCTCCTCCTGCTTCCGGAGCCAACTCCGCAGGAACTCGGCAGCGGCATCCCTGTCGCTCACGCCCACGGCGACCGCGACGCCGATCTCGCCGTCCTCCAGGTCGACCAGCGCCGCCGACACCTCGGTCCCTAACCAGGTGCCCAGTTCCCCCAAGATGGTCCCGATGGCGTCGGGCAGAGTGCTGTCTCCTTCGGCTGCTGACCCGAGGGCCCCCTCGAGTTGATCGAACAGGAGAGGAATGATCCCGGTTGGACTCTCTCCACTCCCCAGATCCAGCCATACGTAAGCGACGGCGTCCTCCGGGTAGTAAGAGGCGGATGCCTCCGCCGGTGTCACGGAGCGGGGAGGGTCGGCGCGAAAGGCCCGCCAGACCCACACGGACGCGATGGCGGCCGTCACCAGCGCGATAGCGATCATCTCTTTACGAGTCACGGGTCACCACGGTACTGAAGGACCGCGACAAACGGTACCGGCCATCCGAATCGACGGCCGACGGATGATCCCCGCCCGGGGATCGCCGGCTCGGCCATAATCAACGGAACCGAAGCATCGACCCGATCACGGCTGCCGGCATGGGAGAGCACATGTCAACCAGTTCATCCCGCCCCGTACTCCGCGTCAGCGAGGAGGGTCGAGCGGCGCTCACCGACCTGTTGCCGACCGAGGATCCGGTCGAGTTCCGGCTCCAAGGAGTCCCGATCGCGGTCCTGATGCGGACTCCGGGTCATGACGAGGAGCTGGCCCGGGGGTTCGCCCTCACCGAGGGCATCATCCTGCACCCGAAGGAGCTGGCCGAAGTCCGGGCGCTGCCGGGCCTGGACGGGGCAGGACGCTACGACCTGGTCCTCGCCGACGGGATCCATGTCGACGAGGAGCAGTTCCGCCGCAACCTCTACGCCACCTCTTCATGCGGGGTGTGCGGCAAGGCCTCCATCGACGCGGTCCGCGTGGCGGCGCCGTCCCTCCCGGCCGGTCCCGTCATTCCTGGTGGCATGCTGCTGGACCTCGTGGAGTCGATGCGCGCGGCCCAGGCCGGTTTCGACGCCACCGGGGGGCTCCACGCCGCCGCCGCCTTCACCGGCGACGGCGACTTCCTGGGTGCCCGCGAGGACGTGGGCCGGCACAACGCCATGGACAAGCTGGTCGGCCGTCTCTCGTCCCGCCGCTGGCCGATGGGGGAGATGGTCGTCACCGTCTCCGGCCGGGTCTCGTTCGAGCTGGTGCAGAAGGCGGCGGTCGCCGGGATCAGCATCCTGGCCGGCGTCTCGGCCGCCTCCTCACTGGCGGTGGATCTCGCCGGCGAGCTGGGCCTGACCGTGGCGGGCTTCGTCAGGCCGGGCGGCTTCAACCTCTACACCCATCCCCACCGCATAGCCCCCTGAGGGGTGGAACCCTCCTGCCAACATGCCCCGGGTCGTCGCCGTCGTCCTGGACGTCCTGCGCCCTGGACATCCGTCAATGGCTGATGAAAGGTAGGCAGCGCCGTTACGATGACGTGGGTGGGGTCCACATCGGAAGTCGATCAGAATCGAAGGGCCTTCCGCGAGGCCGGGGCCTTCTTCGTTGAAACCGTCGGCCGGGTACCGCCGCACGCCCTGGACGATCCCGGGCTGGGGGTGTGGAGCGTTCGCGAGCTGATCGGGCACACCTGCCGCGCCCTCCTCGCGGTGGAGCACGGTTCGGGTAGTGAGCCCGGCATACCGGCTCGGCTGGCCCGCCCGGCGGACTACTTCTGCGAGGCGTTGAAGGACACAAGCATCCATGACGCCATTGCCGAGGGCGGGGCTGGCGCCGCCGCCGCCCTGGGCGAGGACGTGTCAACGGCTGTGGCCGGAATCGTGGACGGTGTTTTCCGCTTCGTGGATTCGCTGCCCGACGATCACCCGGTAGGTACGCCGTGGGGCGAGATGCGGCTCGCCGACTACCTGCCGACCAGGACCTTCGAGTTGGTGGTCCATACCCTCGATCTAGCGGGGGCGCTGGGCCGGGCCAGCCGGGTACCCGAGCCGGCGTTGTCGGTTGCGCTGGGGTTGCTCACCGAGGCCGCAGCCCGCACGGGACGGGCCGAAGAACTGCTGATGGCCCTAGCCGGCCGGGCGCCGCTCCGCTCGAATCTCCTCGCCCTGGGACCGGACTCCTAGCCGTGCTCGGTGTCTCCGGCCAGCAGCTGGAGGATGTGGGGCAGTAGCGGTTCGAGGGCGCCCATGCCCTCGGCCACGGCTTTGGGGCTGCCGGGGAGGTTGACCACCAGGCAGGCGCTGATCACGCCCGCCACGCCGCGTGACAGGGCGGCCATGGGCGTGTGGCGCAGGCCTTCCGCCCGGATCAGCTCCGCCAGGCCGGCCGCCGGACGGTCGATCAGGGACGCGGTGGCCTCGGGCGTCACGTCCCTGGGCCCGAAGCCCGTGCCACCGGTGGTGACGATCAGACTGCTTCGCGGGGCCAGCCGCGCCAGCAAGTCCTCGATCAGCTCCCGATCATCCGAGACCAGATGGCGGTCGACCCGGAAGCCCAGGCCGGAGAGCCGGGCGGCCAGGACGTCGCCGGACGTGTCTGCCCGGGTCCCGTGGGTCACCCCGTCGCTGACGGTCACCGCAGATGCCTTGATGGTGTCCATGGCCCCCATGGTACGGGACCGTCGCGCCACCTCGGTCGCCCGATGCCGGTCCTGGGCGGGCTAGCCTGCCCGCGTGTCCTGGATCCTCCTCACCAACGACGACGGCGTGGACAGTCCCGCCCTGCCGGCCTTCCGCGCCGCCCTCCGGTCGCTGGGGGATGTGCGCACGGTGGTCCCGTCGGGGCAGCGGAGCTGGATCGGGAAGGCCCTGACCCGTTTCGAGCCCATCGAGGTGGCCGAGGTGGACCAGGACGGCGCCACCGTCGTAACCGTGTCGGGCACTCCCGCCGATGCCGTGCAGGTGGCGGCCGGCTACTTCGGGTCACCGCCGGACCTGGTGGTCTCCGGCATCAACATCGGCTACAACCACGGCGCCGGCTACATCATCAGCTCCGGGACGGTCGGCGCCGCCTTCGAAGGATGGGAACTCGGGATCCGGTCCGTGGCCTTCTCCGCCGGGGTGCGGGGACGCTGGCATACCTGGTACCCGATCATGCGATCCGCTGCCTCCGCGCCGGACTGGGAGCGCCTGGCGGCGGTCTGCGCCGACATCCTCGGCGATCTCCTCGAAGCGGACCTCCCCGCAGACGTGGTCACCGTCAACCTGCCGTGGGAGGCCGACCTCGCCACCCCCCGCAGGGTGGTGCCGCCCGCCCGGGTCACCTACGGACAGATGCACCATCGCCTCTCCGACGGGACCTACACCCACAACTACCAGGAGGACTTCGGAGACGTCCCGCTGGACGGCACCGACATCGGCGTGAACCATGCGGGCGAGATCGCCATCACCCCCCTGATGGCCCCGGCCTCGCCCCCGGTCGCCGAGGAGGCCAGAGCCCGACTCGAACGCCCTGCGGGCGCGGCGACTTAGCGAGAGAGGCCCGGAAATGAGCTACAACGTTGATCGGATTAGCCAGTCCAAGCTACCCACAGTGGTGGCGCTCGCCGCCCTGCTCATCGCTACCTGGATGGATTGGCAATGGGTCTGGGGAGTCTTCTTTCTGTACTGGGCAGTTCTCGGCATCATGACCGGACAGGCCTTCGTCGTGCGGACCGTCGACCAAGATGAGAGTCCCCTCCTGTTCTGGCTGATAAGCGTGACGTGGCTGGTGGTCGCCGCGCTGTCCATCTTCTACGACCTCTTCTCCGAGACCGCCCGCCTCTGGTTGGGATAGAGCCGTGGCCGACCGGAGAGGAATGCCCATCCTGCCCGTGGAGGCCTACACGTCGAGGGAGTGGTTCGACCGCGAGCAGGAGCGCATCTTCTCCCGCACCTGGGCTTGCGCCGGTCTCGCCGAGGATGTGACCGAGCCGGGCCGGTACGTGTCGGTCCAGGCCGGGCTGAACAACATCTTCATCGTGATGGGCAGGGACCGCCGGTTGCGGGCCTTCCACAACATCTGCCGGCACCGGGGTACGCAGCTGCTCAGGGCGGTGGGCCAGACCCAGCGCGCCATCGTCTGCCCCTACCACGACTGGACCTATGACCTCGAGGGGCGCCTCGTCTCCGTGCCGGACCGCGAACGCCAGTTCCCGGGAGTCGACCTGGACTGCGTCAGCCTCAAGAAGGCCTCCGTGGACCTGTGGCGGGGGATGCTATGGGTGCATCCCGACGAGAACGCGGGTTCGATAATGGACTGGTTCGGCGAGGTGGAGCCGCACCTGGGGCCGCACGAGGTGGACGAGCTTCCCGAGTACGCGAAGGGCCGCACCGAGCACACCATCGCGGCCAACTGGAAGATCGTGGTCGAGAACTACATCGACGGATACCACCTGGCGCACCTCCACTCCGGGACGCTGGGGATGTACGACCACTCGCGCATCGAGTCGGGATTCATCGGCCCGCACTTCGCGTTCTGGGAGCCCCTGGCGCCCGACTACGCCGAGAACGTCGAGAAGAACTCGCCCTATCCGCTGGTCATTCCCGCCGACCAGGCGGGCGCGTGGGTGCCGATGCTCTTCCCCGGCATCGGGCTGGCGGAGACCGAGAGCACCTGGTCCCTGTTCCATGTGAACCCCATCTCGCCCGACCGCACCCGGGTGGTCATCCGCACCAGGGTGGCCGCCGCTTCGTCCTGGGCCTTCACGCGCCAGGCGGCGCGCTCGAGAAGGTTCTGGACCAGGCGCGTCTCCGGGAAATACGAAGGGCACGGCGACGACCCCATGGCCTCGGGTGACTTCATGGCCGAGGACATATATGCCTGCGAGCAGCAGCAGCGGTCCCTTGGGAGCCCTTACTTCGAGCACGGCCCTTCGTCGGAGGGGGAGGCCGGGGTGCGGGCGCACCAGGAGCTGGTGCGGCGCTGGGTCGAGGGATAGGTGGACGGAACATTCCACCGGCTCCGGGTATCGGCGACCCGGGCCGAGACGGAGCGGGCCACCAGCCTGGTCTTCGAGGTTCCCGAAGGGCTGCGGGAGACCTTTCGCTGGAAGGCCGGTCAGCACGTCACGCTGCGCTTCCACCTCGGTGGTGAAGAGGTACGGAGGCCCTACTCGATCTCCGACAGGCCGGAGGACGGACTCCTGCGCGTCACCGTCAAGCGTCACCAAGGCGGCCTGGTCTCCAATCACGTGAACGAAGGCGTGGCCGCCGGCGACGTGGTGGATGTGATGCCTCCCTTCGGCGGCTTCTGCCTGGATCCCGATCCCAGGGCCCGGCGCACCTATTACTTCTTCGGCGCGGGCAGCGGCATCACGCCGTTGTTCGCCATGATCGGCTCCGTCCTGGCGTCCGAGCCCCATTCCGTGGCCCGGCTGGCCTATGGCAACGTCGACGCCGGATCGGCCATCTTCCGTGAGGATTTGGCCCGGATGGAGGAGGGCTCGGAGGGTCGTCTCCGGGTCCGGCACGTGCTGTCGTCTCCCTCCCGGGTGTCATCCCTCGCGCCTTGGAGACGGGGACGCATCGACGCCGGGTGCGTGGCCGATTTCATCAACGAGCATCCCCCCTACGCCCAGGACACCCGGTACTACGTCTGCGGCCCGGGAGGGATGAACACCGCCGTCCGGCGTGCCTTGTTGGACATCGACGTGCCGGACACGCGCATCCACATGGAGAGCTACGGCCCGGTCGAGCCGCCTGACGACTCGGTGGCGGGCGTGGCGGCGGAGGCCACGGTACGGCTCGGAGGCGCCACCCTCACCGTTCCGGTGGCGGCGGGGCAGACGGTGCTGGGCGCGACCCGGGCCGCCGGCGAGACTCCGCCCTACTCGTGCGAGTCAGGCGTCTGCGGCGCCTGCCGGGCACGGCTACGGCGGGGGAGAATCCACCTGAGAGCTCGCATGGCCCTGACCGACGCCGACATCTCCAGAGGGGCGATCCTCACGTGCCAGGCGCTACCCGTCACCCCTCGGCTCACGGTGGAATACGACTGAGAGCCGGCCACCGGACCCGGCCCCCCTGCTAGCCGCCGTGGCGAGCGATCGCCTCGTACAGGGCGGTCGTGAGGGCGCGGGGGCGGGGGTCGGTTCGCGCTTCCATGTACGTCTGGTTCATGGCGTATCCGAAGCCCACCTCTGCGACCGGGTCGGCGTAGCCGACGGCACCTCCTATGCCCTGCATCCCGAACGTCTCGTCGTTGGGTCCCAGCGACATGCCGCCGCCGATGGAGCGGCCGTAGCCGAGGGCGACGCGGGAGACGCCTCCGAATAGGGCATCCACGCCCCGGGCCTGTTCGGCCGAGTGGGTGACGACCGACTCCCCGGACACGATCCGCACCCCGTCGAGCACGCCTCCCCCGGCCAGCATGGCGTACATGCGGGCCACGCTCCGGGCGTCGCCGATCCCGTTGATGGCAGGGGCCTCCGCCGTCCAGAAGTCCGGGTCGTTGGCCAGATCGACCGGGCTCCGCCCCGTAGGTCCGATGAAGAGCGCGGCCGCGGCGGGGTTAGCGGGCCCCCAGATGGCCCTCAGGAGGTCGGCCGCAGGGTCGGGATCGTGCAGGAGCCGGGCCACCCGCCCGTGCTGCTCGACGGGAAGCCCGATCCACAGGTCCAAGCCGAGCGGGCGGGCCACCTCGTCCGCGAAGAACGTCCCGAGAGTGCGGCCGTCGATCCGCCGCACCAGCTCGCCCACCAGCCAGCCGTAGCTGATCGAGTGGTAGCCGAGGGTGGTACCCGGCTCCCAGGCCAAGGGTGCGGCGGCGAGGCGGGCCGCGATCTCATCAGTGCGATGCCACCCCGCCTGGTCGTCGCCGCTCACGACATCCCAGTACCGGGGGAACGACGGAAGCCCGAGCGTGTGGCTGAGGATATGCCGTACGAGCGCCCTGTCCTTGCCCTGTGCGGCGAACTCGGGCCAGTAGGCGGCTACCGGGGCGTCGAGATCCATCAGACCGCGGTCGGCCAGGATCTGGGCCACCAGGGCCGTTGGCCCCTTCGTAACCGAGAAAAGGAAGACGAGCGTGTCATGTGTCCACGGGCGCTCCGGCGTGGCCATCCCCGCCCACAGGTTGACCACGCAGTCGCCCCCCACGTATGCGCAGAACTCGGCCCCCACCTCGCCCCGGATGGCGAAGTTCTCTTCGAACGCGTCTACGACTCGTTCGAAGCCGGCGGCTGCGTGCCCACTGATGTCGGTCACTGTCGGCGTCTCACCCGAGAAGGACACTACGAGGACGCTCCGCCGCCGCGCAAGGGAGCTGGCATGACAGCCCCTTGCAGCATCCGATTCCAGCGCCGCACTAGTACCCTGGGGCCGCGTCCAGAGCGGAGGTGACGGCATCACCGACATGCGACCGATCGAGCAGGTCGACTCCGAGGTAGCGGACCTCATCAGCCGGGATGTGGCCCGCCAGAACACCCACATCCACCTGATCGCGTCGGAGAACTTCGCCTCGCCCGCCGTCATGGAGGCGTGCGGATCGATCTACACCAACAAGTACGCGGAGGGCTACCCCGGGCGGCGCTACTACGAGGGCTGCGAGTGGGTGGACGGCCTCGAGAGCCTGGCCATCCACCGGGCCAAGGCGCTGTTCGGCGCGGAGTACGTCAACGTCCAACCCCACTCCGGCGCCCAGGCCAACATGGGGGTCTACTTCGCGCATCTCGAACCGGGCGACACGGTGCTCGGCCTCAGCCTGGCCGAGGGCGGCCACCTGACCCACGGCTCGCCGGTGAACTTCTCCGGCCGCCTCTACCGGTTCGTGGCCTACGGGGTCGATCGCCACACCGAGCGGATCGACATGGACGAGGTGAGGGCCAAGGCGCTCGAACACCGTCCCAAGATCGTCCTCGCCGGCTACTCCGCCTATTCCCGCCACCTCGACTACGACGCCTTCCGGTCCATCGCCGACGAGATCGGGGCGCTGCTGATGGTGGACGCGGCCCACTTCATCGGCCTGGTGGCGGGCGGGGCGTCGCCCAATCCCGTGCCGATCGCCGACATCGTCACAGCCACCACCCACAAGGCGCTCCGGGGACCCCGGGGCGGCATGATCATGGCCAAGGAGCAGTACGGGGCCGGTCTCAACAAGGCGGTCTTCCCCGACATGCAAGGCGGGCCCATCATCAGCCAGATCGCAGGCAAGGCGGTCTGCTTCCGGGAGGCCTCGACGGAGGCCTACCAGGCCTACGCCCACCAGATCGTGGCCAACGCCTCGGCCATGGCCGGAGCGTTCATGGAGCGCGGGGTGCGGGTGGTCTCGGGCGGCACTGACAACCACCTGCTACTGCTCGACATGCGGTCCATCGACGAGGACCTGACCGGCAAGGAAGCCTCGACCCTCCTCGACTCGATCGGGATCACCCTGAACCGGAACGGCATTCCGTTCGACCCGAGGCCGCCCTTCATCACCAGCGGCCTCCGCATCGGCACGCCCGGCATCACCACCTGCGGGATGGAAGAAGCCGAGGCGGCCCGGATCGCCGCCCTGATCACCCGCGCCCTCCGGCACCGGACAGAAGAGGCGATAGTCAGAGAGGTCCAGACCGACGTGGCGGAACTGGCCTCGGCCTTCCCCCCCTATCCCCCCGACTTCCCCGGCCACGTCTAGCCGCTCAAGAGCCGTCCCCGCGAGGGTTGGCTGGACGAGAATCTAAGGTGCAACTTTAGATTATCATGATAATCTAAAGGACATGTTTAGACGATCATTGCTGCTGCCGCCGCCGGGGACGGAGACTTTCTTTCTCTGGGGGCCGCGGCAGGTGGGCAAGAGCACGTTGCTCAGGCAGCGGTATCCCGACGGTGTGTGGGTCGATCTGCTCAAGGCCGACGAGTTCCGCCGCTATGCGGGGCGTCCTGAGTTGCTGCGCCAGGAGCTTGAGGCGGCGGGTCCGGATCCGTCCCGGCACGTGGTCATCGACGAGGTCCAGAAAGTGCCCGCACTGCTCGACGAGGTGCACTGGCTGATCGAGAACCGCGGGCTGTGCTTCGCGCTGTGCGGGTCCAGCGCGCGCAAGGTGCGGCGCGGTGCGGCCAACCTGTTGGGCGGGCGCGCCCTGCGTTACGATCTGCGCGGTCTCACCGCCGGAGAGATCGGGGAGGGCTTCGACCTCGACCGGGTACTCAACCACGGCTACCTGCCCAGGATGTACCAGTCCGCCCGGCCCCGGCGCCTACTCGACGCCTACATCGGAGACTATTTGCGCCAGGAGGTCGCTGCCGAGGGCCTGGTGCGGAACCTACCCGCGTTCTCGGACTTCCTCGACGCGGCCGCCCTGAGCGACGGCGACCCCGTCAACTACTCGAACATCGCCCGCGACTGCGGTGTGTCGGGACCCACCGCCAAGGCATACTTCGGCATCCTCGAGGACACGTTGCTGGCGCGGCGACTGCCCCGCTGGCGGCGGCGGGCGAAGCGCCGCCTTGCCGGAGCGCCGAAGCTCTACTTCGAGGACGTGGGGGTTGTGAACCGCCTGGCCCGCCGTGGAGAGCTCGAACGGGGCACGGATCGGTACGGCAAGGCGTTCGAGAACTGGGTCTTCCACGAGCTTTCCGCCTTCATCGCCTACCGCGACCGCGACGAGGAACTGGCCTACTGGAGACTCCCCAGCGGCATCGAGGTCGATTTCGTGATCGGCGACATGCGCCTCGCAGTCGAGGCGAAGGCGAGCGCCCGGATCGGCAGCCAGCACCTCAAGGGACTCCGCACCCTGGCCGAGGAACACCCCGGTGTGCGCCGGATCATGGTGTGCCTCGAACCCCGCCCGCGCCGCACCGACGACGGCATCGACATCCTCCCGGCGACAGACTTCGCTCGCCGCCTCTGGCAGGGTGACCTTGATTAGTCCCCACCTCGGAGTGGGACCTTCGGAGATGTGGGATCAAAGTTGGAAGACGCACCGCGCGATCGACCCACCGAGGTGGTGCCAACGCCCGACGTCGGATCTCGAATCTGTCCATCCGCGATACATCGAGCGGCTCTTAGTAACCGGCGATCAGCCCGGGCGGCACCCCTCTGCTGATTGTGAAGCTGATCACAAGCTTGCTACGATCCGGGCCGATGCCCGAGCCCGTCGGCCAGCACCACTCCCAAGCGGAAACTCCCAGGTCACCTGCGGATTCAGCCCTCCGGACAGCACATGCCGGGGTTACCTCAGCAGTGGCTGACGGATGGGTTGCAGGAGGCTCCTTCTTCGGTTCGATTATGGCCGGCACCCTGCTGGGCTGGCTTGCCGATCGATGGCTCGATACCGAACCTTGGCTCATCGTGGCCGGCATCGTCCTGGGATCCGTCAACGGGTTCTATCGCCTGTGGATGGTGGGCAGGATCCCCACCGGGAAGCAGCCCGTTGCCGGCCGCTGAGACCCCTACCACGCACCCCAATGGCGGTGTGACCCGCCGCGAGGTCGAGGACTATCTGGCGGGCCGCCCTCCGGTCGAGCTGAACCTGGTGCGTTCCCTCCTGCGCCGCGTCGTGGTGGTGGGCCCGCTCGCGGTGGTGATGGCGGGCCTGATCAGGGGCCTCGACGGCGCCGTCGCCGCGGCCATAGGGGTCGTCCTGGTGGTCGGCTACTACCTGCTGTCGGGGGCGCTGATGTCCTGGTTGGCTAGGGTGTCGCTCGGGGCCTATCATGCCGGTGCCCTCTTCGGGTTCGTGGCACGCCTCGGCCTGATAGTGGCAACGATGCTGGCTGTGGCAGCCCTCTTCGATGTGGATCGTCCGGCGCTCGGCCTGACCGTGATCGCGACCTACATGGTGTTGCTCCTCTGGGAGGCGGGAACGCGCGGGAGCCGGCGAGCCAGCAGATCCGGCAAGGCGTGGAAGGCCGGGACGGCGAGAGGAAGGAGTGATCGATCGCATGGGTGAGGTGATGATTCTGGCGATCGACTGTGACCTCGAGGCCGAGGTCATATGCGCGCCCACCGACGTGAACAGCCTCTTCGAGTTCACCACGCCGCTGTTCTCGATAGGCGGGTTCCACTTCACCCGAACCGTCTTCCTGATCTTCGCCGCCATGGCCATCGTCCTGGGGCTCCTCTACTTCGGCCTGCGCCGCGGGCAGCTGGTCCCCTCCAAGTACGAGTTGGCGATAGAGAGCCTGGTGGGCTTCGTCCGGGACGACATCGCCAAGGGCGTGATCGGACCGGTGCACGGGATGCGCTACTTCCCCTACCTCCTGTCGGTCTTCTTCTTCCTGCTGGTGGGGAACCTCTTCAAGGTCACTCCGCTGGTGAACTTCCCCATCAGCTCGCGGATGGCCCTCTCCGGCTTCCTGGCCATCCTCACCTGGGTGATCTTCGTGTTCGTGGGCTTCGCCAAGAACGGCTTCAAGCACTACTTCTTCGATGCCCTCTGGCCGAAGTCGGTCCCCATCGCTATGCGCTGGCTGGTCGGGCTCATCGAGATCGTCTCGACCTTCGTGCTCCGACCCGTGACCCTGGCAGTGCGGCTGTTCGCCAACATGGTGGCCGGGCACCTCATGCTGACCCTGCTGCTCGTGTCGGGCCTGCTCTTCGTGGCCGGCGTGGGCGACATCGGCCTCAAGGCGGGTATCGGAGTCATCTGGTTCGCCTTCGGGCTGGCCATCTGGATCTTCGAATTTGTGGTGGCGGTGCTTCAGGCCTACATCTTCACCCTGCTCTCCGCGGTCTACATCCAGACCTCGCTTGAGCCGGCCCACTGACGGTTAGCGAGCCGGACACGGGCGCACGGGCCTAACGACAAAAGTGACGAAATAGACAACCAGAAAGGGAGAACCAAGGATGGACGCAGTTCTTGCGCTAGGGCAGGGAGCGCTCACGCTGGCCCAAGCCGGCCTCACCGGCAACATCAGCGGGAGCCTCAACCTGGTCGGCTACGGCCTGGCGGCCATTGGTCCCGGCATCGGTATCGGCATTGTGGTCGGTAACGCCATCACCGCGATGGTCCGGCAGCCGGAGATGGAGGGAACGGTCCGCACGACCATGTTCTTGGGCATCGCCTTCACCGAGGCGCTGGCCCTGATCGGCTTCGTGTTGTTCTTCATCGGCTGATGGTGACCTCGAACAGGCGATACATGGCGGCGGCGCCCCTGGTGGTGGCTGCCGAAGAGTCGGGAAGCAGCGGGATCGACCTGCTGCGGCCCGAGATGTCGGAATTGATCGCGGGTGTCATCGCCTTCGCGATCATCTTCTTCTTCGTCTGGCGATGGGTCGTGCCCACCTTGAGCGCCACGCTTGCCCGCCGCCAGGAGGCCGAGCGGTCCCGTCTCGAGGCGGCCGAGAACACCAAGGAGGAAGCCGAACAGCTGGCCTCCCAGTACCGCGAACAGTTGGCCGGCGCCAAGGACGAAGGGGCCCGCATTGTCGACGAGGCCCGCCAGGCGGCCGAGTCGGTGCGTGCCGAGACGATCGCCAGGGCGCAGCAGGAAGCGGACGAGATCGTGGCCAGGGCTCGCGATGAGGCGAACGCGGAGACCGCCCGCGCCCTCGCGGAAGCCCGCACCACGGTGGCCGGCCTGTCGGTCGACCTGGCCGAGAAGGTGGTCGGCCGCAACCTCGACCGGGAGACCCAGATGGACCTGGTCGAGGACTATCTCGCGGAGCTGGAGTCGAGCAAGTAGTGGAATACGCGCACACCGCCACTCCACAGTCAGGCTGCTGATGGCCGACGCACGGATTCAGGGTTACGCCGCCGCCATCTTCGAGTTGGCCCGCGGCGAGGGTGTCCTGGAGCGGGTCGAGAACGAACTGTTCCTGGTGGCCCGGGCATTGGAGGGTTCCGAGGACCTGAGGGAGGCGCTCAGCGACCCGCGCCTGCCGATGGAACGCAAGCAGGCGGTGATCGACGACCTCCTGGCTGCCCGCGCCCACCGTCTCACCGTCGCCTTCGTGAGCTTCGCGGTGGGGCTGGGTCGGGGCGAGGACCTGACGGCGATAGCCGACCAGTTCACGGCCCGCTCGGCCGAGGCGCGAGATCGGGCCGTCGCAGAGGTGCGGAGCGCGGTCCCGCTGGATGACGAGACCGTCGATCGCCTGGCCCGGGCCCTGGCCGAGCGGATCGGCAATCAAGTGGAGGTTCGGGTGGTGGTCGACGAGTCGGTCCTCGGTGGTCTGGTTGCCCGGGTGGGCGACACCGTGATCGACGGCTCCGTCCGCAAGCGTCTGGAACGGCTACGCGAGGCGGTGGCCGGATGACCGGACTTGCCCCCGAAACAAGGTCAACCGAGATTCAGGAGTGGAGTATTCGATGGCTCAACTGACCATTAGTCCCGATGACATAACCGCCGCGCTCCGGGAGCATGTGGAGAGCTGGTCGCCCAGCCTCGAGCAGGAGACAGTCGGTTACGTGACCTCGGTCGCCGACGGCGTGGCCCGGGTCTCCGGACTCCCCAACGCGGCCGCCTCGGAGCTGATGGAGTTCCCGGGAGGCCTGCTCGGCGTGACCCTCAACCTCGACGAGGAGGATCTCGGAGTGGTGTTGATGGGCGACGCCTCCCACATCGAGGAGGGCGACGCGGTCCGCCAGACCGGACGCGTCCTCTCGGTTCCCGTGGGCGACGGGCTGCTGGGACGGGTGGTCGGCCCGCTGGGCGAGCCCCTGGACGGCAAGGGGGACATCCCCTCGACCGAGCGCCGCCTGCTGGAGACGCAGGCGCCGTCGGTGGTGCAACGCCAGCCCGTAACCGAGCCGCTCCAGACCGGCATCAAGGCGATCGACTCGATGACGCCGATCGGTCGGGGGCAGCGCCAGCTCATCATCGGCGACCGCCAGACCGGCAAGACCGCCATCGTGGTCGACACGATCATCAACCAGAAGCAGTTCCAGGGCACTCCCGACGAGGTCAAGTGCATCTACGTGGCGATCGGCCAGAAGGCCTCGACGGTCGCCGAGGTGGTGGCCGCCCTCGAGGAGGCCGGCGCCATGGAGTACACGGTGGTGGTGACGGCCGCGGCCTCGGAGCCGCCGGCCCTCCAGATGTACGCGCCGTATGCCGGCTCCGCCATCGGCCAGCACTGGATGTACAACGGTCAGCACGCCCTGGTCATCTTCGACGACCTGTCCAAGCAGGCGGTGGCCTACCGCGAGATCTCCCTCCTCCTGAGGCGCCCGCCGGGACGTGAAGCCTTCCCCGGCGACGTCTTCTACCTGCACAGCCGGTTGCTGGAACGCTGCGCCAAGCTGTCGGACGAGATGGGCGGGGGATCCCTCACCGGCCTGCCGCTGATCGAGACCAAGGCCAACGACGTGTCGGCCTACATCCCCACCAACGTGATCTCGATCACCGACGGCCAGATCTTCTTGGAGACCGACCTCTTCTTCGCGGGCATCCGTCCCGCCATGAACGCCGGCATCTCGGTGTCGCGGGTGGGTGGCAACGCCCAGATCAGCGCCATGAAGAAGGTTGCCGGAACCCTGCGGCTCAACCTGGCCCAGTACCGCGAGCTGGAGGCCTTCGCCGAGTTCGGCTCCGAGCTGGACGCCGTGTCGCTGGCCCAGCTGGAGCGGGGCCGCCGGGTGGTCGAGGTCCTCAAGCAGCCCCAGTTTGCCCCCGTCCCGGTGGAGGAGCAGGTGCTGGCCATCTACGCGGTGACCCAGGGCCTCTTCGACGGAATCCCCGCCGAGGACATCTCGAGGGCCGAGCGAGAGCTGCGGGAGTTCGTGCGGGTACGGCACGGTCACCTGCTCGACAGCATCAAGCGCACCGGAAAGCTCCCCGACGCCGAGGCGCTGGAAGAAGCCATCTCGGCCTTCAAGGACTCCTTCGGGGGAGGGGAGTAGCGCCCCGGAATGGCCAGCGCCGAACTCCGAGCCATCCGCCGGCGGATTCGAAGCGTCGAGTCCACCAAGAAGATCACCCGGGCAATGGAGCTGATCGCCGCTTCCCGCATCGTCAAGGCCCGGGAGCGGGTCCGGGCCGCCCGCCCATACGCGGAGAAGATGATCGAGGTCATCCGCAACGTGGCCCGCGCCTCGGGAGACGTGGCCGACCCCTTGCTTGAGCGCCGTGACCTGGGCACCATGGGTGTGCTGGTGGTGACCTCGGACCGGGGCCTGGCCGGCGCCTACAACTCCTCGGTGCTGAGGATGGCCGAGCGGCACATGGTCGAGTGGCGGGATCAGGGTGTCTCGATCCGCCTGTACGCGGTGGGGAAGAAGGCGCAGACCTATTTCAGCTTCCGCGGCTACGAGATGGCGGAGAGCTTCCTGGCGGTGACGGACCAGCCCGCCTACGCCGATGCCCGCCGGATCGCCCAGGTCCTGACGGACGACTACCGGTCGGGGACGGTGGATGCCGTGGACATCTTCTACACCGTCTTCCGCTCCGCCCTCTCGTACATTCCCACCCGGGCCGAATTGTTACCGGTCAGCCCTCCCGCCGATGAGGAAGGCGGGCCGGATACCTCGGGGCCGGCGGTCTCCTACGAGTACGAGCCGGATCCGGGCGCCATCCTGGGGCGGCTGCTGCCGCGCTACGTGGAGTCGGCCATCTACGAACAGCTGCTGGAGAGCTCGGCGTCGGAGCACGCCAGCCGCCAGCGGGCGATGAAGGCGGCCACGGACAATGCCGAGGAGCTCATCAAGGTCCTGACGAGAACGGCCAACCAGGCCCGGCAGGCCGAGATCACCACTGAAATAGCCGAGATCGTGGGCGGAGCGCAAGCGATGTCCGCGAGTTGAAACTGGAGAGAACATGGCAGAAGCTGTCAGCGTAGGGCGGATCACCAAGGTCGCCGGCCCGGTGGTCGACGTGGAGTTCCCGCGGGAAGGCCTCCCGGAAATCCTCCACTCCCTCGAGATCGAGTTCGACGTCGAGGGCGAGCACAAGACGGTGGTGGCCGAGGTGGCGCAGCACCTGGGTCGCAACCGGGTGAGAGCGGTGGCGATGGCGCCGACCGACGGCCTCGTCAGAGGGTCGCCGGTTCGCAACACCGGCGCGCCCATCTCGGTCCCCGTCGGGGATCAGACCCTCGGGCACATCTTCAACATGTGGGGCGACTCCCTGGACGCCCCCGACATCGAGTTCTCGGGAGAGCGGTGGCCGATCCACCGTCCCGCCCCGCCCTTCGAGGATGTCGAGCCCACCAAGGACGTGTTCGAGACCGGCATCAAGGTACTCGACCTGATCTGCCCCTACCTCCGGGGCGGCAAGATCGGCCTGTTCGGCGGCGCCGGCGTGGGCAAGACGGTGCTCATCCAGGAGATGATCAACCGGGTGGCCACCCAGCACGACGGCGTGTCGGTGTTCGCCGGGGTGGGGGAGCGCACCAGGGAAGGGAACGACCTCTTCCTGGAGATGTCCGAGACCGGGGTGATCAACCAGGCCGCCCTCGTCTTCGGCCAGATGGACGAGCCCCCGGGAGTCCGTCTCCGGGTGGGCCTGTCGGCGCTGACCATGGCCGAGTACTTCAGGGACATCCAGCGCCAGGACGTGCTGCTGTTCATCGACAACATCTTCCGCTTCACCCAGGCCGGTTCGGAGGTCTCCACGCTGCTGGGCCGGATGCCCTCGGCGGTGGGATACCAGCCCACCCTGGCCGGCGAGATGGGCTTCCTCCAGGAACGCATCACCTCGCTGAAGGGCCGGTCGATCACCTCGATGCAGGCGATCTACGTCCCGGCGGACGACATCACCGACCCGGCCCCGCACACCGCCTTCGCCCACCTCGACGCCACCACCGTGCTGAGCCGCCCGCTGACTGCGCTCGGCATCTACCCGGCGGTGGATCCGCTCGACTCGACCAGCCGGGCGCTCGATCCCCAGATCGTGGGCACGGAGCACTACGACGTGGCTACCGACGTGCAGCGGGTGTTGCAGCGGTACAAGGACCTCCAGGACATCATCGCCATCCTCGGCGTCGACGAGTTGTCCGAGGAGGACAAGCTGATCGTGGCCCGGGCCCGCCGGATTCAGCGGTTCCTGTCCCAGCCCATGTTCGTGGCCGAGCAGTTCACCGGGCAGCCCGGCGTCTACACGTCGCTTCAGGAGACCATCGACTCCTTCAAGATGCTGCTGGACGGCGAACTCGACCACCTGCCCGAGCAGGCCTTCTACATGGTGGGAGGCGCCGAGGAGGCGATGCGCAAGGCCCGCACCATCCAGCAGGAAGCCGCCTAGTGGTAGTCGCCTCGACCTCCATGAAGGTCGACGTGGTCTCCCCCGAGGCCGTGTTGTGGTCCGGCGAGGCCGAGTTCGTGGTGGCCAGAACGGTGGAAGGCGAGATCGGCATCCTCGCCAACCACGAGCCCGTGATGGCGGCCCTAGCCGCCGGAACGGTCAACATCCAAGCCGGCGAGGACCGCATCAAGGCAACGGTGGGCGGAGGCTTCCTCCAGATCCTCAACAACGCCGTGACGTTGCTAGTCGACGAGGCAACCCTCGAAGAAGACTGAACCTCAGGGATGGGGCGAGGCATCCTTGATCGCCCCATGCCCAACCATCCCAGCCTCAAGAGATACGAGGCGAGCCGGTGCCGGGTGAGGCAGTGTGCCACCACCTGATAGTCGATGCTTGGCATCGGTCGCACAGCGGCGATACAGTAGGCCCCGAAGACCCCGGAACCGTCCCTGCCTAGGCAAACGGCCGGGGTTACGCCCATGCCGGGCCGCCCCATCACGAGCCCTTCATGGTGGCGCTCGCCGCAGGGATGGTGAACCTCCCCACGCGGGTGAGGATCGGATCAAAGCCACGGTGCCTAGCCTCCAGACGACGGGCCTGCTCCAGCATCCCAAGCTGGCCCCAGCCCGCATAGGCGTGTCACACTGAGGCTGGATAATGGGTTCCAGACAGTGAACGAAGGGTTCCGTTCGTGCCTATAGCATGTGCGGTCGGCGGCTGACCGGGAGGCTGTATCCGGATGGATGGGACAGAGCGACGGAGTGGCGGTGATCTCTTCATCGTCGACAACAGCCTTTCCCGCTGGACGGGCCTCGAGTACCTGCGCGAGTGGACCGACCTGGCCCGATCATTCGATGTAGCGACCGGCTTCTTCGAGATCAGCTCGCTACTCGCCCTTGATGGCAAGTGGCAGCAGCTCGACAAGATACGCATACTCATGGGGGATCAGGTGTCGTTGAAGACGAAGCGGGCCTTCGTCGATGCTCTCCACACTCGGATCGGGCACCTTGACGCCGACTTGGAGGACCAGAAGCGAACCAACCCCTTCCTGCGCGGGGTCGAGGCCGTGGTCGAAGCGATAAAGAGCGGTAAGATCGAGTGCCGGGTCTACCGGAAGAAGAAGTTCCACGCCAAGGTCTACATCACCCATGCCAAGTTCGATGTGATCGGCGCCCAGGCGCTGGTCGGGTCCAGTAACTTCACCCGGCCGGGGCTCACGCAGAACGTAGAACTCAACATCCAGATCCAGAGCGGCCAGGAGGTCGCTCAGCTTCAGGACTGGTTCGAGACCCATTGGTCGGAAGCGGAACCGGTGACCGATGAGGTGCTGCGCACCGTTAGCCGGCACATCCATACATATACCCCCTTCGAGGTATATGCCAAGGCCCTTCACGAGTACTTCCGCGGTCACGAGCTTACGGCGGGTGAATGGGACGAGCACCGGTCACAGATGTTCCCCCAACTGGACCGGTACCAGAAGGAGGCCTACTGGTCGCTGATGAAGATCGCCCGCCGCTACGGAGGCGCCTTCCTCTGCGACGGGGTCGGGCTTGGCAAGACCTTCGTGGGTCTGATGCTGATCGAGCGTTTGATCCAGCACGAGAACAAGCGGGTGGTCGTGTTCGCACCAAAGGCTGCTCGAGAGGGAGTCTGGGAACCGCATCTACGTGAGTGGTTACCCGACCTCGGAGGCATAGGCGGGACTTCAGACTTCTCCAGTCTGGTCCTGTTCAACCACACCGATCTGCACCGCATGGGCGACTTCCCGGAGCGGTTCCGGCACATCACGGCCCAGGCCGATGCGGTGATCGTCGACGAGGCCCATCACTTCCGCAACCGGGGGCGAGCCGCCAGGCCCGACGACGAAGAGGACCGCAGGTCCCGGTACTGGCGCATGTTCGACCTACTCGACGGGAGCATCCGGCCCAAACTCCTGTTCCTGCTCACGGCTACGCCCGTCAACAACCGGCTGGCCGACTTTCGGCACATGGCCGAACTCTTTACCAGGGGTGACGACACCTACTTCGCCCGCACCCTCGGCGTGAACAACTTCACCGCCCGGTTCAACCATTTGGAGAAACGACTGCAGATCTCGCTCGGCGGTAAGGCGGCTTCGCTGCAGAACGGCCTTCACGAACAAGCCCGTGAAGTGCTGGACGCAGACCAGATCTTCGAGGCGCTGGTCGTGCAACGCAGCCGCGCCTACGCCAAGGCCAGCCAACTCCAGGAGCGTGATGAGACCGCTGACTTTCCGGTGCGGCGACCACCGCAGGTGGCGGAGTACTCCATCCGCAAGTCCTACGGTCAGGCCCTCGACATGTTCCAGCGGGCGTTCGAGAAGACGAATCCGCTCTTTTCGCTGCCCATCTACTACCCGCTTGCCTACTACATCGGACCAGACGACGGCATCGATCCGCTCGAAGAGAACCGCCAGAAACAGGTGGTCGGCCTCATTCGCATCCTCTTCCTCAAGCGGTTCGAGAGTTCGGTCCACGCGTTCGAACGGTCCCTCGACCGGCTGATGCGCAAGCTGCTGGCCTTCGCCGAGGTCCACAGCACAACACCCGCGGAGGAGGAACGGTACAAACGCTGGAAGCGTGCCAACGCAGAAGTGATCGCCTACCGACCGACCGAACAACTCGGGCTCTCGTTCGACGAAGCGGCCACAGAGGACGAGGACGAGCCCGAAGAGGACATCGTTCCCCCGGAGCTGCTCGAAGACGTCCCGGATCTAACGCGAGACGAGTACGACGTGGCCGCAATCCTGAAGGAGGTCTTCTCGGACCTCGACCAGATCGCCCGGTTCCTGTCGTTCACTCGGGCGTTCCAACCGGCCCAGGACGACAAGCTGAAGAAGCTGATCCGCCTGCTGCGAACCAAGGACATGGCGGGTCGCAAGGTCCTGGTATTCACGGAGTTCGCCGATACCGCCCGCTACCTGCGCGCCCAACTGATGGAGGCCGGCATCGACGGCCTCACTCAACTCGACGGCGGATCGAAAGTGGACCGGGCCGAGATAATCCGGCGTTTCTCGCCCTACTACAACGGGTCGAGTTCTGGTCAGCTTCGGGAAGAGGGTCAGGAAGAGATCCGGGTCCTCGTGTCTACGGACGTCCTCTCCGAAGGCCTCAACCTCCAGGACGCCACCCGGTTGGTCAACTACGACATCCATTGGAACCCGGTGCGCCTCATGCAGCGCATCGGACGGGTAGACCGGCGGATGAACCCGGCGGTGGAGGAGCGCCTGGCAACCGATCATCCGGAGTCCGCCGCCGACCGGGGCAAGGTCGCATTCTGGAACTTCCTGCCTCCGAACGAGCTCAACCGGATACTCACCCTGTACACCCGCGTTACCAACAAGACGCTGCTGATCTCCAAGACCTTCGGCATCGAGGGTCGCAAGCTGTTGCGCCCAGACGACGACTTCGACGCTCTACGGGAGTTCAACGCCTCCTACGAGGGGAAGAAGTCCCGCGCCGAAGAGATGCATCTCGAGTACCAGAAGCTGCTGAAGCAAGACCCTCAGCTGGCGAACCGGCTGGAGATGATGCCCGGTTCGGTGTTTTCCGGCCGTCGTAAGCTCTCCAAGGGCGCGCGGGGCGTTTTCTTCTGCTACTCGCTACCCGCCCTCGACAAGCAACAGGGTGGTTTCACGCTCGAAGCCGGACCGACCCGCTGGTACCTCTACGATCTCAACCAGGATGAGATCATCGAGTCCACCGGGCCGATCATTGAGAGCATCCGATCCAAGCCCCGAACATTGCGCCGGTGCATGATGGAGGAGAAGACATTGAAGTACATCCGCCAGGAGGTGCTGCGTCATGTTCGGAACACCTATCTCAAGCAAGTACAGGCACCCCTCAACGCTCCGAAGCCCAAGCTCATGTGCTGGATGGAGTTGAACGGATGAGAAGACGACCCGATGACGCGTTGCAACACCTGAAGTCGGTCCGAACCGCCGATGACCTACTCCGCTACTTCATCGACGAGCTGGACTGGCCGCTCGAGGACGAGACCATGCTCGAGGACGAGGATGTGGACGATCTCACCTTCGATTGGGACCTCGAAGAGTTGGGCGTTCCCCGCCTGATCAGGGCCCGGATCGAGCGGGTCCGCCAGGTACGCCCCTTCACCGCCGACCAGCCGTGGGGAATCTTCTTCGTTGATCTGTCCGGTGAGAGGCTGTTGATCACTCGTCTGCGCGGCATCCTGAACGCTCTAATCACCAAGAGAAGATCTGTCACGGACAGCGACCGCCGTTCATGGATCCTCGACGACCTCCTCTTCGTCGTCACAACTGGCGAGGGTGACAGGACCGAGCTCCATCTGCTGGTCTTCTACAAGGCCGCCGCGAAGGTCGAGTTCCGCTGCCTCTCGTGGCGGCCCGCCGACTCGACCCACCGACTGCGCCGCCTTGCCGAGGAACTACTACCAAAGCTCGCCTGGCCCGACGATGAGACCGACGCTGATGCCTGGCGCGCGGCGTGGCGGGACCCGTTCACACTGCAACCTGGTGAAGAAATCAACTCGGCCACTCGCCTAGCTGATCGAATGTCGCGGAGCGCCCGCTGTTTGCGCGTTCAGATCGCGGATGCGTTGGCCGATGAGGAGGGTGAAGGCCCCTTCTCGGAACTCATGGGTGACATCCGTAGGCAGCTGGTCGCCGATGTGGATGACGAACGGTTCGCCGACATGTGTGCTCAGACCCTGGTTTACGGCCTGCTTGCCAGCCGGGTGGGCGATCCCGACGGATTCGGTGCCACACCGGTGCTGTCAGCGATTCCGCTCAGCAACCCGTTCCTCTCCAGTCTCTTCGAGCGGATCCAGGGAGAAGCCGCCACGCTCGACCTCGACGGCAGCGGGCTCGAATTGTTAATAGCCGATCTTCGCGAGAGCGACGTAGAGGCGATTCTGGACAACTTCGGATCTACCGCCAAGGGCGGCGATCCTGTGATCCATTTCTATGAAGAGTTCCTCAAGAAATACGACAAGAAGATCCGGACCGATGCTGGCGCCTTCTACACTCCGGAGCCGGTTGTCGAGTTCATAGTCCGGGGCGTCGACGAACTGCTCCGGACAAGGTTCGGACTCGAAGCCGGCATCGCCGATGAGTCCACATGGCGGGACGTCGCCGAACGGGTCGGGTTTGAGGTTCCGGATGGCGTAGACTCTGCGAAGCCATTCGTCTCCATGATCGATCCGGCCGCGGGAACTGGCACGTTTCTGGTTCATTGGCTCCGACAGGCGAAACGATCCTTCGAGAGAACGCACGCGGGCGAGAGTTGGCGGCAACAACTCAGCGAGTGGGTGCTACCCGCGATGCACGGATTCGAGCTCATGCTCGGCCCTTATACGGTCGCCCATCTCAAGCTCGCCCTGCAACTGCACGACGAAGGTCTGCCGACTGACGCTGTACAGATCCTGCTGACCGACACCCTCGATCACGATCCTCCGCAGATGGCATTCGATCTGATGGAAGATCCAGTGGCGGCCGAGGGAAGACGTGCCGCCCGACTCAAGAAAGATGAACGCTTCACGGTCGTCATTGGTAACCCTCCCTATGACCGAGAGCAGCGGGCCGTGGACGACACCGGCAAGCGAAAAGGTGGAGTCGTGCGCCATGGCGCGGCAGGCATCAAGCCCCTGCTCGACGACGTGACCAGGCCCATGCAGGAGGCGGGCCTAGGAGTACACATCAAGAACCTGTACAACGACTACGTGTACTTCTGGCGCTGGGCAGTTTGGCAAGCAGCCGAACTGCCGCCGGGTCCTGGTGTCATCGCCTTCATCACGGCCTCCTCCTATCTTGACGGCCTTTCGATGGGAGGCGTCCGATCACTGCTCCGCAAGGCCTTCGACGAACTGCTGATCGTCGATCTCGGAGGAGAGGGTCGTGGCGCTCTGGTGGAGGAGAACGTGTTCGACATCCGCACTCCGGTCGCCGTAGCCTTCGCCGTAAGGAAGACGATGTCAGATTCGCCATGCTCTGTCCGCTACCTACGCGTCCTTGGAACCCGGCAAGAGAAGTTCGAACAGTTGAGCGCCCTGTCCCTTCCAGGATGTATGAGTACCGACGTGTCTGGCGGCGGACTCGAAGCCTTCGTACCACGTAGCGAGGCCGAGTACTGGTCATGGCCTACACTTACCAGCCTGTTTCCCTGGTACCACTCTGGCGCACAATTCAAGAGAGCTTGGCCCATAGCGACAACGAAGGGTCTTTTGAATAGACGGTGGGCGCGGCTGGTCACCGAGGTCCCACGTGAACGCAAGAATCTGCTCAAGGAGACGAGAGATCGCAAGACCACCAGTAGTCCGAAGCCAATCCTGGGCGGTGTTGAGCGGCTCCGTCCACTTCGGAGTCTTGATAGATCCGATCGACCTGAAGGTACTGAACGGTACGGGTACCGAAGTTTCGATAGGCAGTGGGCTATCGCCGACCATCGAGTGGCGGACTTTCCGAGGCCTGACCTATGGCGTGTCAGGGGAACCCGTCAGCTGTTTCTGACAACCCTAACCTCGACCAAGTTCGGTCGTGGACCAGCGCTCACCGTCACACCCTATGTACCTGACCTCCATCACTTCAGCGGTCGCGGTGCCAAAAACGTGATACCGATGTACCGTGATGGGTCAGCTCAGGAACCCAACCTCCCCGCTGGACTGCTGGAGTCCTTGGGTGACGTTATCGGGAACCCGGTGGCGGTCGAAGGTCTTGTCGCCTATGTCCATGCCCTGCTAGGTACGGGGGCCTTCAGCGCTCGGTACGCCGACGAACTGGCCGAAGTGGCCGAGCCGGTCCACGTCCCGGTCACCCGCGATCCCGATCTGTTCAACAGAGCGGTACAACTCGGCCGCGATCTGCTCTGGTACCACAGCTGGGGCGAGCGTTTCGGAGACGGTGGCCACGCAACTCTCCCCGCCGGGTCGGTCACCGAGATATCACCCGTAGTGGGCTACCCGAACAGCTTCGGCTATCGGCCCAAGGACAAGACGCTCGAAGTAGGTACCGGCCGGTTCGGCCCCGTTAGCGAGGAGGTCTGGAGCTTCGAGGTCTCCGGCCTCAAGGTCCTCCAGTCGTGGCTCGGCTACCGCATGGCCAACCGCAAAGGAAGGAAGTCCAGTCCCCTTGACGATCTCCGCCCGAAGACCTGGGTCTTCACCGACGAACTCCTCCGCCTCATCGCCATCCTCCAACACACGATCGACGTAACCCCGACCGCGGCCCAACTCCTAGACGAGATCGTGAACGGCCCCCTCCTCCTAGCAGCCGACCTCCCCCAACCCACCGAAGCCGAACGCAAACCTCCGAAGGTTTAGCCATGGTCTCGGACTCGCTTCCCCAACCCGGCACGTCGGATTGTCAGATTCTGCCGGTCCGGTATCCCAGCCCAGAGTTCGATTGCATCGTCGACCTCTGGAGGCGTAACAGTCGCTGGCTGGGCTTCATGCCAACACAAGGCTTCCAGGACCGAGTTGAACGCGAGACCCTCCTCGCTGCACTCGTTGACGGCCAAGTCGCTGGTTATGTGCTATTTGACCTTCCGCGGGAAGTAGTCAAGATCATCCACCTGTGTGTCAATGCTGCCCATCAAGGAACAGGCATGGCCCGTTCGCTCGTAGATGCAGTTAGCGAGCGCTACCAAGACCGACGGGGCATCGAACTCGCCTGCCGAGATGACTACCCGGCCAATACGCTCTGGCCACGGTTCGGGTTCATCAACATCGGGGAGCGTCCCGGTCGAAGCCAACAAGGCACACTCCTCCGCATCTGGTTCCGCAGCCACGGGCATCATAGTCTCTTTATGCCAACTGCTGATAATGACAATCTACGCGTTACAGCTGTAATCGACTTCAATGTCGTAAGGGACATACTTGGTGCGTCCGCCGAGCGCGGCCTTCCTAGCCAGCATCTCTTGGACGACTGGATCACCCAGTTAGCTGACATCTGCATCACGGACGAAACATATCAGGAGGCTGGTCACCTTCCGACTCTCGACATGCGAAACGAGATAAGAGGTCAGCTTGAACAGTTCCTCAGACTACCTGTAGCAAGAGATCCTCAATGGCATCGCCTAGTGGCGCAGATAGCCGATCTCCTGCCTCGTGCTCAAGGACCCGACCACCGGCACCTAGCCGATACAATTTCAGGTCAGGGCCAATACTTCGTAACGCGTGATCAGGAACTGACAAAGCGTTCTAACTTATTGATGAACGAATTCGGACTAAGTGTCGTGTCTCCAACGCGGTTCATAGCAAACCTCGACCAACTCCGCTCGGAGGACCGCTATGAGCCAAGGCAACTAAACGCAACGCCAATCTCAATCCGTTTTTCGGTAGACGAGGAACGATCCTTCATACTCTCCTTTCAGAATTATGCGCAGTCCGAACCACGTCGCAGTCTTGTGGGTATCCTACGAACCGCTCTAGCGACACCTGATTCCAGCCACATCATAATCATCCAAACAGCCGAATCCCACAATATTGGGAGTGCAATAAGTTATATAGACGGCAGTACTCTCGTAGTCAATGCATTGAGATTGGCGAGCAAGGATCGGCTAGCTGACACTATTGGCAGGCAGCTCTGCTCAATGCTGAGGAACTACGCTCTCGACAATGAGCTATCCTCCGTTCGGGTCGTAGACCGGTATTTGGCCGTTTCGTTGGAGAGGTCTCTAGAGGATGAGGGTTATCTGTATAAGGATAACAACTGGATTTGTAACCTCAATACTGGACTGATATCAGCTTCATCATTCTTTGGACACGAGAGAGCGACAGCATCTGACATCGCTCTATACGAACACCAACGCTGGCCCCTAAAACTACTAGGTGGGAGCTTAAGAACCTTCTTGATACCGATACGCCCTTCGTTCGCCGAGCAGTTGATCGACACTCGTAGTGCTGCGGGGACACTATTCGGCCGTTCCGAAGGCTTGGGCATAAGTAGAGAACACGTCTACTATCGGAGCTGGAGGAATTCATATGGATTGGCACCGCCCGCCAGGATATTGTGGTATGTATCAGGTGCTACACCTTACCAGACTGAGGGCCATATCAGGGCTGCTTCGCAATTGCGAGAGGTACGAATTGGCCTTCCCTTAACTCTTTATCGACGATTTTCGCGTCTAGGCGTATACACGGAATACGAAGTCAAGAAGGCAGCAGCGCCCGACGGTCGAGTCATGGCATTGCGTTTCGTAGGCACTGAGCTATTCGACAACCCAATGAGTCTATCCAGAATTCGTGAGGTAGCAGAGAGCGTAGGCGAGAAAATGCCAGTGCTGCGGTCGCCGAGTCCAATAGCGGAGGAGTTCTTCTCTGCCATCTACAAGGAGAGTTCGCGCTATGTCAAGTGACCAGGGTACGCTACTCTTGTCGGTAAAGCCTCGCTTTGCTGACTTGATACTCGATGGAACGAAGACGGTTGAGCTAAGGCGGGTAGCACCTACTATAGAACCCGGAGCCTTTGCATTGTTATATGCTTCTTCTCCACTTTGCCAGTTGCTAGGCACATGCCGGATTATCGACGTGAATGTTTCATCGACAGCAGAGATTTGGAAGCGATATGGCCAGCAATGTGCCTTGACAGAGGAAGAGTATACATCGTACTTCGAAGGAGCACGGCGTGCCGTGGCTATTGTGTTGGATAACCCGTCTCGTCTGTTAGAACAACCGTCTCTCAAAACCCTCCGTCAGCGGATGGCTGGATTCACTCCACCGCAGAGCTTCAGATACCTGAGTCCGAGCATGCTAGAACAACTACAGCTACAGCCTGCCTAGTGCATCGGGCTTATCCGGGGCGCACTGATCGTTAGAGGAATATCCAGAGCGATGCCACCGCGCCCTCCATTTGACGGAGGCGTCTCACGGCAGGTTCGCGGTTGTTGTAGCTAGGACGGGGTGACACCCCCCAGCGGGCGGTGTGCGGTTCGTCTCGTTCGAACGACGCAGATTCCGGTTACGTTGCGGTACGAGGGAGCCGGTTCCGCGTGATGCGCTGCGCGAAGACCTGGTGGTTGGTGCTTGACATCTGTCCTACGGCGGCGATACGTTGAGCCTTGAAAACCCCGGAACCGTCCCTGCTTCGGCAAACGGCCGGGGTTACGCCTTTCTGTGCCGTCCGTCGCCACCGGGGCCCGGAGATGGTACGTTGACCGGTATGGAAACCAAGCAGGCACGCGAGGCCGCGCCCGAGGAGGCGCCGAAGCTGTACGCCATTTTTGTGGCCGGTCCCAACCCAGACATGGATCAGGACCTGGCCGTGGCTATGGAGGAGATCCACCAGGCCAGCCTCAGCAACCCTGACAACTTCTACAACAATCCGCAGAAGCATCGGGAGGCGCTGGAGGGCCTCGGCCGACTCCTCGATGAATGGCAGGAGGAGAATGGGGCGTTCACCGACGAGGAGATGGAGGCTGCCCGGCGCAGCCTGTACGGGGAATGATGATCGTCCTCGATACCGGAGCGCTCATCGTCCTCGACCGCATCCGCTAAGGGTCACGGCTGTAGACGGGACCAGATAAGGTCGGGAGTACGCATGACACGTTTTCCGCACATCAGCGACGAGCGGCGGATGGAGATGCTGGCGCCGCAGTTGGGCAGGGTTCGGGTCTTGATCGATACCGATGCGGCGAACGAGGTCGACGACCAGTTCGCCATCACCTGGGGCCTGCTATCGCCCGAGCGTCTCGACATCGAGGCCATGGTCGCTGCGCCGTTCTCGCGGGCTTACTTCAGGGAGCCTCTCCTGGCGGCGGCGCGGGCGGATGTGGACGCCTCGACCGCTGGGGAGGTTGACGACATCGCGGCCTGGTTGCACAGGCTGAGGGCCGCCGGGGTCGAGCCCGAGGATGTCGAGTTCGAGACGGTGGCCGAGGGCATGGAGATGTCGTACGCCGAGATCGGTACCCTCATGAGGTGCCTCGGCATGTCATCGGACGGGGTGGCCTTCCGGGGCGCCGACCGGTTCATGGAGTCACCCGACGACATCGTGGACAGCGAAGGCGCCCGGCGGATCATCGAAGCCGCTATGGCGGACGACGACCGCCTGCTCCACGTGGTTGCGATCGGGGCGGTCACCAACATCGCCGCGGCGCTGCTGATGGAACCCGAGATCATCACCCGGATGGTGGTGTCGTGGACATCCGCATACCCGACGTTCGTGAGGTTCAGCAACTCCCCCTCGATGAACCTGGTGCAGGATCAGCACGCCTCCCGCCTACTCTTCGACTCGGGAGTGCCGCTCCTGTACCTGCCGGGCTACTACATCGGCGAGCAACTCGTGATGTCGTTGCCGGAGTCGGAGCGGTGGGTCGACGGCCGCGGCGAGATCGGCAGTTACCTCCACTACCTGTACACGCACAACCGCCTCCGGGCCCAACGGCTCGTAGAGCCCTTCCCGGGCCAGTCCTGGGTGTGCTGGGACTTCATCAACTTCGCATGGCTGATCGATCCCACCTGGGTGCCGACCGCATTCGTACCGACCCCCGCCCTGAACGAGGAACTCAAGTGGCGACACCTTCCCGGCCGGCCGTTGATGAGCGAGGCCACCGACGTCGACAGGGACGCCGTGTACCGAGACTTCTTCCACAAACTCGACCAGCACAGCAAGGCGGCGGGCAACCCTCGTTGAGCGGCAGCCGCGGTGCCGTCGGTTACGAAGTGTTGCTACGTGGACTCGATCCAGGCGGCGGATCCAGACCCTGATTGGAGGAGTGGTCGGCCAAACTCGAACCCGGATAGTGTGTAACGAGCCATGCGATTACACATTCACCTGGATGACGAGTTGGTGGTGGCACTCGACAGGAGGGCGGGGCCGAGGGGTCGTAGTGCCTTGATTGCCGAGTTGATCAGACGCGGTCTTGATGACGAGTGTCGGTGGGACGACATCGAAGCATCTTTGGGGACCATCTCGGACACCGGCCACGAGTGGGACGAGGATCCCGCGGGGTGGGTGCGGGCGCAGCGAGGCAGTGACTCTTGGCGGTCCGGCTGAGCACATCGCGGCATGAACGAGGCTGATCCGGCTGGTACGGGTGATCCCCCGCTTTTGTCCATCGGTCACTCGACGCATCCGATCGAGGTCTTCGTGGCACTCCTCCAAGGGCATAGGGTCGAGTCGGTGGCCGACGTGCGCTCCTCGCCGTTCTCGCGCCTTAACCCCCAATTCAACCGGCAGGCACTGGAGCGAGATCTGCGCGCAGCCGGTATCCGGTACTTGTTCCTGGGGGTAGAACTCGGTGGGAGGCCTGACGGGGACCGGTTTTACGATCAGGAGGGGCATGTGCTCTACGGACGGGTGGCAGAGAGCCCGAAGTTCGAGTCCGGTCTAGCCCGGCTGGTCGAGCGGGCGGAGCGCTCCCGGGTAGCGGTCATGTGTAGCGAGGAGAACCCATCCGGCTGCCATCGCTTCCTGCTCGTCACCCGGGTCCTGTACATCCGAGGTATCGAGGTCGCCCATATCCGAGGTGACGGCTCAGTACAGCAAACCGAGGATGTGGATGCTTTCCGAGGTTGGTCGGACCCTGTCTACGAGGACGTGTCGCTCCTAGACGGGTCGGTGAGAAGTTCATGGAGATCCACGCGGCCGATCTCGCGAGGCCAGGCGTAGCGGCCCGGCTGCCTCCAGCGGCGACTCGTGCTGTCATGTCCGAAGGTACCCGGGATTGATGCCGGCGTGTCCTTGCTGGGTGATTTGTCCGGCTGTGTGTGGTGGAGACGACATTCCGGAACCAGCGTCGGTCGTTCGCGAGCTGTTGGTGATGTCGGTGATGGCGCCACCCGTTCGAGATCGTATGGACCTCCGGTGGTTGACCTATGCTTCGAGGAGCTATACTGAAGGGGTCGGGCCGCCAGCCTCATGCTCTTCGATTACTTGGCTTCTCCTGGAAACCGCTCAGATATGTGCTTAGGGAGTGTACCACTCCTGAAATCCCTCTGACCAGGGGTGTAGCTCGCACCACGGGACGTGGTGTTGGCATTCCTTGCCTGTTGGATTTGCTGCAGCTATAGTCGCGCGGCACCATCGTACTTGAGGAAGAGGCACATTCATGGCACCTGTCAACCCTCCATACCTCGCTGCCCACAGCACTATCACTAGGACCCTCGAACGCGTGAAGCTGGCGCCGACACCGGAGAAATTCAGCCAGGACTTCCTAGCGACCAAGCTCGGCCTCAAGGGTGGCTCGCCTAAGCAGGTGATCCCCTACCTGAAGCGGATTGGATTCCTTCGATCCGACGGTACGCCAACCCCTATCTATGAGCGGTTCCGAAACGAATCGCAAAGCGGAGCCGCCGTTGCTGAAGCGATGCGCCACGGTTACCAAACTCTGTATGACGTCAACGAGTACCTCCACGAAGCTACCGACGAGGACATTAGGGGTGTAATCCTTCAGGTGACGGGTCAGGAGAAGGGCTCGAGTGTGGTCCGGGCGATTCTCGGGTCCTTCAAAGCCTTACGTGCGTTCGCGGACTTCAGCACGCCAACGGTTCCCACGATTGAGTCAACCGAGGAAGACAGCGTGGTCTCGGAGACAGCAGAGGGTTCGTCGTTGGCAGGCTTCGGGATTGGTTACACCATCAACCTGCATCTACCTGCAACGTCAGACATTGCGGTGTTCAACGCGATTTTCAGAAGCCTTCGTGAGAATTTGTTTCGGTGATGTGTAGTACGAGCCAGGAGAGAGCGCTGCGCCTGTTCGTCATGGCGAACCTGCTGACCGAGTATGCGCTAGATCGCGTCGAGACCGAGTACGGCATCGGCCTGGATCGCGACCACGGGCGCGCTGTCTCGACCGAGGAGGATTACTACCCGCAAATCGAGAAGGCGATCCGAGTTGAGGCTGCGCAGATGGCACCTCACTATGAGGTCTTCTACTCACTTGAGAAGACCATACGGGGTCTTGTCCGCGACGTGCTCGAAGAGGCCGAGGGCTACGAGTGGTGGCTATCGGACCGAGTGCCCGACCAGATACGAGACGAATGTAAGAAACGGATGCGGCGCGAACTCGACTCCGGTACCACCGTCCGCTCTACACATCAGCTCGACTTCAGCACCTTCGGTGAACTCGGTGAGATCATCAAGACAAACTGGGATCTATTCGGTGGTCAGTTCACCAGCAAGAAGGCCGTGGAAACAGTCATGACGAGGCTCAACGGCCTCAGGGGTCCGATTGCTCACTGCTCGCCTCTTGCTGAGGACGAGATCCTCCGCCTGCAGTTAAGCGTGAGGGACTGGTTCAGACTGATGGAGTAGATGGCTACTCCGAGAGATCTAGCGGCTTACCTGAGCGGTATCTGGCTACGAGTAGGGCAGCCATAGACTTTGTTGTGAGCACCGACGAGGTGCGTGGCTCGGACTGACCGCCGTGAGGAGGATCTGGTGGCGAGCGTGCTGGTTTTAGGGGCCTCCGGGTATGTGGGGAGCCATCTGATCCCGCGGCTGGTGGAGCGGGGGCATGAGGTCCGGGCTGCCGGGCGGCGGCCGGAGGCTCTGGCAGGCCGTGGATGGGACGGCGTCGAGCCGGTCCGCGCTGACGCTCTCGATCCGGAGTCGCTGGCTGAGGCATTCGAAGGGGTCGATCTCGTCTATTACCTGATCCACTCGATGGCATCGGGGAAGGACTTTCCGGAACTGGACCGCCGGGCGGCCGCCCACGTTCGGGATGCTGCGGAACGCGCCGGGGTGGCCCACATCGTCTACCTGGGCGGGTTGCAGCCGCGGGAGGCCGCCTCGGCGCACCTCGACTCGCGGCGGGAGACCGGCGAGGTGCTCCGATCGGGCTCGGTGCCGGTGACCGAGATCCGGGCCGGGATAGTGGTGGGGCCGGGCTCGGCGGCCTTCGAAGTCATCCGCGACCTGGTCTACCACTTGCCCGTGATGGTGACGCCCAGGTGGGTGGATTCCATGACCCAGCCGATCGCCCTGGATGACCTGATCGAGTACCTGCTCCGGCTTCCGGAGACGGAAGGGTCAGAAAGCCGGATACGCGATGTCGGAGGCCCCGAGGCTTTGCGCTACCGGGACATGCTCACCGGCTTCGCCCGGGTCATTGGCAAGCGGCTCCTGATCGTTCCCGTGCCTGTCCTCACCCCGCGGCTGTCCTCCTACTGGCTGAACCTGGTCACGGCCGTACCCACGAACGTTGCCAGGCCGCTGATAGACGGTCTCAGGCACGACCTGGTCATCGATCCCGGCGCCGACCTGGCCACCTCGATTCCCCTCCCTCTCCACACCTATGAAGAGGCGGTGAGCGCGGCCCTCGAGGCCGAGCGGGATGCCGAGATGCCGGCGCGCTGGACGGAAGGCTCGTTCGCGATGCGCGACTACCGCTCGGACGTGTCCTTCTACAGCCGGGGCGAGCGGGTCGAGCGCATGTGCGCAGCGGAACCGGAGACTGTCTGGGAGGTCGTGTCGTCGATCGGAGGGACGAACGGCTGGTATTACGCCGACCCGTTGTGGAACCTGCGCGGCATCCTGGATCGCATGGTCGGGGGAGCCGGCAGGCGCCGCGGTCGCCGCCATCCGACCCGGTTGCGGGTGGGCGATGCGGTCGACTTCTGGCGGGTGGCGGCCATCGAGCCGGGTCGCCGCCTGACGCTCCTGGCGGAGATGCGCCTCCCCGGCACGGCAATCCTCGAGTTCGAGGTGCTGCCCGAGGCAGACGGATCCCGCACGGTCACCGCCGCCTACTTCCATCCGGCGGGTGTTCTGGGCCTTCTCTACTGGTACGCGTTGTGGCCCATCCACAAGCGCATATTCGCCGGCCTGGCCGATGCCGTAGTCAAGCGCTCGGTGGACCGGATGCCCGCAAACGTACGGGTGGTGCCCCACAGCAGCTAGCCGTATTGCCGCCACGGAGACGTGGCCGTTACCCGGAGTGTGTGTGAGCCGCCCGGGTTTGCCGGAGAGTGTGATGGATACCCGGATTCGTGGAGTCGGGCTACTTGAATCTGGTGGTGTGTTGACCCGTGAAGGAGGGGTCTCATGCTGTACCGATATCCACCCCAGTTCCGCCGCAAGGTCCTGGACTCGGTGGCTGCTGGCAGGTCGCAGCCAGTGTGTGAGGACACTCTCCACGCCCGTTGTCGCTCGTTCGGCCGTCGAAGGCCCCAAAAAAGACCCGGCCCTAAGTGGGCCGGGTGGGTAACCACTCCTGATACAAACTTACCGGGAGCTAAGCGCTTGTACCCAAATTTAGCACGAGCATTAGCCCGAGGTCACGGGAAACAGCGTCGGGTTACCAGCGTGGTGGACGCCGATAATCGCCCACTGTTCCTGCTAGCTGGCAAGCGTGGAAGTCATTGGCTTCCAGCCGGTACCACCAGTGTCCACCGACACCGTCGCCGGGTCTACCGGCCAGATCACCAGCCAGACGGTTGGTGCTCGGGTTGACAACGCCCACCGGAACCCGTTGGCGCGCTAACCGTATCGGTAGCCGTAGATCACTGTCATTCGAGATCACAATCGCGGCGTCCACTCGGCTGGTCAAGACGTCGGACAGCAGATGGGAGGCAACGTTCACGTCCGTTGCCTTTTCCTCCTCCCTCAGGTAGGAGACCATGAACCGGGCGTCGCGGACCTCCTTACCGGTGCCGTCCTGCACCATCACCGGCCAACGAGAGGTGTGGATAACCGGCCGACCGTTATGGTCGCGTGTCGCCAACAGGCCGGTCTTCCGGCGAGCCGTGAACCTGCCCTCCTCAAGATGATCAAACGAGCGGTTAGCTCTCAACGCGGCCACGTACACTTGCTGCCGTCGGTGCTCCGCCGGGTGGAGACTCCCGTCTATGAACGCTGTGCAGTACACCACACGGTGGACCAGCGCACCTCGCCCCAACCAGTCGGCGCGGCGCGCCAGTATCCGTTGGCTCAGTTGACGCAGGTCAAGCCACCGCCACCCGGATGCAGACCTACCGAAGAGACTTCGGCCGCCATAGTACAGGTTCAGACCATCGACATACACACCGACCTTCACAAACTCTTCTCTCCACCGCTCGATACTCCATCAAATAAACAACCATACAACGGAGCAGGCACCTCGGCGAGGCTCGCCACGGACGCGATTTCCTCGCCTAGATCGTGGATGCAGATGTGTCGGTGGCGGGTGATAAGTTCGCCTCTGTGGAGGACCAGCACCGGACACGCGCTCTGAACCGATCGGGCAAGCCGGGTTCGCCCCCGCACTGCTGCCGTCCACCGGAGGCCCTGTGGCGCTGCTGATCCACGTCGGGTCGCATCCCGACGAGTTGGTGGGTGGGTTGTGCGAGATGCTGGCGTCACCCCCGGACGATCCCTTCGTGCAGGAGGTGGTGGCCGTCCCGACGCGCGGTATCGAGCGCTGGCTCACCCAGCGGATCGCCTCGGAATTGGCCGACCGGACATCCGGCGACGGGGTGTGTGCCAACGTGGAGTTCCCCTCCCCGCGTCGCCTTGTCCGGGAAGTGCTACGAGCGGTTCCCGAACTGGCTTCGGCGCTTGATGCCTGGGAGGGACCCGCTCTAACCCGCACATTGGTCTCGGTGGTGGACGATCACCTCGATGAGCCGTGGATGTGGCTCCTGGCCCGCTTCATCGACGCGCCGAATGCGGTCGGCACGCTCGGCAACAGCCAGCGCCTGCGGGCGGCCCGCAAGATATCCGGGCTGTTCACGCGCTACGCCCGGCGCCGGCCTGAGATGGTCCGCGCCTGGATGGAGGGAGAGGATGTCGGGCCCGATGGAGGGGCCCTTCCCGAGGCGGACGCCTGGCAGGCGCGCTTGTGGCGTTTGGTCCGGGCGCGGATCGGGATCCCCGGCCTGGCGGAGCTGATCCCCTCGGCCCTGGAGCCGGTCCGGAGCGGTGCGCTCGACCTGGACCTGCCGGAGCGGATCTTCGTGTACGGGCTCACCTCGGTGGACCCGATGGATGTCGAGGTGTTCGAGGCGCTGGCCGCTACGCGCGATGTACATCTCCACCTGCTCCATCCCTCTCCCGTCCTGTGGCGGGACACGGCGGTCCTCGCCGGACGGGACGGTGTGGATGCCGGTTCGGCGAGGGGGTCCGATCCCAGCGCGCATCTGCCCCGGCATCCGTTGCTGCGCTCCTGGGCGCAGGAGAGCCGCGAGCTCCAGCTGGTCCTGGCGAGCCGGAGCTATACGGGCGAACCATCCGGAGGCCGATCGGGCACCGCGGCCGCCACCCTGCTCGGGCGGCTCCAGCAGGACATCCGCTCCAACATCCTCCCCACGAGGCAGACCGCTGCAATCGACGCCGCCGGCGACGAGGACCGGTCGGTCCAGATCCACGTCTGTTACGGCGCCCGGAGGCAGGTGGAGGTCCTTCGTGACGCCATCCTCCATATGCTCGCGGCCGACAGCACCCTGGAACCGCGCGATGTCGTCATCATGACGCCGGACCTCGGCACCTTCGCCCCTCTCCTGGAAGCGGTGTTCCTCGGCAAGGCCGCCGGTGGGGACCCCGATGCCGGTGGGGACCTCGATGCCGGCGGGGATTCCCTGCCTGATCTGCGCCTCCGGATCGCCGACCGGGCGCCCGCCGCCACCAACCCACTGGTCCGGTTCGCCGCAACCGTCCTCGACCTGGCCTGCGACCGCCTCGAAGCGGGCACGGTCCGCGAGCTGGTGGCGATGCCGGTCGTGCGGCGACTGTTCGGCTTCGACGAGGAGACGGCCGACGCGATCGCCACGGTGATCGAGGACACCAACGTGCGGTGGGGCCTCGATGCCGACCACCGCGCCCGGTGGAACGCCGGCCGGGTGGGGGACCACACCTGGCGGCGCGGGCTCGACCGGGCTCTCTCCGGCGTCTTCTACGCGGACAGCAGCGTCCGCGTGGTCGGAGCGATCGCCCCCCTCTACGGGGCCGAGGGGCAGGAGGCATTGCCGATCGGGCTATTGGCCCAGATCATGGACCGGATCGTCACGGTCCGGGAGCTTCTCGGCGGGCCTCGGCCTTACTCCGAGTGGGGGCCGGCCATCGCCGCGGCCGTGCGGCTGCTGGCGGCGCCCGCCTGGGACGACCAGTGGCAGTGGGGCCAGTTGGAGCGCCTGCTCGAGGAGAGCTTCCCGGGGGTGGAGGCAGGCGGCGACGATCCGCTGCTCGAGCCTGCGGAAGCCCGGTTGGTGGTGGACTACTGGTCGGAGGATGTGCCGAGCCCCCTGCACTTCAGGACCGGGGACATCACGGTCTGCACGCTGGTTCCGATGCGTTCGGTGCCCTACCGGGTGGTGTGCCTGCTCGGTATGGACGACCGGCGCTTCCCCAGGAGCAGCCGGGCCGACGGCGACGACCTGCTGGTCGACAACGAGATCATCGGTGACTCCGACCGCGGCGCGGAGGACCGCCAGCTCCTCCTGGATGCGGTCATGGCGGCCGGGGACCACCTGGTCGTCACCTACTCGGGGCGTGACCCTCTGACCAACGCCGAGTACCCGCCGGCGGTTCCCATCGCCGAGTTGGCAGACTTGCTGTCCGCCATGGCGGGGGAGGCCGGTCTCGAGAGCCTCCGGACCCACCATCCTCTGCAGCCGTTCAGCGAGACCAACTTCGTCCCGGGAAGTCTCGGCGTGCCCGGACCGTGGGGGTTCGACCCCATGCAGTTCCAGGGGTCGCTGGCCGTCCAGCATCGCACCGGTGGGGAGGCGCCCCATCTCCTGTTGCCCGCCCCCGAGGACGACGTTTTCACGGAGATCCGGCTCGCGGACCTGGGCCGCTTTCTCGAGCATCCCGCCCGCGAGTTCATCCGCACCAGGCTCGGCTTCATGATCCCGCGCCAGGGAGAGATCCCCGACGACACGGTGCCCACCGAACTCGGTCCCTTGGAGGAGTGGAAGGTCACCGACCGCTTCCTGGCCGGACTGCTGTCGGGTCATCCGATCGAGTTGCTCGAAGCCCATCAGCGAGCCGGCGACAACCTGCCCCCCGGCGACCTCGGGCGGGCAGGTCTCGACCGGGCTCGGCAGCGGGCGGTCGAACTGTGGGAGGCCGCCACGGGAGTGGGATACGACCCGGAGCGGCACGAGCAGTTCGCCGGAGCGGTGCGGGTGGGCGGCCGCACGGTCGAGGGCGTGACAACGGCCGATCCGGGTGCCTCCCGGGTCGACATGGTCACCCCGTCGAGGCTCAAGGGAAAGCAACGCCTGAGAGCCTTCCTCCAGATGGTCTTCCTGTCCGCGCTGGACCCGCACCACTCCTGGCAGGGGCTGCTGATCGGCCGCCACCTGCGGGGCCAAAAGCTCCGGAGCGTGAGGATCGGACCCATCCGCGGCGACGCGGAGCGCCGCCGGGACCAGGCGGAGCGTTTGCTGTCGGGCCTCGTCGACCTGTACGTCGAAGGCCTCATCACCCCCATCCCGTTGCCCTGCGAAACGGCCTTCAACTGGCAGATGAAGGTGGGCGGAGACCTCGGGAGCGCCCGCAAACAGGCCCAGAACGCGTGGGAGACGGACCGCTTCTCCCCGGAGGCCAAGGATCCGGCCAACGAGTTCCTGCTCCGCGACCTGGGGACGATGGCCGCCCTGGAGCGGAGTTCCTTCCCTGACTACGCCCGGAGGCTGTGGGGGCCGATCCTCCCGCTGCTGGTGGAGAAGTCGCTATGACCGAGGTCGGTCGCTACGACCCCCACGCGCCCATCGCCGGGGGCCGCACGGTGATCGAGGCGAGCGCCGGTACCGGCAAGACGTTCACGATCGCGGCCGTGGTCACCCGCCTGGTGGCCGAGGAGGGGCTTCCGCTCGAGCGCATCCTCGTGGTCACCTTCACCCGGGCCGCCACCGCCGAGCTCAAGGACCGGGTCAGGCGGCGCATGGTCACCACCCTCAGTGCTCTCCGCGGTTCACATGTCGGGCCGGTTGATGACCACGTCAGCGTCCTGCTCGGCGCCGACCCCGACCGGCAGGGTGAGTACTCGGAACGGCTCGAGGAGGCTCTGACCCACTTCGACCGCGCCCAGATCTTCACCATCCACGGTTTCGCGCTCCGGTTGCTGGAGAAGCTCGGGTTCCGGTCACGGCTCTCCGGTGACATGGAGCCCCGTGAGATAGACGAACTGCTCTTGCGCCGGGCAGCCAGCGACCTGGTGGTGGGTCGTTTCGCGGCTCCCCGGCCGGATGAGAGATTCGAGCAGGTCACCCAGGAGCACCTGGCCCAGATCGGAAAGGTCGTGGTGACTGTCCCGGATGCCCGGATCACTCCTGAGCCTGCCTCCGTGGACGGACTGGCCAGAGTCCGGGCGGAGATGGCCCGGGAGATGAAGTCGGTGCTGTCCCGGCGGCTTTGGGCGGAAGGCATGGTCACCTTCGATGACACCCTGGTGGAGGCCCGCGACGCGCTGAACGAGGAGCGGGTCGGCGCCGGTGCCCGCGATCTGCTGGGAAGGCGCTACTCCGTCGCCCTGGTCGACGAGGCCCAGGACACGGACCCCATCCAGTGGCAGATCCTCAGGGCGGTGTTCGACGAGTCCCGGCTGGTAGTGATCGGCGACCCGAAGCAGTCGATCTACGCCTTCCGGGGCGCCGACATCGAGTCCTACCTCTCGGCCGTCGACGATCCCGCCGGCCACCGCACCCTGGCCACCAACTGGCGCAGCGACGGCCCGCTGATCGACGCGCTCGACGCGTTGCTGGCGGGCGCCACCTTCGGAGACGAACGCATCGGCTACCGGCGGGTGCAGGCATCCGACCGGAACCGGACCGCCCGGATCCGGGGCGTCCGCGGAGCCCTGGAGATCCGCCGTTTCTCCGACGACTTCCCGCTGCCCCGCCAGCAATTCAGACCGTTCTTCTACGTGAGGGAAGCTCGGGAGGCGGTCGCCTCGGACGTGGCCGCGGAGGTGGTCCGGCTCCTTGAGAACAGGGTTTTCTTGACGGCTGACGACGGTAAGGAACGACGGGTGGCCCCGGGGGACATCGCGGTGCTGTGCCGGACCGGGCGGCAGGTCGGAACGATCCGGGACGCCCTCGCGGCCGCGAGCGTGCCGTCGGTGGTGGCCCGGACCGGGAGCGTGTTCGCCACACAGGCGGCCGAGCATTGGCGCCGGTTCCTCCTAGCGATCGAACGGCCCAGCCGGTCGGACTATCTGCGCCTGGCGGCCACCACCCCCCTCGTCGGTATGGACCTTCCCGAGGTAGCGGGTCTGGAAGGGGACACGATCCTCGACCTGCAGCAACACTTCCTGCGCTGGCAGGGCCTGCTCCACGACCGCGGGGTGCCGGCCATGTTCGCCGACATCGACCGGACGACCGGTCTCACGGCCCGGATACTCTCCGGCTTCGAGGGCGAGAGGGAACTGACCGACCTCAACCATATCGCCGAGGAGATGCATGCCGCCTGGCGGAGGGGTCGGATCGGTTCATTGGTGGTGTGGATCGAGGTCGCCATGGACGAAGCCGCCCGAAACGCCGAGGCGAACGTCGAGGACGTGGAGTCCCGCCAGCGCCGGTTGGACACCGATGCGGCGGCGGTGCAGGTCCTGACGGTGCATGCCGCCAAGGGTCTGGAGTACCCCGTGGTGATGGCCCCTTACCTGTGGGACATCCCCCGGATCACGCCCGCGATACCCGTCTTCCACGATCCCGAGCCTGCTCCGGAGGGGGAACCCCGGCGCCGTGTCATCGACGTCGGCGGTCCCACCTCTCCCGGCTTCAAGTCCCACCGGGAGGCAGCGATGGACGAGGACGCCGCCGAGGAGGGCCGGTTGCTGTACGTGGCGCTCACCAGGGCCAAGCACCGCCTGGTGGTGTGGTGGATCGAGAACACCATGAACTCGGCCAAGACCAAGCTCCACCAGATCCTGAGCCGCGGGCGTGACCCTGAGAGAGAGATCGAGCGGCTCGTAGAGGTCTCCGGGGGGACCATCAGCCAGACCATCCTGAGCAGGCCCCAGCCGACGGTGCCGTACACGGGGGAGCGGCGGACTCCCGGCCGCCTCGAACGGGCCCGCCTCGATCGTTCCCTCGACTACTTCTGGCGGCGGGTCTCCTTCACCTCCTTGTCGCCGGACCGTCCCCTGGGCGGGGAGACGGACACCACGGACGAACCGGACCGGGTCGATGAACCGGCGGAGGCCGGCGAGCCGGGTGGCGCCGGCGGCGGGCTGTTGATGGGTGATCTCCCTCGGGGCCCCCGGTTCGGGTCGCTGGTGCACCGGGTCTTCCAGAACGTGCCCTTCGACTCTCCCGATCTATCCGGGGCGATCGGCGCCGAACTGGTCGGGCTCACCCGGCACGCTTCCTGGGACTTCGAGACGGATGCCTTCGTTCGAGGGATGACTGCGGCGATGCGAACACCCCTCGGACCCGGAGACGACGCCCTGTCCGTGCGGGACCTGGATCCGGGGCGGACCCTCAAGGAGGTGAGCTTCGAGTTGCCGCTCCGTACTTCCGCGTCGACCACCTCCCTGCGTGACATCGCAGCGGTCGTGCTCGAGTGCCTGGGCGAAGACGATCCCCACCGCGGCTATTTCTCGCGGCTGGGGGACCTGGAGCCTCATCGGTTCCGCGGTTTCCTGACCGGGGAGATCGACCTGGTCACCGTGCTTCCGGGCCGCCGCGGCGACCGCTACGTGGTGATGGACTTCAAGTCCAACACGCTTCCGGCCGCAGGAGAGCTGCCCGCCGCCACCGACTACGGGCCCGGCCCGCTCGTTGCCTCCATGCACCACGGCAACTACGTGCTCCAGGCCTTGCTGTACCAGGTGGCTCTCCACCGATACCTCGAGTGGCGCCTCCCCGGCTACCGTCCGTCCGTCCACCTCGGCGGTTCCATGTACCTGTTCGTGAGGGGCATGATCGGTCCCGACACCCCGGTCATGGACGGGGAGCGGTGCGGGGTGGCGCGCTGGTTCCCGCCCCCGGAGGCAGTGGTGGCTGTGAGCGATCTCTTCGCAGGGCGTCGATGATGGTTGCCACGGAACGGATCGAAGCCGCTGTCGGAGAACCGCGAGCGGTGGTCGGCGCGTCCGGCTTGCTGGCGGCCTTCAACGACGGGGGAGCGCTGTCGCCGCTGGAGGTCCACGCCGCGTCGGTGATAGCCCGGTTGTGGCACGAAACCGACCAGGCGGTGATGCTGGCGGCCGCCCTGGCCGTTCGGGGCACCCGCTTCGGGCACGTATGCATCCGTCTCGATACCCAGCGGGAAGCGATGGTGATCGAGGGCCAGCCTCCGGAGGTGGTGGAGGCGCTTCCCTGGCCGGATCCGGAGGAGTGGATGGCGGCGGTGTCGGGCAGCGCGATGGTCGGCGACGGCAGGGGAGAGGAGCCTCTCGTGCTGGACGGCGATCGCCTCTACCTAGAGCGTTACTTCCGGCACGAGGAGCGGGTCGTCAACCTGGTCGGAACCCGCACGGCCGCGCCCCGGGCCACCCTCTCTCCGGAGTCCCGGACGGTCCTGGACGAGTTGCTTCCCCCTGTCTGGGACGGCAGGCCGAACCTTCAGCATGCCGCCGCCGTCAATGCTCTGACCGGGAAGCTGACCGTGGTCGCCGGCGGTCCCGGCACCGGCAAGACGTACACGGTGGCGAGGATGCTGGCCGCCCTGGCCCGAACCTCCGCAGACTTCCCGAGGGTGGCGCTGTGCGCTCCTACCGGGAAGGCGGCCGCCCGGCTGGGGGAGGTCATCGACGATCTGGCAGCCGAGGCGGAGCACCCGATCGTCCGGGAGAGGCTGGAGACTCTGCAGACGGGCACCATCCACCGGCTGCTCGGCTGGGCGTGGGGCCGGGGCCGGTTCGCCCACCACGAGCGGAACCGGCTTCCCCACGACATCGTGGTCGTGGACGAGATGTCGATGGTCTCGCTGCCGCTGGCCGCCAAGCTGGTAGCCGCGGTGCGGGCCGACGCCACCCTGGTGCTGGTCGGGGATCCGTACCAGTTGGAGTCGATCGAGGCCGGAACGGTCCTGGCCGACATAGTGGGTCCCGCCGCCCGGTCGCTCGATCCGGCACAGCGGCGTCCCGCTCCGGGCGAGCCCGAGATCGCCGGCTGTGTGGTGGTGCTGGAGCGGGTGCACCGCTTCGAGGAGCAAGGTCCGATCGCCGATTTCGCCGACGCGGTCCGGGACGCTGATCCGGACCGGGCGATAGATTTGCTCGACCGGGGAGTAGATGGTCTTGACTGGGTGAGGGATCGGACCGAGGCCGGCTTCCGGAGGCTCCGAGACCGGGTCACCGAGCACCGCGCCCGGTTGGTGCGGGCGGCATCGCAGCCGGGCAACGAGGAGGAGGCGCTGGCCCGCCTGAACGGGATGGCGGTGCTGTGCGCCAATCGCGACGGTCCCGGCAGCGTCGAGCAGTGGAGGCGCGACATAGAGGACGCCCTCGACGAGAGGTTCCCCGGGCTCCGGTACCGAGGCGAGTGGTACCCCGGGCGGCCGCTGATGATCACCAAGAACGACTACAACCTGGGCCTCTACAACGGGGACATCGGCGTGGTGGTCCGGGCCGGCCAGGACACGAGCGTCCTGTTCGACCGGGGCGGCGTCCGCTCCTTCCCGCCCGGCTACCTGGGGGAGCACAGCACGGTCCACGCCCTGACCATCCACAAGAGCCAGGGCTCCCAGTTCGACGAGGTGGTCGTCTCGCTCCCGGTGGAGTCCTCGCGGTTGCTGACCCGCGAGCTTCTCTACACCGCCGTGACCCGGGCCTCCAAGAGCGTGACAGTCGTCGGTCCCGAATCCGCCATCCGCCTGGGCATCGAACGCTCGGTCCAGCGCGCCTCCGGCCTAAGGTCAAGGCTATGGGGATGAAAGTGCCGGTTCAGGAGGATTCCGAGGAGGTGACGGCGCGTCTTGACGCCGTGTACTCCGACGAGCCCTCGGAGATTGACGACGAGTTGCTCGAGGCGCAGTGGAGAGCGTTGACCGCTGATGATCCGCCGGGGGCTCCGCCTATTCCCCGTTTGGCCTCTCGAGGCTGAACCCGGGTTCAACCCCCTGGATGGCCGATGTCATCGGGGAACGTTGAGGATGATCGTGACGGCTATCCCGAAGGCGGCGATGATCACGGCCGTGGCCCGCCACACCAGGGCGGTGGTCTCTTTGTGAATGGTCAGTAGGGCTTGGGCGATGTCGGTCCGTACTTCTGCCTGCCTTGCCTCGTCCTTGGCGTCGACGAGCGGCTCGGTGACCCGTGCGGTGTCCACAGCAGTCATTCTCATCTGCCCTTTCTCATAAATAACAAATTATTGGCATTTTTCGCGACCTCGCCTCGCCACCGGACTGTTCGACCCGCCGCGACCTGGCCGGTCCGGCGGACCTCGCCGATAGCATCGAACGATGGCAGACAGCCCGGGACCGCCGGTAGTAGTCGGGCTCGATCCGGAGGCGAATCCCCGGCGGCGGCTCCACGACCTCGACGCTCTGCGAGGGTTCGCCATGCTGCTGGGCATCGGCCTGCACGCTTCGCTGGCATTCTTCCCGGCACCGTGGTGGGTGCAGGACCGCACTTCCGGCTTCGACGGGCTGTTCGACGAGTTCCTGTGGGCGGTCC